>WRGD01000114.1 GCA_009787355.1 Defluviitaleaceae bacterium | reverse complement strand
TATCTAGTAAACTAAAGAACCGCCGTATACGGAACCGTACGTACGGTGGTGTGAGAGGTCGGCTATTCAATTATTGGATAGCCTCCTACTCGATTACCCATGTTTGACGCTCCTACAACAAGAGATATGAATCTTAAAAACACCTACTTGACACAGATATTAAATTTTGATAAAATTCACGTAGGTTTCACTGAAAATAAAAAATCAGGAGGAGAAAGTATGAGCGTATTATATATGATACTTGCTGGTGTCTATTTTTTAGTTGCACTTGCACTTATAATAGTTATTTTAGCACAGCAAAAAAAATCATCTGGACTCGGTGGTGCAATGGGTGGTATGGGTTCATCTCCTAGCACATATTGGGAAAAAAATAAAGGACGTTCAAAAGAAGGTATTCTTCACAGATATACAAAAATTTTAGGTGCTTTACTTATCATTTTGTCTGTTGTTTTAACAGTAATATAGAAAAGAATTTTAGTGAAAAATGTATTTATTTTTCACATTTTTTATATATAGGTCTTATGGAAAAAATATAATGAAAAAAACAGAAACAAATGAAGAATTTGAAAATAAAAAAGAGCTAATATTAGATGCTCTATTAAAAATATCTAAACCAATTAAAATTTCTGATTTGTCGTATCTTCTTTTTATTACTAAGGAAAAAAAAGAAGAATTTAATGAGTTTGTCAATACATTAATCAAAAATGGTGATGTTTATCTTACTAAAAAAAATACTATTACACTTCCAAGAAATCTAGGTATTTATAAAGGTGTTTTTCACAATACAGTAAAAGGCTTTGGATTTGTAGCAGTAGAAAATATGAAAAAAGATATTTTTATACCATTCGAATGTGTAAATGGTGCTATGCATAGTGATACAGTTTTTATAAAAATCATGGGAGATTATGGAGAAGTTTTAAAAGTAACTCAACGTAATATAGAAACTGTAGTAGGAACAGCTAATATTAGAAAAAATAGTATATTAATTACTCCAAAAAATAATTTAATTCCTGAAATAGTAATTAAAAAAACTTCAAAAATAGTAGATAGTCATATAGTAGTTGTAAAAATAACAAAATATCCAACTATCCAAAATAAAAATATAGAAGCTAAACTTATAGAGATATTAGGACACGAAAATGACCCAGGTGTAGATATTTTGTCTATAATAAAAGAGGCAAATATAAGAGTATCTTTTTCTAACGAAGTTTTAAATGAAGCACAGCTTGTTTTAAATTCTCCATATGAAAATCGAACCGATTTAAGAAATTTGAAAATTGTAACAATAGATGGTGAGGATGCAAAAGATTTAGATGATGCTATTTCTATTTCTTTTGAAAACAATATATACACACTTGGTGTTCATATAGCTGATGTATCTCATTATGTAAGAAATGGTACGGTACTTGATGAAGAAGCAAAAAATAGGGGAACATCTATATACTTGATAGATAGAGTTATACCAATGTTACCACATTCTCTTTCTAATGGTATTTGTTCTCTTACAGAAAACGAGGATAGACTTGCACTTAGTCTTTTTATGAAAATAGATAAGGATGGAAATGTAATAGACCATAATACTGTAGAATCTATAATAAATGTATCTAAACGTATGACATATACAGAAGTTTTTGCCAGTTTGCAAAATCCTATTCATGGCTATGAAAATTATATAGAAGATTTAAAAACTATGGAATCTTTAGCAAAAATATTAAGAAATAAAAGGTTCAAAAGAGGTTCTTTAGATTTTTCTGTTTCCGAATCTAAAGTTTTGTTAAATGAGCATGGAAAAATAGAAGATATAGTTTTAAGAGAAAAAAATACAGCAACAAACATAATAGAAGAATTTATGTTAATAGCTAATGAAACTATAGCACAAGAATACTTTTGGTTGTCTGCACCTTTTATATATAGAAACCATACAAAGCCAGACAAGGAAAAATTGGAGGAATTAAATGTTTTTATTTCGAATTTTGGATATAAACTAAAAGGAAATAAAGACCATCCTAAAAATATACAATTACTTTTACAAAATATAAAAGACACAAAAGAAGAAATGATAATAAACCACGTTATTTTACGTAGTTTAAAACATGCTAATTATAGTTCTGATAATACCTCACATTTTGGTCTTTCTACTAAATATTATTGCCATTTTACATCTCCTATAAGACGTTACCCAGATTTATTTATACACAGAGTTATAAAAGCTCATATAAATGGAGAAAACCTAAATAAATTTAGTAAAAATATAGAGGAAATAGCTTCATTATCCTCATTTCTAGAAAAAAGAGCAGAAGAACTAGAGAGAAATGTACTTTCTTATAAAAAAGCACAGTATATGTCAGATAAGTTGGGAATGATTTTTAATGGCATTATATCTTCTGTAACTTCTTGGGGCATATATGTTAGCTTACCCAATACTATAGAGGGCATGGTTAGAATTTCTGATATTAAAAATGATAATTATATATACCAAAAAGAAAAATATAGATATGTCGGAGAATTTGGTGGAAAAATATATGCTATTGGTGATTCTGTAGAAGTACAACTTATAGCTGTAAATGAGGGTAAAATAGATTTTATTTTTATATAGACGGAACATTACAGTTCAATTTATTATAAATTTTAAAAACAATAGGATTGTTATGGAAAAAAGAAAAATTAAATTAATTGCACAAAACAAAAAAGCTTTTTTTGATTTTTTTATAGAGGAAACTTTTCAAACTGGAATAGAACTTCATGGTACAGAGGTAAAGAGCTTACGTTCTGGAAAATGTAATTTGAAAGATAGTTTTATTAAAATAGAAAAGGGGGAGGCATTCATATTAAATATGCATATTAGTCCTTACGAATTTGGAAATATATTTAATAAAGACCCTATTAGAAAAAGAAAACTTTTACTTCATAAAAAAGAAATAAACAGGCTTTTTGGTGCTACAACAAAAGATAGCTTTACAATTGTTCCTACAAAAATATATTTTAATGGAAGTTATGTAAAACTAGATATTGCTCTTGCAAAAGGAAAAAAAATTCACGATAAAAGAAGAGATATTGCACAAAAAGATATTAAACGTGAGGCTGCAAGAGAATTTAAGCAAAAAATAGATTAAAAAATCGAAAAATTTCGATTTTTTAATCTATTTTGTTTCTTTTTTTATAATCTGTACATATATCAGTAAAAAAACAAGTTGCACATTTTGGTGTAGGTGCTTTACATATTTTTCTACCATGAGCTATAACTTGATGATTGTATGCTATCCAACTTTTTTTAGGTAGTATTTTCATTAAATCAAATTCTATTTTTACTGGGTCTGTGTTTGTTGTTAAGCCTAATTTATTTGTTATTCTTTTTACATGGGTATCTACAACAACGCTTGGTATTTTAAAAATATGACATCTTACAACGTTTGCTGTTTTTCTACCTACACCTGATAATGTAATTAATTCTTCTATTTCGGAGGGCAAAATTCCATTAAAATTTGTTAATAATTTAAAAGCTGATTCTTTTAAACTCTTCGCTTTGTTTTTATAAAATCCTGTAGATTTTATATCTTTTTCTAACTCTTCTATTGGTGCATCTATATAATCTTCCAAGGATTTATATTTTTCAAATAAATCTTTTGTTACTATATTTACTCTATCATCTGTACATTGGGCACTTAGTATTGTAGCAAAAAGTAATTCATAATCTTTATTGTAGTTTAGATAACATACTATTTCTGTTGGATAGTTTTCATTTAATCTTTCTACTACTATTTTAGCTTTTTGTTTTTTTGTCATTTCCTTATTATATACATTGTTTTTATATTTGTAAATCTGTATTTTTAGTGATATAATGGCAAGAATATTGAATGACAATGTCGAGGAAATAATTGTGATACTATCATGTATAAATATAAAAAAATCTTTTGTAAATGAATTAATAAAAAATGCAAGTCTAACAGTAGCAGATGGTGAAAAAGTAGGATTATTAGGGATAAATGGTTCCGGTAAAAGCACTCTTTTTAAAATAATAATAGGTGAAACGCCCAAAGACTCTGGAGATGTTCTTTTTAAATCAAATACAAAAGTAGGATATTTAAGTCAACATATGTTTGATGATGGAAAAACTATATACGAAGAGTTATTATCTGCATTTGAAGATTTGATAAAATTAGAGAATAAAATAAAAGAATTAACAGAAAGAATAGCTAAAGAAAATACAGATACAGAACACAAAAACTTTGAAATACTCGAAAATTTATTAAAAGAATTTGAAATAAATGAAGGCTATCTTTATGAAAGTAGATTACGTGGTGTAATAAATGGTCTTGGATTTAAAGAAGATATGCTTATAAAAAATTTATCTGGTGGTCAGAAAACTACATTATCTATGGCAAAATTACTTTTAAGCAACAATAATATACTTTTATTAGATGAACCTACAAATCATTTAGATTTAAAATCTGTCTTATGGTTAGAAGAGTTTTTGAAAGATTATAAAGGTGCTGTTGTTTTAATATCACACGACAGATACTTTATAAACAAAATATGTACAAAAATAGTAGAGATAGAAAATGGTATAACAACTACTTATAATGGAAATTATGATTTTTTTGTAGAAAAAAAAGCTATAAATTTTGAAATATTACAGAAACATTATGAAAACCAACAAAAAGAAATAAAAAAAGTAGAAGATTCAATTGCACTTTTAAAATCTTTTAATCGTGAAAAATCTGTAAAACGTGCTAGAAGTAAAGAAAAATCTTTAGAAAAAATAGATAGAATAAACGCACCATTAAGTGCTCCACAAAATCTTAGACTATTTTTAACAACTGATAGAATAAGTGGAAATGAAGTATTAAAAGTAAGAGATTTATCTTTAGAACCACTATTTAAAAACTTAAATTTTGATATAAGAAAAGGAGAGCGTGTAGCACTTGTAGGTCCTGTTGGTATCGGTAAAACAACACTTTTTAAAACAATACTACAAAATACAGATAATATAATATTTGGTTCTAAAGTAGATATAGCATTTTATGAGCAGCACCAAGAAGATGCTCTTAATATAAATAATAACATTTTTGAAGAGATACAAAATACTTATCCATATTTGAAAAATGGAGAAATAAGAAGTACATTGGCACTTTTCACTTTTACTGGAGATGATATATTCAAAAAAATATCTTCACTATCTGGTGGCGAGCGTGCAAAAGTTTTACTTTGCAAAATTATGCTAAGTGGTAGCAATTTTCTTATGTTAGACGAGCCTACAAACCATTTGGACATTACTTCAAAAGAAGTTTTGGAAGAAGCACTAAATAATTTTAATGGGACTTGTTTTTTTATATCTCATGATAGATATTTTATAAATAGAGTTGCAACAAGAGTTATAGAACTAAACAGAAATATTACAGAATATTTAGGTAATTATGATTATTATATAGAAAAAAAATCTCAAAAAAATAACCAAAATGAAGAAATTTCTCACAATATAAATAATAAATTAGATGAGAAAAAAATAAATGCAGAAAATCGTGCAGTACAAAAATTGCAAGATGCAGAAAAAAGAAAAATCCAAAATAAGATAAAATCGATAGAAAAAAATATAGTAGAAAATGAAGAAAAAATAAAAGAACTAGATATAAAATTGCAAGATGCAGAAATACAAACAGACCATGTAACACTTTCACAAATTTTTAAAGAAAAAGAAGAAACAGAAAATTTACTTTTGGAGCTTTATGTCCAGCTTGAAGATATACAAAAATAAAAGAAATGGGAATTTATCCCATTTTTTTATTTACAAAGTTCGTAAGTATCTCTAGCTATAACAAGTTCTTCATTTGTAGGTATTACATAAACATCTACTTTGGATTCATCTGTAGAAATTTTTATTTCTTTTCCTCTAGTATTATTGTTCTCTGTATTTATAGAAATACCAAGATAAGACAAGTAAGAAAGTATAGATTCACGTGCAAATGCACTATTTTCTCCAAGACCTGCTGTAAATACTATTATATCTACACCATTAAGTGATGCAACGTAACTACCTATATATTTTGCTACTCTATAAAAAAATGCTTTTAGAGCAATTTCTGCATTTTTGTTACCTTTTGAAGCAGCATCTTCTAAATCTCTAAAATCGGAGCTAACGTTTGAAAGTCCAAAAACACCAGATTTTTTATTTAATATATCTTCTACTTCTTTTGTAGATATATTTTCTTTTGTAGCTATAAAAGATACTATAGCAGGGTCTAAATCCCCACTTCTTGTCCCCATTATAAGACCCTCAAGTGGAGTAAAGCCCATAGAAGTATCTATAGAATTACCACCATCTATAGCACAAATACTACAACCATTACCAAGATGTGCTGTTATTATTTTCAAATCTTTTATATTTTTATTTGTAATTTCACATACTCTATTACTTACATATTTATGACTAGTTCCATGAAAACCATATCTTCTAATTTTGTATTTTTCATAATATTTTAGTGGTATAGCATATAAGTATGAATATTCAGGTATAGATTGGTGAAAAGCAGTATCAAATACGGCAACCTGTGGAATGTTAGGCATAATAGTGTTGCAAGCATCTATACCCATAAGATTTGGTGGATTGTGTAATGGTGCAAGTTCCGAACATTCTTTTATTGCATTATAAATTTCATTTGTTATTACTACTGATTCACTAAATTTTTCACCACCATGTACAACTCTATGACCTATTGCAGAAACTTCGTTTATATTTTCTATAACGCCATGTTCTTTGTCTAAAATTGCTTCTATTACAGAAGATATTGCATCTTTATGATCTTCCATAATTATTTCTTTTTCTATTTTCTTTCTTCCTTCATGCTTTATACCTGATGCCTCAAGACCTATTCTTTCACAAAGTCCTTTCGCAAGGACTTTTTCATTTATCATATCAATAAACTGATACTTTAAAGAGGAACTACCACAGTTTAAAACTAAAATTTTCATTTAAAGTTCTCCAAATTTGATTTTTTTTATTAATATTAAATTTATATAAATTTTTGTGCTTGAAATGCTGTTATTGCTGTAACACCAACTATATCTTCTACAGAGCAGCCACGAGATAAGTCGTTTACAGGATATGACAAGCCTTGTGTTATAGGACCATATGCCTGTGCTTTTGCAAATCTCTGTACTAGCTTATAACCAATATTTGCAGAATCTATATTTGGGAAAATTAAAACATTTGCTCTTCCTGCTACTGTACTATTAGGTGCTTTTATTTTTGCAACAGATGGAACAATTGCAGCATCTAATTGTAATTCACCATCCATATTTATTTCTGGATATTTTTCTTTAGAAATTTTTACTGCTTCTTTAACGATAGAAACCATATCGTGTTTTGCAGAACCAAAGCTAGAATGAGATAAAAAGGCGACATTTGGTTCTTTATTAAAAATCTGTTTATACGTTCTTGCAGAAGAAGCAGCTATTTCAGAAAGTTCGTTTGAATTTGGCATTTGAATTAATGCACAGTCTGCAAATATAAAAGGGTCTTTGAAACCCTCTACTATCATTATAAAAAAACTAGAAACTATTTTTGAATTTGAATCTGTTTTTAATATTTGAAGACTTGGTCTAAGTACATCAGAAGTAGAATTGATTGCACCAGCTACCATTCCATGAGTTTTTTTTGTTTTTATAAGCATAACAGAAAGATATAGAGGATTTTTTATTAAATCATTTGCTTCTTCTTCTGTTATA
Source organism: Defluviitaleaceae bacterium (assembly GCA_009787355.1). Classification (GTDB taxonomy): domain Bacteria; phylum Bacillota; class Clostridia; order Lachnospirales; family UBA5962; genus WRGD01. The sequence goes on along the minus strand of WRGD01000114.1, from coordinate 11,413 downwards.
CCTTTATTTTTTCTTATTTCGTATAGTTGTTTAGATATTTCAGATAAATCGTCTTCCTTTGGATTTAAAAAATTTGCTTTTTCTAAATTGTAACCAAGATTTATAATTTCTTTTTTATCGCCTATTAAAGTTAAATCACAAATATTTTCTTTTATTATTATTTCAGATGCTAAGAGTATTCGTTCGTCGTTTGTTTCGGGTAAAACTATATTTACTTTTTTGGAACTTGCAATTTCTTTTATTTGTTTTAAAAAATCCATCGAATTCCCTTTCTATAGCTAATTTTGATATATTTTAAAACATTTATAGAAAAAACTCAATATAGAATTGTAACATGTTAAATAAACTTATTTTTTGGTTGTAATTTGATTGCTTTAATTTTAAAAAATTGTTACTATTATGGGGTACGTAATAAATAAATCTATTATAAAATTTTATACACTTAAATTAGGCTATTATAAAAATTTTGGAGGTACATCTTGAAATCTGCAGAAATAAACTCTATTTTAAAAGGTGAGCATAGTTTTCCACATAATTTTTTAGGAATGCACACAAAAGAAGATATAACAATAATTAGAGCTTTTATACCAAAAGCAACAAAAATTACATGTATAAATGATACAACAAAAAAAGAATACGCATTAAAAAAAATACATGAAGATGGTTTCTTTGAATTACAATTAGAATGTTCCTATTTTAAATATAAGTTAAGAATTACTACAGATACAACTTGGGAAACTTATGACCCTTATTCTTTTAAAAATTTTATTACAGAATACGATATATATCTTTTCAAAAAAGGTAATCATTATAATATATATGAAAAATTAGGAGCAAATAAAGCAATTATAAATGGAATAGAAGGTATCGTATTTTCTGTTTGGGCTCCAAATGCAAAACGTGTTTCTGTTGTTGGAAATTTTAATAATTGGAATGGTGTAATACACCAGATGACAAATGTTTATTCTTCTGGTATTTTTGAAATATTTATTCCAAATTTGAAAAATTATGATTTATACAAATTCGAAATAAAAACTAAAAATAATAATATTTTACTTAAAAGCGACCCATACGCAAAATTTTCCGAACTTAGACCAGGCAAAGCTTCTTTTGTTTATGACATATCAGGTTACAATTGGAACGATTCAGATTATCAGAATAAAAAAAATTATCCTGTAAACGGACCTATAAATATATATGAAGTACATCTTGGTTCTTGGAAAAGAAATGAAAATGGAGATTTTTTAACATATAAAGAATTTGCAGATGATTTAGTAGATTATGTATGTGAAATGGGATATACACATATAGAAATTTTACCTTTATCAGAACATCCATTAGATTTAAGCTGGGGTTACCAAGTAACAGGTTATTATTCTGTAACAAGTAGATTCGGCAATCCTCATGAATTTATGTACTTTGTAGACAAATGTCATAATGCTGGTATAGGTGTTATTTTGGATTGGGTACCTGCACATTTTCCAAAAGATGAAAATGGTCTTATAAATTTTGATGGCACAGCACTATATGAGCATGAAGATACAAGAAAAGGAGAACATATAGAGTGGGGTACAAAAGTTTTTAATTTTGGAAGAAATGAAGTTTCTAATTTTTTAATATCTAATGCTATTTTTTGGATGGAAATTTATCACATAGATGGTATTAGAATAGATGCGGTTAGTTCTATGCTATATTTAGACTACAATAGAAATAATGGAGAGTGGATACCAAATAAATATGGAGGTAATGAAAACGAAGAAGCTATAGAATTTTTGAAACACCTAAATTCTATAATATCAGAACGCTTTCCACATGCTCTAATAATAGCAGAAGAATCTACAGCATTTGAAGGCATAACAAAACCACTTAATTATGGTGGTCTAGGTTTTAATTTGAAATGGAATATGGGTTGGATGAACGACTTTTTAACGTATATATCTAAAGACCCAATACATAGGTCATATCATCATAACAATATAACTTTTGCTATGATGTACGCTTATACAGAAAATTTTGTATTAGTTCTTAGCCACGATGAAGTTGTTCATGGAAAAGCTTCTTTAATTGGAAAGATGCCGGGTGATTTATGGCAAAAATTTGCAAATTTAAGACTAAGTTATGGATTTATGTATGGTCATCCTGGTAAAAAATTAATTTTTATGGGTTCCGAATTTGCACAGTTCGATGAATGGAAAGAAAATTATAGCCTTGATTGGCATTTACTAGAATATGATAGCCATAGAAATATGCAACTTTATGTAAAAGACTTGAACCATTTGTACAAAAATAACAGTGAACTTTGGGAATTGGATTGGGACAATAAAGGCTTCAATTGGATAGCTGTAAATAATAATGAACAAAGCATTATAGCTTTTTCTAGACATAGTAGAAATGATACAATTATAATTGTGTGTAATTTTACTCCTATTGTTTATCACGACTATTTAGTAGGAGTACCAAAAATCGGAATATATACAGAAATTTTAAATAGCGACGAAAAAAAATATGGAGGTTCTGGTGTTATAAACGAAAAAGATTTAATATCATGTAATAATCATGCTTTTGGTTACGATAATAGTATTAAAATATCTGTACCACCGCTTGCGTGTATATTTTTTAAATTAAAGTAAGGAATCAAAAAAATGAAAAAATTTATAAAATTTTTTATTTTCACTATTGTTTTTTTTATTATTGGTTGTGGCAATAATGATATATATACAACTTATGTACCTGAAGAAATAGAAACAGAAAATATAATATTAGAACCAGAGGAGTATGAGCCAGAAGAAATAGACCCATTCTATGGTATGGTTATAAACCCGCTTACTGGAACGTGGATATTAGAAGAAATTGCAGGTAATAGACCTATGGCTATTGTTATAAACAATTTGCCAAGAGCATTGCCACAGAGTGGAATTGGACAGGCAGATATTATATATGAGGTTTTAGCAGAGGGTGGAATAACAAGGTTAATTGCAATATTTACAAATGTTACGGCAGATAAAGTGGGCCCAATAAGAAGTACAAGGGAATACTTTGCTCCTATTGCTATAAATCATAATGCTGTTCTTATTCACCATGGTGGTAGTCCCACTGGTTATAATGCAATAAGAAATTTGGGAATACACAATTTGGACGGTATGATTTTAGAAGGAAGTATTTTCTTTAGAGATATGGTAAGATTTAGAACATCTGGAATGAGAGAACATAGCTCGTATACAAATTTTGAAAATATAAAAAATTATATGTCTAGCCGTGGTTTTGATATATATGAAGACATACCTTACTTGTTCAATTTTTATAAAGAATTTCAAATTCCAGAAGGTACAGAAGTAACAGAAATTGTTTTACCTTTTTCTAATTCCCATACAGCTAATTTTATATTCAATAATGAAAATGGTTTATTTTATAGATATCAAAGAGGTTTAGCTCAAATAGACGAATACGACGATAGTCATTTAACAGTTTCTAACATAATAATTAAAAAAACTTCTGTAAATGCAATACCGGGAGACCCAGAAGGGCGTGTAGATGTAAATATGCTTGGTCGTGGAGAAGGTTATTTTGTTACAGCTGGGAGATATGTGCCAATAATATGGCAGCGAAGTAGTCTTGATTCACAAACAGTTTTTTTAGATAAAGATTATAATATTTTAAATTTGAATCCTGGCTCTACATGGATAGCTATTTTGCCTACAAATGCAAATATTGAATTTTTAAATAATATAGAAAACTATATAGTTCAGGAATATGAATAAAGAACTAAAGAAATAAATTTTGGAGAAATTATGTGCGGTATTTGTGGGTTCACAGGCAGTGAGTACAATGATGAAAATAATTTAGTAATAAAAAAAATGTCTAGTAAAATTAAACATCGTGGTCCCGATGGTGAGGGGTACTATATAGATAAAAATATAACCCTTGGTTTTAGAAGATTAAGTTTTTTAGATCTCTCTCAAGGGGCAGATCAACCTATGTTTAATGAAGATAAGTCCCTTGTAATAGTTTTTAATGGTGAAATATATAATTTTTTAAACCTTAAAGAAATGCTAATAAAAAAGGGTCATACTTTTAATACAACATCGGATACAGAAGTAATATTACATTTGTATGAAGAATATAAAGAAGATTTGCTTTCCTATTTACGTGGAATGTTTGCTTTTGTTATATACGATATAAAGGAAAAAAAAATATTTGCAGCACGTGATTTTTTTGGTATAAAGCCATTTTATTATACAGAAATAGGAGGTAATTTTATTTTTTCCTCTGAAATAAAAGCTATTTTGGAATACCCAAATTTTAAAAAAGAGGTAAATAATGAGGCACTTACAAATTATCTTACTTTTCAATGTTCCGTGTTGGAAGAGACTTTTTTTAAAAATGTGTATAAATTATTACCCGGGCATTATATTACAATTGAAAATATAAATGAAATAAAAAAAGAAAATATAAAAATTTACAAGTATTTCGATATAAAATTTTTAGAAAAAGATAAAAATATAGATGATTTTGTAAAAGAAATAGACGAGGTAATAAAAGATTCTATAGAACATCACAAAGTAAGTGATGTAGAGATAGGCTCTTTTTTATCTAGTGGTGTAGATTCTAGTCTTTTAGCTGCTAGATTTGGTGGTAAAAAAACATTTACAGTTGGTTTCGACTATGACAATTATAATGAAATAGAGTATGCAAAAAAATTGTCAAAAGAAAAAGGACTAGAAAACTATAATAAAATAATAACAACAGATGAATATTGGAAAAATATTAGTAAAATACAATATTATATGGATGAACCTCTAGCAGACCCATCGGCTATAGCTTTGTATTTTGTTAGTGATATAGCTAAAAACTATGTAAAAGGAGTTATTTCTGGAGAAGGTGCAGATGAGTTTTTTGGAGGTTATAATATATATAAAGAGCCTCTGGCATTAAGAAAAATACAAATTGTACCTAAAACAATACTTGTACTTATTGCAAAAATTTTTAAAAAAATACCTTTGCATTTTAAAGGAAAAAATTACATTATACGAGCAAGCCAAAGCTTAAATGAAAGATTTTTAGGAAATGCAAAAATTTTTACGGAAGAAGAAAGAAATAAAATATTAAAAACAAGGGGAAAAATAAAAATATCTGATATTACATCTCCTATTTATGAGAAATCTAAAAAATATGACCAAATTACACAAATGCAGTTTTTGGATATACATCTTTGGCTTGTTTCTGATATTTTATTAAAAGCTGATAAAATGAGCATGGCACATAGCCTAGAAGTTCGTGTTCCCTATTTGGACAAAGAAGTTTTTAATGTAGCAAGAACAATACCATCAAAATTTAGAGTAGATAAAAACAATACAAAAATAGCATTTAGGCTATCTGCTAAAAAATATTTGCCTAAAGAGGTTGCAGCTAAGAAAAAATTAGGGTTTCCCGTACCTATAAAAATATGGTTAAAAGAAGATTTTTATTACAAAAAAATCAAAACTGCTTTTGAATCTGAAGCTTCTAAGTTGTTTTTTAATACTAAAGAAATTTTAAATCTTTTAGAAAAGCATAAGAACAGTAAAATAGATAATAGCCGAAAAATATGGACAATATATGTATTTTTACTTTGGTATGAAGAATATTTTATAAAAGAATAAAAATTAAAAAATACCTCTATAAAATCAAATTTGATTTTATAGAGGTATAAAATTTACGCTTTGTAATCCTTGCTTTCATTTGTTCCATAGATTTCAGAAATACTACCGTCTCTATTATAATTACCTACATATGAGGCATTGTGAAGTGGTGAATCTATATCTGGCAATTTACAGATACTATCAAAAAGTACGGCTAATATTTCTTTTACACCTTTTATATCTTGTAAAATAATATTTTCTTGATTAGTTCTATTAGACTTGGCAAGACATTTAGACAAAATATGATTTATATATAAGTACAAATCATATATGTCTTTTGTTTCTTTATATTCCAAGTTTAAAGAAGATATTAAAGAATGTACAATTTTTTGACAGTATTCTATATTTTCTGTTATATTTTTATCTTTGTTTTTTGTATGCTCTATTATTTTATTTAATTCTTCAAACAAAAGATTGTAAGTCATTATTAAAAGTTCTAGTGGAGTTGAAGATATTATTTTTGAAATATCGTACATTTACACCTCTATATATTTTTATTTATATTTTACCAAACAAAATTTATCATTCTCTCTGAATAATCAAATACCAAATCTTCACGCATATAGTCTATAAATCTATTTATAAGTGCTGATGCTTCTGCTTTTGTTATAATATCTCTTGGACGTAAATTACCATTTGAATCACCTGCTATTAGTCCAAGTTCTAATGCTGCAGATATTTCACGTGTTGCCCATGTAGATATTTGCATACTATCGTTAAACGCTGTTACCGGCATAGGATTAGGAACAACACTAGAAAGACCAAGTGCACGTATAAGAGTAGCTATAACCTCTTCTCTAGTTATAGGAGAATCTAAGTGAAAATTTCCGTCTGCACGACCATATGCAAGTCCTGCTCTATATGCACCTAAAATATATACATATTCTGGTCTAGAACTTTCTACATCTGGAAAAACAATTCTTGTTGTACGGTTAAAAACATTGTTTGGTCTAACTTCTCCAAGTTCTATGCGTAATGCACGAACGAGTGCAACTATAAATTCACCTCTTGTCATTGCCTGATTTGGTCTAAAGTGCGTTACAGGACCTGTTAGTATTTGCTGTGCAAATAATCTACTTATATCTTGCTGTGCAAAATGACCTTGTAAAGTAGACATATCAGAAGCTGGTAGTTGCTCAAAAGTGTTATGTGTTGCAATATTTATACTTCCACTTGTAGGTATATAGTGGTAAGGTCCTGGTACTACAAAAATATCGTAAGATGCCATACTATTATTTGTCATAATGTGGCTGTAGTTTCCAGCAAAACTTATAGCTGTTGGTGTTGTTTGCTGGTACAACAAAGATGTTGTTACACTAACTGTAGGTCTTACTTGGTAAGACATTTGCCAATTATCTGCCATTACCCAAACATCTAAACTTTGTGTTTCTGTACTGGAAAAAGGACTGTCAAATCCATATATATGACCAGTCGCTTCTACTGTTACCAGAGTTGCTTCATCACCTGTTCCAGTTGTATATACTGCTCTTTTACTAATATTACCACGATAAAAAACAATACCGGGGTTATGATCTTCTATTATACTAATAATAAAATAACTTTGAGCTGGTTGTAAAGTAAATGTACTTCCTGATACAGTAATTGTTTCAGCCCAGTTATTTACCGAATAGTTTTTTATTATTTGATTATTTTCACGCCTCCATGAAACAGAAAAAGCTATATTTCTTTCAATAGATGTACCCTCTACTGTATTTGCATTTGGTGCTATTATATTGGTAAGAACAAATGTACCCATATTAGTAGTATCTGTAATTCCTCCACTTTGTGCTACTGTAAGCTGACCTATAAATTCACTTGGGTTTCCAGATAAAAAAACCATTTCACTGTAGGCATATGTACCTGCAATGTTCCTTCTCCCGTTTAATGCTGGATTTAATAGCCGATTTGTAATAGTTGGCATACGTAACCCTTCCGATATACCACCAAAAAAACTCATCGTACCAGCACTAGCATATATAATATTTGGAGATACAAATATTAAAATTATTGCAAGTATTATTTTTCGTTTCATATACTTCCTTTCGACTATTTTTTAATAAAATACTCACGACTATAATAAATTTAAAGTCGTGAGTATATAGACTAATTATCTACAAGTATTATTTGACCAGATACTGCCGCATTCGGAGTTACAGTTTCTGGTAAATTATTTGTAAGGACTCTTATTCTATCACCATTTTGCAAATCTCTTGGCTGTACTACTCTGTTATTTCTTATAATAATAGTATTTGGGTTTAGCATAATATTCATAACAGGGTTGACATTGCTTATACTATTCCACTGATATTCTGGGCTAAGCGATGGATTATGAAGATACATAGCATCACGTATACCAATAGTTCCTCTAGAACCAGCTACACCACCTATAGTATTTGCAGTTTCATTTATATTAAATATACTACCACGAACAACTCTATTTCCATAAGGTGCCTCTATTATATGTGTTGCTCTTGTACCGTCATATATAACAGTAAATGTTCTATCTACAACAGAATTTTCTGTAAAGCCTATAAATTCATTTGGATTTACAAATCCATTTGCATTTAAAAATAGTGTATTTGGGTCTATTGTAAATGTACGTTCTACAGGAGTAAACATCCATTCATGACCTTGAAGAGTTGCCATAGATTGTACTGTAAAGCCACTACCTTCATTTACATCTATTATACGAACCCTTGCAATACCTACATTTGCTGTACCCGGTCTTTCTAATATATCTACAACAGCTGCATTATTACCACCATTTAGTGAAACTCGTACAATATCTCCTTCCATTATATTTGTTCCACTTACTTGTCTTCCTGCTCTTCTTATTATGGTACCATTATCTGTTGTTATTAGTCCATTTATTCCAGAAATAAAGAAACCACCATTTCCGTTTGTAGATATTACAGTTTCTGCATTTAAAAGTTCATCTCTACCATTTCTAAATGTTATTTGTCTTATATTATTTCCTGCTGGGTTAGTATCCATTGCAACATAAGTATTTAAATCACTTCTAGATAAAAATCTTTGTGCATGTGCCATACTTATTCTTTCATTTTCGTGGAAAAAATCTATATTTTGTCTATTTAAATTTAATTCTTGTATTTGTGTATGACCACCCCAACCAAGCCCAGTAAGAGGTCTTGAATTTTGTAGCATTAAATTGTTCTGCATATTGTTAATGCCTGCAAGATTACCATTTAATATTGTAGAAATATGATGTCCTTCATTTTCAAGTGAAACTTCAAGTATAGATTCTACAACATGACCTGGTGCAAGTATGGCTTGGTTTACAAGAAGTCTTAGTCTATCTCCCTCTTGTATTTGATTATTATTTATTGTTCTACCTGCTCTTGTAACAAAAATATTTGGTCCAATATCAAACCAAGATGTTTGACCATTATCAAATCTAAGCAAAATGCTTGTAACCCCGTTATTATTCGATGTTTGTAGCACTAAACCATGTCTAACAACTGGGTGAATGGTAGCACTAATTGCTGTTATAAGAGTTGGGTCGTTTTCATCAAAACGCATAAAAACAATATCACCCGGCTGTATATCTGCTATATTTGCAGCAAATGGGTTAAATGCAAAATGTGGAAACATTTGTGCTATATATCCGGCACCAGCTGTTTCAAAATAGTCTTGCCTTTGTACAGACATATTATTTTGATTATAAAATCTCGTAACAATGTTTGCATTATTATCTATTACAGTAATGTAGCCAAAAGTAGGATTATTGTCTATAACAATCCCTCTCATTTCTCGTACAAGCTCTGGTTGCCCTATAAAAGAAATATTATTTACCAAATTGTTTATTAGTGAAAGCTCTACAAAATCTCCAAATGGTAAATTTTCTAAACTTAAAAATCTTCCATCTACTAGAACATACTCATTGCCATCGCTTATACCGAATATCCCCGATGTCATATTGTATGTAAAATGGTTGTTATTATCATCACGTAGTGTTATTGTACCATTTGATATGTCTAGTCCAGTTAGTCTTCCTATTTCTGTTTGTAAAACTTGTTCGGTTTCTATTACGTTTATATATATTACTATATTACCTTGTGTTAAATATTCTATTTGGTCATTTACTTGTAATGTAGAAAGACCTCCTACTTGACCATTTCTAAAAACAGGCACATCAAAATTTGTTTGATTAGTAGGAGAATAACTAACAGTATGCCTAATTCTATCTACATCTCCGTCGTGTCGCCTTATATAAAAATCTCTATTTGATACGCCTTGTAGTGTAGCTGCTGTTTGTGATTCTCTATTTGCAGCTACTGTACCTACATTTCTTTGTATATTTTGTAAATTGTAATAAATATCTTCTAAATTTCTTATTATTTGTGCTACTTCTGCTCTGCTTATAGTTCCAGCAGGATTAAAAGAACCATTTCCGATACCTTGCATTATATTAAGTCTTACAAATGCTTCTACATATTGTGCTTGCTGAGAACCTATATTTTGCCAGTCATTAAAAGTTAATATATCTCTTGGGGAAATTGGTAATTGTATTTCATTACTTTCGGAAACAGCTCTAACTAAAAATCGTGCCAGTTCATCTCTTCTTATATTATCTGTTCTAGTTGGTAAAATTTCCAAAACTTCTAATGGGTCTAAAATATTAAATTCTTCCATAACATCGGATAAAATATCATTTAATTGCTCCATTAGTTGCATATATTGTACTAAATCTAAATTTTCTTGAGCAGTATCAAGTTCAATAGCAAGTTCAAAAACAGCATCTTCATTAAATAGTGGAATACCAACAAGAGCATTAAACATCATATCTGAAATTATATTATTATCTCTTGCTACTACTAAATTACCAAGGTGCATAGTATCTTCAAGAGTTCCTGCCCAAAAAACTTCTCCACCAACAACATGGTCATTTATAAAATCTAGACCTTCTTGTAATACTTCATTTCCTTCACCAAGAAGATTTACAGCTATGGCGAGTCCTTCTTGAAAGGTTATTGGTAAATCTGGATTTAAAGTGTTGCCAGGAAAATTCAAAATACCAAGTGAAGCAGAATGTATTATTGCTTCATTTGCCCAATGACCAGAAATATCATTAAATGTAGCATTGTTTATAAGACCTGTAGCCTCTACAAATCCTGTATAAGTATTTAATGGTGGTGTATTAAATACGTAATAATCCACAACTTGACCAATAGCACTTACATTAGAAAAAATTAAAATAAATACTAAAAGTAATGCTGTTTTTTTCATATTACCTCCGTTTTTTCGATTAACGCATTTATAAAGAATACGAGATATGGCTAGTTAACCGTTGCCTAACCACTGAATTATAAAAATTTGCTTATTTTATATATCGTTATCTTTTCTTAAAAATTTAACGTTTTTTATTTTAGTAATTGTATTAATCTTTTTCATATAAAGTATATCATTATTTTGTTATAAAATAAATATTTAGATTTTGATGCTGGAGATAAAGAACCAATAAAAGTGTACCTCCAAAAATTAAATTTATGATATAATGAATTTGTTAATTTTAAGAAAAAGAAAGAGGGGGTACACTATGAAAAAGGGACAAAAAGAACAAAAAGAACAACCAATACTAAAACCCAAAATAGACTTAATATTTAAACTTATATTCGGAACTGAACCAAACCTTGATATATTAACAGACTTTTTGAAATGCGTTTTAAATATCAAAGATGATGAATTTATAGGAATAGAGATAATAGACCCTCACA
>WRGD01000113.1 GCA_009787355.1 Defluviitaleaceae bacterium | reverse complement strand
GAATACCTGTACCAGATATTTTAGACGTAATGCAATTCACTTCACATTTCTATGAATTAGAAGATACAAACCGAATGGCACTCTCTGCTTTTAGACGGGGTGTATTAAGACTGCGATTAATCGAAATGGAAGAAAACAATATAGAGTATATTCCATATGAAGACATACTTTTAGATATTTCATACAATTAAAATAATAGAGAGTATTACCAATATTTCATTATCGGTAATACTCTCTTTTTATTTATTTTTATATTTTTTAATTCTTCTCTCCATATCAAGTTAAAAAGACTTGGAAAGAACAACTTTCTCAAACTTGTGTTGTTCTTATATCATTTTCATTTTTAATGGTTTTGAACTATATACTTGTTTAAATGTTCTTTATATTCTTCTTTATATTTTTCTACATTTGGTGATTTTACTACATCATTACACATAAAAGACGGCAGTCCTGTCATACCTAAAAATTGATGTGCTTTATGCATATGGAACAATACACCATCTATTCCTTTACCTTCAAAAAATTGTGTAGGGTCAGTAAATGCTCTAATAGGTGCATTCCATGTTGTGCTAAACATATATTTTTTACCTTGACACAAGCCACCTGTACCATAATTTAAATCAGGCTCTGTACTATGCCTACCATCACTTTTATATAATTTACCACTATACATAAATACATCATCCATCCATTTTTTAGTTATCCATGGATGTGTCATCCACCACCCCGGAAATTGATGAATTAAAATATCAGCTTCTAAGATTTTTTGACTTTCTTGCTCTAAATCATAGCCTTTATCTACAAAAGTTTGAGTAATATTAAATCCATATGAGGATAAAAAGTCTTTTGCAACACTTTGCATATAGTCATTTAGTTTACCATGTGATTTGGCCAATTCTTTACTACTATTTATTAGTAATATTGTTTTCATAATAACCTCTATTATTTTTTTATTTTTTACAAAACCTACGATAAGACAAAAGTAAAAAGTCTACAAAAATATAACGCATTATTTCAATGATTTATATATCCTACCAAGCGCTTCTTCCAAAACACTTCTACTAGTCCCTATATTCATACGCATAAACCCTTTTCCCTGTTTTTTTCCAAAAATAGTACCGCTATGTAGCCATACCTTGCCATCATGTAAAATTTTATTCTCCAACTCTTTTTGTTCTATATCAAGATACGAAAAATCTAGCCATATCAAGAAAGTTGCTTCTATAGGTGGTATTGTAACATTTGGAATTTTTGTTTTAAAAAATTGTATTGTTATTTCTATATTTTGCTTTAGGTATTTTACAAGCTCTTTGTGCCATTTGCTACCATAATTATAAGCAGCTATACAACCATGTATACCCATAGTAGAAAGCTGGTGATAACCTGTTTTATATATTTCAAGTTCAAATTTTTTTCGCAATTTCTCATTTGCAATAAATGTATTTGAAACCTGTAACCCAGATAAGTTAAAAGTTTTCGTTGGAGCTGTAACAATTAGAGAAAAATTTTTAAAACTTTCTTCTACATCTGAAAAAACAATATGTTTTTTTTCTGTAAAAACAAAATCGCAATGTATTTCATCAGAAACAACTATACAATCATATTTTTTACAAATATTACCCATTTGTAGAAGTTCTTCTTTTGTAAATGAACGCATAACAGGATTGTGAGGAGAACATAGTAAAAAAAGTTTTACATTATTATATTTTATTTTGTTTTCAAAATCTACAAAATCTATTGTATATTTACCATATTTGTATATTAAGTTATTTTCTATTACTATTCTGTTATTTTTTATTACTGTATCGAAAAATGGATAGTATACAGGCATTTGTACTAAAATAGAATCGCCCTCATTTGTATATGCTTTTATTGCCATCGCAAGAGCGTATACAACTCCCGGAGTTTTTACAAGCCACTCTTTTTTAGGTTCGTAACCAAAATTTTTGCTAAACCAATTATAAATAGATAAGAAATAATCTTCTTTCGTCTCAGTATATCCGTAAATACCATGTTCAGCAGTTCTTATTATAGATTCTATTATTTCATTTGGTGTTTTAAAATCCATATCAGCAACCCACATAGGTATTACATCCTCTGGCTTTTTTTTCTCTAACATAAAATCATATTTTAAAGAATATGTACCTTTTCTATTTATATTTTCATTAAAATTGTACATTTTTTTGTCCTTTCTTTTGTAATAATGAAAGCCGTGGGGCTTTGCCCCACTTTTTTTAACTTTTAAATAAATGTTATTTCTATTCATCCTCGTTGTCTAATGCTGGTATGAAAGAAATTTCATTTTGTGTATTTGAATTATTTTCATTAGGAGGTATAACAGGTTCTATTACTCCCGTAGGTATTCCACTAGGTGGGGCTGGTAAAACTGGAGTATCTGTAGGTGGTATAATTGTAGGAGGAGTAACTTGTGGTGGTGCAGTTGCTGGAGGATTTACAACAGGTAAATTTGTAGCCGGGTTAGTGCCTACTGGGGGTTGTGGCATAGATGGTAATGGCTGCATTTCGTATTCAAATGGTAACATTGGTGGAGCACTTACAAAAATAGTTGCTGTAGTTTGCTGAAATCCATCCATTTGTAATAATACATTTCTAAGACCTCTTTGTATATCTGTAATAACAGGAGTAACTCCTACAAATGAACCGTCTATAAGAACATTTGCCCCAGATGGTATACTTCTTATTTCTACTCTTGTTGCAGGTTCTGGTGCTACATTTGCATTTCCAAAAACATTTGTATTATTGTTTCCGTTATTATTTCCATTTCCATTCACATTTTCAGTAGTTGGTGGAGAATATGGTATCAAATTTACGTATAAAAATTGGTTATGCTCTGTAAAATCTACTACTTCATCAAAAGTAACATATCCTTCTCTAGATATGACAACTCTAGTAGGTCCAAATTCTAAATCTATAGGATTTTCTACATTTACTGTTACACCATTTACAGTTGTAGTAGGATTTTCTACATTTATAACAATGTTTAAATATCCACTCACAATTTCGATATCTAATGTATCTATTTCATGAGTACCGCCATTTGTTACAAAAATATCACGAACATTTAAATCTATGTTACTACCATGTATTATAACAGTATGATGCCCTTCGCTCACATTTACAATTTGGTCTGCTGGACTTATATTTTGCCCAACACGAATAGAACTTTCTCTAGATATTTCCACAAAACCGTTTAAAATATTTGCATTATTTGTTACAACAACTGTACCAAATCCTCGTTCTATTTCTATATTCCATACAGTATTATCTATACCTCGCATTGTTATCATAGTAAGAGGACTAATATCTGATATATTTTGCCTATTGCCATTGTTCATTACTAATGTATCAGTGTTAAAGAAGTACATATTTCCTCCATATATAATCGCACTGGAGGATAAATCTACTGTAACACCTGTAATAAATCTACGTTCCCAAACACTATTTTCCTGCATACTTAATTGAATAATATTATTATTTGATGTATTAAACTCTACATTTACTATATCACCTATATTAATTTCCGACAAAACAACAATTTGACCAAATCTACCACGTAACTCCGAATCGAATGTAACAAACAGATGACTGTTTTCTCTACTGGTAACATTATGAATTTGAAAAACACGACTGTTTTCATCTACATTTATAACCATACCTACAAATCTAGAAGTGTTTATTTCCGGTACATTTTCATTATCTGCATTTGTTGGAGGTACATTAAATATAGGTTCATTTGATGGAGGTCTTATTGGACTATTACCTGTAAAAAGGTTAAAAGTTGTTAGAGCAACAACGAAAACTATTATAATACCTACAATAGCTGCAGCAATATAAAAAACCATGTACTCACTTTTTATACCAAATATTCTTTTTTCATCTTTTATATATTTTTCATCAGCAAAAATAAAATCATCATCTTCAAATGTTACAGGAGGTTTTTTTCGTGGTCTTCTATTACTCATAATTAATCCTTTCTAATGAATTTGATGAAAAAAATAAATTGTAAATTTTCATTTTTTCATTAATCCAAAAGACTTATAGCAATTTTTGAATCTTTTTCTGAAAGGCTTTTTAAATAAGAAGCTCTTTCTTTTATTAATTTTACTTTTTCCGCATAATTTTCTAAAATATCGTCTATCATATTGTTTAACAACTTTATATCTATATCTTTTGTGCTAACATAAGTTTTTTGATGTGCATATTCCAAAAAAAACGAAACTTTTGGGTCGTAAGCAAGACCAATAGCAGGTACTCCAACACTTATAGCATATATAAGAGAGTGTAATCTCATGGCTACAATAAATTTCGACTCTTTTATTATACTCATAAGTGTCCCAATATCATAAACTTTACTTAAAAGTATATGACGAGAATTTACTTTTGTTATAACTTCTTTTAATATATTGTAATCACTCGGGTGCATTGCAATATATATAGGTATAAAATTTTTTTCTATTTGCATTTTTATAAGTTTTGCTATTTTGTCTGTAAAATTTGGCTCATTGTATCTCCAACTACGTAAATTTACACAAAAATAATTTTTATCAGCTCTTATGTTTTCATATTCTAGTACATGGGAGGCTTCTTTTGGCTCAATTACAAATGCAGGGTCTACAGAAAGAGCAGTTTTTTTTACATTAATACCTAGCCTATTTAACTCATTTAGCGATTCTGGTTCTCTAAGAGAAATATAATCACATAATACAAGCGATTTTTGTACACGTTCTATATTTTTCTTTTTTATAATTGGCCCAATTCCATTTCCATAAATCATAAGTTTAAGACCATATTTTTTTGCTATTTTCAAAAGTGTAATATAGTATACTATACTTTTTGTACTTGTGATATCCTGTATTAAAGAACCACCACCATAAATAAAAACTCTACACATTTTCAAATATTTAAAAATTTGAAAAAAATTATGTCTGTTTATCGCAAATACATTATGTTCTTCCATTGTTTGTGATGGCTTTTTTGATAGTACAAGTATTTTTATATTTTCTTTTTCTGCTCTTAAACTATCTACAACAGCTTTTAAAAGTGCATCATCTCCACTATTATCAAAACCATAGTATCCAGATAAAACAACATCGAAATTTTTATTATTAGCTTTTTCTATTTCTAATATATTATTGTAAATTTCAAGATGTCTAAATTTCATACTTTCTCTAGAAAATCTTATTTTTGCATATTCATACAGATTTATTCCAATTATATCTCGTAATTCTTTGTTTTCAGCAAAATTTATTATTTTTTTTGCAATCTGTTCATAATCTCCAGACTCTGCTAAAAACCCAGTTTCCCCATCTTTTATCAAATCAGTAACTCCACCAACTGCAGTGCTTATAGTTGCTTTTTTCATCAAAGCCCCTTCAAGTAAAACATATGGAAAACTTTCACTATAAGATGTTAGAACATTTATATCGATAGCATTTATAAAACTAAAAATATCCTCGATAAAACCTGTAAATATTATATTGTTTTCTATTTTTAGTTTTTTGGCAAGTTGCCTTAAATTATTTTCTTCTGGTCCTTCGCCTGCTAAAATAAATAAAATATTTTTATTTGTTTTTAAAACTTCATATGCAGCATTAATAAAAACACTATGACCTTTAACTTGGTCAAACCTACCTATTATACCAACTAGTATTTTGTCATCTGCATTTATTGCATATTTAAAGCAAAATTCTTTTTTTCCTATAAAATTTACTGTTTTTTCAAAATCTATAGTATTGTAAACTGTATAAATATTATCTTTCTTAAAACCACGGTCTACAAGCATATTTTTAAAATTATTCGATACAGCAATATAATAGTCTATAAATTTCAAAGCAAGTATATTAATACCAGTGTAAATATATTTTTTGTACAAATTTTCGGTAAAATCTAATTTATAATCGCTATGAACAGTTGTTAAAATAGGTATTTTTACTCTATTTTTTAAGAACATAGAAATAAAATTTGCCCTTGCACCATGGGAATGTATTATATTATATCTGTTTTCTATAATATGCTTTATTAATGGTTTTATTATTGTTAGGTCGTTTCTGTATTTTTGTTTTATCAATATAGATTTTATCGGCATATTCTGTATTTCTCTATAGAAAACTCCATCCATAAAACATATTACAGTAACATCTATATTTTCTTGCAAAGACATAAGCAATGTAAAAACATGGGTTTTAGCACCACCCTTATCTCCTCCAGAAATTAAATGAAGAACTTTCATCTTATCATTTGCTCTATAGAATTTCTCCATACTTTTTCGAAATTCTTTACTTCTATATTTATTATGTTTTGTTTTGTCTCTATATTAAATACTTCTAATATGCCCGTATTATTTACATACCCTAAAAAAGCAACATTATATTTATTTTCAAAAAATTCTTTATTTTCTTTGGAAACTGTAACAATAAATCTAGATTGACTTTCAGAAAACATAAGAATAGGAGAATCTAGCTCTATATTTGCACCAAATTTAGTGCCGAATAGGCTTTCACAAATAGAAACGATAAAGCCTCCTTCTGAAACATCTGTAGCAGAATTTATTATACCAGATTCTATTTCTTTCAAAACAAGTGATTGATTTCTCAACTCTATTTCTAAATCTATTCTTGGCGGTCTTCCGAATATCTTTCCATTGTTTTGTAATTTTTGAAGTTCACTTCCTCCAAATTCAGAAAATGTTTCACCAATTATAAATATGGCATCTCCCTCAGTTATAAAAGTAGAAGATGTTATACATTTTGTATCTTTTATAAGTCCTACCATACCTATTGTAGGGGTTGGATAAATTGCTGTACCACTTCTCTCATTATAAAGAGATACATTTCCACTTATAACAGGAGTTCCTAGAAATTTACAAGCTTCAGAAATACCATCTGTAGACTGTTCCATTTGCCAAAAAATCTCTGGGATTTCTGGATTTCCGAAGTTTAAATTATCTGTAATAGCAAGGGGTGTAGCACCTGTTGCTACTATATTTCTAGCTGCCTCTGCTACTGCTATTTTACCACCTATATATGGGTCTAAATATACATATCTAGCATTACAATCTGTTGTAATCGATAAAGCTTTTTTTGTACCTCTTATACGGACAATACCAGCCGAAGCTCCCGGACCTTTTACAGTATTTGTACCTACCATATAATCATATTGACTATAAATCCATTCTTTACTTGCTATAGTTTCACTTTTTAGTAAATCTATAAGTGTTTTTGTGTAATCTTCTATTATATTCGGTGTTGTATCTAAATTTTCATATTCTTTGTAATAAGTTGGCACATTACTTTTTTTATGATACACAGGTGCATCACTTGCTAAGGCATCAGCTGGTACATCTGCCATTACTTCACCTTTATGATATATTGTTATATTTTTTGTATCTGTAACTTTACCTATTACTACTGCGTATAAACCGTATTTTTCAAAAATGCTTTTTATTTCTAATTCGAACCCTTTTTCTATTACTAAAAGCATACGCTCCTGTGATTCACTTAGCATCATTTCATATGCTGTCATATCTCGTTCACGCTGTGGAACATCATCTAAATATAATTCTATGCCCATACCTGCTTTACTTGCCATTTCACTAGAAGAAGATATAAGCCCAGCAGCACCCATATCTTGAATACCCACAAGAGCAGGATGCTTAATTACTTCAAGGCAAGCTTCTAATAGTAGCTTTTCTATAAAAGGGTCTCCTACTTGTACAGATGGACGTTTTTTTTCGCTTTTATCTGTTAGCTCTTCACTTGCAAAAGTGGCACCATGTATGCCATCACGACCTGTATCTGCACCAACATACATAACGCTGTTCCCTATGCCATGTGCCTTACCTTGTTTTATATCTTTATGATTTATTATACCAACGCACATTGCATTTACAAGAGGATTGCCTTTATAACAGTCATCGAAAGATATTTCGCCACCAATAGTAGGTATACCTATACAATTACCATAATGAGCTATACCTGCAACTACATTTTCAAAAATATATTTTGTGCGTTCATTATCTAATTCTCCAAACCGTAAAGAATTTAAAAGAGCTATAGGCTTTGCACCCATAGAAAAAACATCTCTAATAATACCACCAACACCTGTGGCAGCACCTTGAAAAGGCTCTATCGCAGAAGGATGATTATGACTTTCTATTTTAAAACATACAGCCAAATTGTCTCCAATATCTACAATACCTGCTCCTTCTCCCGGGCCTTGAAGCACATGTTCCCCGGTTATAGGAAATTTCCGAAGTAACACTTTGGAATTTTTATAAGAACAATGCTCACTCCACATAACAGAAAAAAGCCCAATCTCTGTATAATTAGGTTGTCTTTTTAATATTTTTTTCACCAGAATAAACTCTTCATCTGTCATTCCCATATGTTCGTATATTTTTTGTTCTTCTATTTCACTAGGACTATACATCAATACTCCTTTCTAAAATAGACTTAAATAATCTAAGACCGCAATCATAACCCATAAAATTATTTACTACTCTTTCTGGATGAGGCATCATACCTAAAACATTTCCTTTTTCGTTTACTATACCTGCTATATTTTCTAAACTACCATTCGGATTATTTTTATAAGTAAAAATTATCCTATTGTTGCTTTTTAGTTTTTCAAGTGTTTTATCATCGCAATAATAATTTCCTTCACCATGTGCTATAGCAAATGTTACATTTTCTTTATTTTCATATTTATTTGTAAAAATTGTATTTGAATTTTCCACTACTAATGTTGACATTTTACAAATAAACTTCATATTTTTGTTACGAAGTAATGCTCCAGGCAACAGACCTATTTCTGTTAAAATTTGAAATCCATTACATATACCGAGAACTATTTTCCCATTTTCTGCAGCTTTTTTTATAGCAGAAATAATAGGAGAATATGCAGCTATAGCACCGCACCTAAGATAATCTCCATAAGAAAAACCACCAGGTATCATTATAGCATCGTATTTGTCTAAATTAGTTTCTGTATGCCAAACATAGGATACTTCTGCAGAAAGTTCATCTTTTATAGCATAGTACATATCCCCATCACAATTAGATCCCGGAAAAACAACAACAGCAAATTTCATATTTAGCCCTTTCTCATTAGCATATTTTTTACTTGACATTTGAAGTGAAAAAATTTCTTAATCTATACTGTAAGAATAATCTTCTATTACTGTATTTGATAACAATTTTTCGCACATATCTTTAATTTTTTCATCTATATTATTTGTATCTTCTAGCTCTAATTGTATAAACTTCCCTATTCTAGCATCTTTTACATATTTGTGCCCTAATTTATGTAAAGAATCTTTTACAGCATTACCCGCTGGGTCTAAGATACTCTCTCTAAGAGTTACATATATTTTAACTTTTTTCATATTTATTCCTTATAAATGCTCTTGTTTGTAAAGTGGCTAAAGCTACCGAACGAAGTATGCACATCTTGTATTATTTAGATTTCAATTTTTCGTAAACCTTTTCATATGCAGTAAGCAAATCACCAATATTTTTTCTATATACATCTTTGTCCAATCTCTCATTTGTATCTACTTGCCACAACCTGCAAGTGTCTGGAGAAATTTCATCTGCAAGTAGTATTTCTCCTTTTTCGTCAAGCCCAAACTCTAGCTTGAAATCTACTAGAGTTATATGGGCTATGTCAAAAATATCTTTCAAGACTTCATTTATTTTAAATGATTTTTTTTCTATTTCTTTTATTTGATCATCTTCAAGTATTTTTAATACTTTTATATGAGATAATGTTATTAATGGGTCGTTTAGTTCATCATTTTTGTAATGAAAATCTATTATAGGATTTTCTAAAATAGTACCCTCTTCTATACCAAGTCTAACCGACATACTACCAGCTACAATATTTCTAATAACAACTTCTAATGGAATTATTTTCACCTTTTTTACAAGTTGCTCTGTATCAGACAATTCCTTTATAAAATGATTTTCGATACCTTTTTCATTTAACTTTTCAAAAATAAGAGATGAAATTTTATTATTCAAAATAGCTTTACCAACTATTTCATCTTTTTTTAAGCCATTAAAAGCTGTTACACTATTTTTGTATTCTATCCACAAAATATTTTGTTCATTTGTTTTGTATATTATTTTTACTTTTCCCTCGTACAATTTTTCATTTTTTATTATTTCCATTACTCAAAATTATCCCCAAATATTAGTATCTTTTATTTTTAAAAGCGTTTCGTCGATGTCTCCAAGCATATTTATATGACCCATTTTTCTTTTATCTACTGCTTTTTCTTTTCCGTACAAATGTATTTTACCATTTTTCATTAGAGGAATATATGGTTCTATATTGTAAATATTTTCCTTATCCATATGATCGCCTAATATATTTACCATTACAACAGAGCTTGTTAATGTAGTTTTACCAAGTGGTAATCCACAAATGGCACGTATATGTTGTTCAAACTGACTTGTAATACAAGCATCTATACTATAATGCCCACTATTATGCGGTCTTGGAGCAAGCTCATTTATATATACTTCATTATTTACTACAAACATTTCTACTGCAAGTATTCCAACTACATTTAACTTTTCTGCTATTTGTTTTGCATAATATTTTGCTTCTTCTTTTATTTCATTTTCAATTCTTGATGGAACAATAGTTTGATGTAGTATATTGTTTTTGTGAATGTTTTCTGCAACAGGAAATATAGAAATTTCTCCAGTAACACTACGAGCAAGTATTACAGATATTTCCAAATCGAAAGGCATCCATTTTTCTAAAATACACTCAGCAGTATCTGCCAGTTCTAAAGCTTTCTCTAAATCATCATAACTTCTTATAACAACTTGACCTTTTCCATCGTACCCACCTCTTGTAGTTTTTAAAACACTTGGATAATATACTTTATTTTTCAGCTCATCTGCACTAGTTATAAGGTCAAAAGCTGCTACCGGTATCCCCATATCTTTTATAGCTTTTTTTTCGCTATATCTATGTTGTGTTATTTTTAAAACATGGCTTCCCTGTGGTAAATTTGCATTTTTCTCTAACCAAACCAAGGCATCATAATCTATATTTTCAAATTCGTAAGTTATAACATCGCTTATTTCAGCTAGTTTTTTTACTCCTTCCATATCATTATAATCTGCTGTTATTTCTATATCAGAAACTTGTCCACATGGGCTATTTGGTGTAGGGTCTAATACAGCCACTTTGTATCCCATAGCTTTTGCAGATAATGCCATCATTCTTCCTAGTTGCCCACCACCTATTATACCTATAGTTTTGTAAGGAGTTATTATTTTCATGTTTTACTTCCTTTTCTTTATATTTCAGTTTTTAAAATCTGTTTTTCGGTTTTTTCTCTTCTTTGTTTCAGTTTTTTGTATAAATTTTTATCATTTGTAGCTAATATTTCGGCTGCCAAAAGTCCAGCATTTGTAGCACCGGATACCCCAATAGCAACAGTAGCTACAGGTACACCAGCGGGCATTTGTACTATAGATAAAAGAGAATCAAATCCGTTTAAAGATTTTGACAAAACAGGCACACCTATTACAGGCAAGTTTGTCAAGGCTGCAACCATGCCCGGCAAATGTGCAGCACCACCAGCACCAGCTATTATAACCTTTAATCCACGTTCGTATGCTGTTTCTGCATATTCGTACATAAAATTTGGAGTTCTATGAGCTGATACGATTTTTTTTTCATATGGTATTTGTAGTTCTTCTAAAATATCTATAGCATTTTTCATCGTTTCTAAATCACTAGAACTACCCATTATAACACTGACTAAATTCATAATCTTCTTAAAACTCCTAAAAATTTTGATAATAGAGCAAAAAACGAAATTCCTTTTGCTCATTATTATATTTTAATAAATTTAGCGTTTTATGTAAAGTGTTTATACTCATTGTTTTTGTGAAAATTCACAAAAACAACCATAGTAGTTTTTATTTACATAAAAAAATACCCCTACTTAAAATTAAATTTAAGCAGGAATATTTTTGTTTTATTTACATATTAAACAGTAGCTAGTTCAACTTCTTTAACTTCATCTTTAGCAAGCTTAGCAGAAGAACTATCTCCATCTATTTTTACAATTTTAACTGCACAAGCTTTTAACTCTGGTTCTTTCGCAAGAGGGTCCAAAGCATCTTGTGTAACAGCATTTATAAGCGTATCTGCATGGTGGAAGTCGGAATAAACTTGACCAGTTGGAATACGGTCTGTTATACGTATAATAGCTTTTGCTTCACCACGAATAGATACAACTTTTGCTTTATCTCCATCGGATAATCCGTATAGTTTTGCAGTTTCTTCATTAATTTCAAAAATACCATGTGGCATAAGTTTCATTAATGTATTAGACCTAGTTGTCATGGAACCATTGTCATAGTGATACAAATCACGAATAGTAACAAGAGTAACTGGGTATTCTTCTGTTGGTGGCTCTGCTTGTGCTGTTGTGTGATGTTGACCTTTAAGTGCAACTTTACCCGCAGCAAAACCAGTGCTATATAGGTAACGAGTACCAATAGAGTCTTCTGGAGCATCTTTTGGTATTGGCCAACGTACACCTTGACTTCTTGTATCCATACGTTCTATTCTGTCGTATGTTACACCAGCATATTGTGGAGTTAAAAGAGAAATTTCTTTCATTATATTCATTGCAGTTTCTTTATTGTTTTCACCAGTTAGATAATCTTCTTCTCCAAATCTACGTATTAAATCTAGTGTAATATCGTAGTCTGGTCTTGAATCTCCAACAGGGTCTATAACAGGTCTTACGAGCTGTACACGTCTTTCTGTATTTGTTACAGTTCCCCACATTTCTAGATTTGAAGATGCTGGTAATATAACGTCTGCAAGTTTTGCAGATTCTGTCATAAATAAATCTTGTACAACTAATAGTTCCAAATTACAATAATCTACTATAGATTTATTTAAATTTGGTGCCATAGCAATCGGGTCAGAACCAGATAAATACATACACTTAACTTTGCCTTCGCCAGCAGCTGTAGACATTTCCATTTGTGTTATACCACGTGCAGATGGTAAAGAAACACCCCATGCTTTTTCAAATTTTTCACGATTAGCTGTAGCAGTTTCACGCTTACCACCCAAACCTTCTACATAATCTTCATTGAACATTTGATATCCCGGGAGCCATCCTGGGTTAAGTGCCATATCTCCAGAACCTTGAACATTGTTTTGTCCACGTAATGGGTTAAGCCCCGTGCCAGGTCTACCAATTTGACCACATAAAAGAGCAAGATTTGCAAGAGTCCAAACAGTTCTAACAGCATTTGCACGTTGTGCTATACCCATACCCCATGTAATAGCAGCAGCAGGTGCTTTTGCGTATAATTCTGCAGCTTCTTTTATTTTTTCTGCTGATACACCAGTTATTTCACTAGCACGTTCTGGGGTATATTCTTTTACAACATCCCAAAGTGCATCAAAATCTTTTGTGTGTTTTTCTAAAAACTCTTTATTTTGCCATCCATTTGTAATTATATGATTCATCATACCGTTTACAAGTGCAATATCAGTACCTAAATTTTGTTGCATATGAATATCAGCAAATTTTGCAGAACCAACTTTTCTAGGATCTGCCATTATATATTTTGTACCTTTTTTAGCTGCTCCCTCCAAAAATGTTCCTATAATAGGGTGAGCTGCATGTGCGTTACCACCAATTTGGAAAATAACGTCTGCTGTTTCTAAGTCTTCTATAGAGTTAGACATAGAACCTGATCCAAGTTGCACTACCAGTGCAACAACAGATGTACTGTGTCAGAGACGAGAAGAAACATCGACATTATGTGTACCTATGATAGTACGTGCAAATTTTTGGTGCATATATTGTGCTTCTAAAGTTTGCTTTCCTGAACCTAAGAAACCAAAAGCATCTGGACCATATTTGTCCTTTATATCTACCATTTTGTTTTTGATTAAATCTAAAGCTTCGTCCCAACTAGCTTCACGCCATTCTGGTTCTATACCTACTCCTTTACCATTCGTTCTAATAAGAGGAGTTGTTAATCTTTCTTCACTTTGTACATAGTTATAACCAAATCTACCCTTTACACATAAAAGACCATTGTTTAAAGCATCCATTACAGGTTCTGCTTGAACAATAGTTCCTTCTTTGTTTACAGAGTAATTTACTTGACAACCAACACCACAATATTGACAAGTAGCTTGTACTTTTGTTATTTCCTCTGCTTTGTAAGGAGTCTCTTTTTTAGTCATAAGTGCATCTACTGGACAAGCACTTATACAGTTACCACAACGTACACAAGCATCATCATCAAAGTTAAATGTAAAGTCTGGGCTAGATGCTGGAGCTGCAAACGTAATAGCATTACAATGTTGTAAATCTTGTGTAACCTTTACACAAATACCACAACGTATACATTTGTTAAGGTCAAGTTTAAAAGTTTCATTATCTATTGCAAGTTTTTCTGGCAAATCTATTTGAGGTATAGGTACATTGTATTCGTTTGCATATCCTAATAATCTGCTGTCCCCTTTTGAATCTGGGCTTGCAGTAGATGGATTATACTTATCCATCAATTTTTCTATAGTAGATTTTCTATTTTCTAAAACTTTTGTACTGTGAGTTTCTACAACCATACCATCTGCTGCTTTAAAAGCACAGGAAGGCATAAGATTGTCCCTACCTTCTATTTGAACGACACACATACGACAAGAACCACCTGGCTTTAGTCTAGGGTCGCTACAAAGTGTAGGTATTTCTATTCCGGCAGCTCTCGCAACCTGAAGAATAGTTTGACCATTTTCCATATGGCATTTTTTGCCATTGATAGTCATTTCTGCCATTTAAATTCCTCCTCTATATACTATTTTTTGCTTTGTTAAATATATTTAACAGTTATATATATTTAACAAAAAACACAACTATAAAATCATCAAAAATCGTTAAATCGAAGTAAAATATTATTGACATACTTGAACCTTAACAAATTTGATAGATTACAGCATTATTTTGAGATATTTTTAGTATAATTTATAATATCACAAAAAAAATTTTTTGTAAATATTTAAAATTTATTTATAAGGATTTGAAACAAGTATTTAAAACAAGTATTTAAAATTTGTTTTTTAATATTTTTATATCTTAAATTTTTTATCGTCTAACAAAACACAAAACAAAATACTTGAAATGAAAATAATAATACTATATAATGTAAGTTGGAATGAAAATACTTATATATTATATGAAATAAAATCGATATAATGTATATATAAATATATTTTTTTGGCTAATTGCCTTACTATCAGGAGGTAGATATGGTTAAAGATACAACTATATATCACGAAAAAGCAAAAGAGCTAGGAAATATGCTACTTAGCTCTGAAGCTTACAGAAGACTAATTGTTGCAAGAGAAGCATACAGTCAAGACGCAGAAGCAAATGAGCTGAATAAAAAAATAGCAGATTTCAACAACAGTCTACAGTTTGGTATAAAAATGGGTACTCTTACTACAGATGAATACCGTGAAGCAATAGTTGAACTTTCTGACATGGAAAGAAAATTGCAAAACAATGAAGCTGTAAAAGAATATTTTAATGCTGAAGAAGAATATAACCAATTTGTAGGTTCTGTAATGGGTATTGTAAACAAAATATTAGACAACATGGGCAAATCTTTACAAGGTGGTCCAAAAATGTGTACTTGTGGTTCTAATCCAGATGGTCCTTGCTATAGTTCTTGTGGTTCTTCTACTTCTGGTGGTGGATGTGGTTCCGGATGTAGCTGTGTTTAAGAATATATTGCAAAATTAATATTTATGTTGAAATTTCAAAAACAGATATCTATCAATTAAATCGTTTGAGTAAAAAGTGAATTTCTTTTTACTCAATTAGTATAAAAAAGTCTGCTATCATGATAGCAGACTTTTTTATAGAAAACAAATAATATGGAAAAAGCCGACTTAATAATAAAAATAAAAAATGTAGGAACAAAAAGAGCCAAGGAGTTTTTAGAACTTGGAATAGAAACAATAAATGATTTATTACACTATTTCCCGAAAAATTATAAATCTAGAGAAATAGTAAAAAAAATAGAAGATGTTTCGGAAAATGAAACAGTAAATCTTTTAGGATATGTAACAAATATTTCTAATTATTATAAAGGGAAAATTTCTATAACAAGTATTAAAATAAAAGATAATACAGGTAGTATAGATGCCATATTTTTTGGAATGCCATATATATCAAGAAATTTATCGAAAAATACAATCTATTTGTTTTCTGGAAAAACATCGTATATTGGTAAAAAACTTGTACTTTCAAACCCAGAATATGAAAAAGAAACAGATAGTATAGATGAAATATTACCTATATACAAATTTCATAGCCAAAAAATAATAAGGAAAATCGTAAAAACTGCATTAAATGAAATAGAACAAATAAATTTTCAAAAATCATTACCAAAAATACTAAAGAAAAATATAGAATTAATCGATATAAAAACTGCATTTAAAAATATTCATTTTCCTAAAAATTTAGAAATTTTAGAACTTGCAAGAAGATATTTTGCAACAGAAGAAATTTTAAAATTACAAATTTCTTTGTACGAACTTAGGAAAAAAATAAAAAAACCTTCAAATATAAACATAAAAAATTATGATATATCTAAACTAAAAATACCTTTTTCTTTAACAAACTCGCAAAAAAATGTTTTGCGTGAAATAATAAAAGATATATCTTCTAAAAGTGTTATGTATAGGTTATTGCAAGGAGATGTAGGTTCAGGAAAAACAATAATTTCTATTATATTATCTTATATATTTGCAAATAGTGATTATCAGGTTGCTGTAATGGTGCCTACTAGTATTTTAGCAAATCAACATTTTCAAAGTTTTTTTGAATTATTAAGCCCCTTGGGTATAGAAATAGCAATTTTAACTGGTAATACAAAAAACAAAAAAGAATTACTAGAAAAAATAAGAACATCTCAAATAAAAATAGTTATAGGTACCCATGCTCTTTTTTCAGAAAATGTAAAATTTGAAAACTTAGGACTTGTAATAACAGATGAACAACATAGATTTGGTGTTTCTCAAAGAGAAGCGTTAGAAAAAAAGGGAAACAATCCGCATGTACTTGTAATGAGTGCAACACCTATTCCTCGTTCTCTAGCCCTTGTAATATATGGAGATATGGATATTTCTATAATAGATGAAGTACCAAAAAATAGACAAAAAATATCTACATATGCTGTAACCTCTTCATACAGATATAGACTTTGGAATTTTATAAAAAAAGAAATCGAACAAGGACATAAAGTGTATATTGTGTGTCCAATAATAGATAAAAGTGAAAATATGGAATCTGTTTTGGATTACAAAGAAAATATTGTAAAATATTATAAAAAACAAAAAGAAGATATTTCGGATAAAATAGATATAATTCATGGAAAAATGAACGAAGATGAAAAAGAAAAAATTATGAATTCCTTTATATATGGTGATTTATCAATTTTAATATCTACTACAGTAATAGAGGTTGGTATTAATTCTCCAAAAGCAACTCTTATAATAATAGAGGATGCTCACAGATTTGGTATTAGTCAACTTCACCAATTACGAGGAAGAGTTGGTAGGTCTAGCCTAAAATCTTACTGTGTTCTTGTAAGCGATGTGCAAAACAAAGAATCAAAGGAAAGAATAAGAGCAATGACGAAAAATAGCGATGGTTTTGAATTATCTAAAATAGATTTGAAAATTCGAGGTCCAGGAGATTTTTTTGGTGATAAGCAACATGGATTTTTAAATTTTAAAATGTTTGACTTACAAAAAGATATGGATATAATAAAAGTTATAAATGAAAATATCGAAGAAATTTATAAAATCTACAAAAATTAGACTATTAAAAACGTAAAATCATAAATTATTTTTTGATTTTACGTTTTAAGAAACTTATGTTATGCACTTTTAGCTCAGTGGATAGAGTTTTCGTCTCCGAAACGAAAGGCCGGGGGTTCGATTCCCCTAAAGTGCTTTTTTTAATTAGCTAAAATGTAAAGCAAGATTATACCCCGTCTAATATAATGTAGTGATTACAAAATTTTAGACAGGGTATAATCTATTTTATTTATTAAGTTAATTTTTTTGTACGTAAATAATAGAACTATATTACTTTTTTTCTAGCCACTTTGTAACAGAATCTGAGATTACTTTCAGATTTTCTGCTACAAATGGATTAGGTAATCCTACCTCTTCCAAAAGCTCCAAGAAAGTCTTAGTACCAGCAAAGCTGACAAGTTTTTTAT
>WRGD01000112.1 GCA_009787355.1 Defluviitaleaceae bacterium | reverse complement strand
TATTTAGAATTTCCACTTCTTAATTAAAAATATCATCATAATATCCATCTAAAAATTTTTTCTCATTTATCTTTATAGTTTTATAATCCAAGAAAAATTACAGTGTTTTTAAAAAACTCTGTGATAAACTTCTTTCATACAAAACAAAAAAGTTTTGTTAACGACATATTACTTGCAAGTAAATATAAAAAACACAAAACATCATTCTTACTGAATGCAAAAGAAAGGATACAGATACATGACCGAACTCTATTGCTTTACATATTTTAACCTATACTTTATAATACTAGTATTTTTCAAAAGAAAGAGGAAAAAACTTGACAACTTTATTGATAAAAATATTCATAAAAAATAGCAATGAAATAAATAATACAAAAGTAAGAAAAATGTATGGTATGCTTTCTGGAATAGTTGGTATTTTTATAAATCTTATGCTTGCTATTTTAAAATTCTTTGCAGGAAATATATCTGGTAGTATAGCTATAACTGGTGATGCTTTAAATAATTTAACAGATTGTATAACATCTATTGTTACAATAATAGGATTTAGATGGGCATCATTACCTGCTGATAAAGAACATCCATTCGGACATAGCCGTGCTGAGTATATAGCTGGTATTCTTGTATCTATAATAATTTTTTTGACAGGGTACGAAATTTTACGAAATTCTATACATTCTATTTTACACCATAATAGTATACATATCGATTATTTTGTAGTATATATACTTACAATAAGTTTTGTATGCAAATTTTGGATGTTTTTATTCAATAGAAAATTAGGAAAAAAAATAAACTCAGATGCACTAATTGCTGTAAGTGCTGATAGTATAAACGATGTTTTTATAACAATTGCTACTATTATTCCTTTTATTATATATAACTTTTTATCATTTAATATAGATGGTTATCTAGGAGTTTTAATATCCTTTATATTTTTTAGAGCAGGATACGTCTCTTTTAAAAATTCGCTCAAAATAATAGGCGAACCTATCTGTAGCAAAATGGCACAAGAAATAAAAGAAATTGTAAAAAATGATAAAAATGTACTTGGAACTCATGATTTGTTAGTACATAGTTATGGACCAAGCAAATATATGGCAAGTATACATGTAGAGGTTTCAGAAAATTTAACACTAAAAGAAGCACACGATATAGGAGAAAATGCCGCAAATCAAGTTTTTTTAAAAACAGGAATACAATTATTAACACACATAGACCCAATAAACACAAAAGATGAAAATTTAAAAAAATTCACACTAATCACACTTGATCATTTAAATAACAATTATAAAAATTTCCTAGCACATGAATTTAGAATAATAAATAAAACAAAAAATCCGATATTTGTTTTTGATTTAGAAATACCATACGAATACAAAAAAAACCAGCAAAAACTAAAAAATACATTGTATAAAGAAATAAGCGAAAAATTAGATGGTTATGACATAAATATTAATATTGAATTTGGCTATATTTCTAATTAAGTTTGTGTTAATATATTAATAAAACAATGGAGGTATAAAATGTCTAATATTTTAGAATTAAAAAATGTTTCAAAAAAATATAGCAAAAATTTTGCTTTAAATAATGTTAATTTTAATATAGAAAAAGGTTGTATAATGGGTCTTTTAGGTCCAAATGGTAGTGGTAAAACAACTCTTATAAAAATAATAACAGGACTTTTAACGAATTATAGTGGAGATGTTCTTATAAACGATAATTCTCCGGGGTATTTTGCAAATAAATACATATCGTATTTACCAGACAAACAACATATACCTACTTGGTTAAAAGTTAAAGAATCTATAAAATTTTTTGAAGATTTTTATGAAGATTTTGATAAAGAGCGAGCAGCTGATATGATAAGTAAAATGGATGTTCCTTTCGACTCCAAAATTAAAAATTTGAGTCGTGGACAAATAGAAAAAGTTACACTTTCCCTTGTAATGTCAAGAAGAGCAAAATTATATATACTAGATGAACCAATAGGAGCTGTAGACCCTGCAAGTCGTGATTTTATAATAGAAACTATCTTGAAAAATGCAGGTAACGAATCTTCCATATTAATATCTACACATATTATTAGTGATGTTGAACCAATACTTAACAAAGCTATTTTTCTAAAAAAGGGAGAAGTAATACTTTCAGGAGATGTAGAAAGTATAAGAAAAGAACAACAAAAATCTATAGACGAGATTTTTAGAGAGGTTTTTAAAAATGTTATTTAAAATATTAAAATACGATTTACTATACGGAAAAAAATCTTTTTTAGGACTTGCAGCATCATTAATATCTGCATCTATTATAATTAGATTTTTAGTTACTGCTTTTGATTCCCCTTTGGTACCACTTGTAGGTACATATTTAGTTTTTGGATTTTTAAATCTATTAGTTGGTATTATGAGTATTGTACTTATTTACCAAGGTTTTGCAAAAAGTTTTTTTAAAAATCATGGATATTTAATTTTTACATTGCCAGTAAAACATAGTGTTCTGCTTATTTCAAAAGTTATAACATCTATTATATGGCTAAACTTTATGATTGTAGTGGGAACTATTTCTTCCTATATTTTGAATTTTGGACATGAAGATACTGCAATTGTATTTGAAGAATTAGATATAGTGGGAATTTTTGCATGGATACATTACAATGTTTTTGGACTTTTTGCAATTTCTGTTTTCTTTTTAATAATTACTCTAAGTCATTGCTATATAAAAAAATTTCACATAAATTTTGTTCTTGCATCTATAGCAGGTGTTTTATATTTTGTAATATGGGCTCAGATTTTGCAATTATTTTATAATATCGTAGATTTTGGAGAGATTGGGATTGGTGTTGGAACTTTTAACAATTTATTTACAGGTGAATCTAGTTATTTGGTTATATATGATTTTGTTTTATTAAGTAGTGCTACTCTATTTTCTATACTTGCACTTTTTTTAATTTTAAAATTATTTAAATACTTGGAGATACGATGAAAATTTTAACAACTGTTGCTTATGATGGTACAAATTATTATGGGTGGCAACGTCAGAATGGGCAAATAACAGTTCAAGAAGTTTTAGAAAATGCAATAAAAAATCTTTTTGGCAAACATATAGAAATAAGAGGTGCAAGTAGAACAGACAGTGGAGTACACGCAACTGGTCAACGTATGGTATTCTTGCAAGATACAAATATACCTATGAATAATTTACCACTTGCAATAAATAATTTTTTACCAAAAGACATAAAAATATTAAAAACGCAGGAAGTAAAAGAAAATTTTCACCCACAATATAATGCAAAAAACAAAACATACACGTATAAAATATACAACGAAAAAATAATGAATCCATTATATAACAATTATGCTTGGCATGTAAAACCTACATTAAATATAGAAAATATGGTATTAGCTGGAGAGTCTTTAGTCGGAGAACATAATTTTTTATCTTTTTGTGCAAGAGGTGCAACATCAAAAACATTTGTAAGAACAATATATAGTATAGATATACAAAAAAATAATGATAATATTATAGAAATAACAATAAACGGAAATGGATTTTTATACAATATGGTAAGAATAATATCTGGTACACTTGCATATATAGGCTATGGAAAACTAAAAGTAGAAGATATGAAACATATAATAGATGCAAAAGATAGAACAAAAGCAGGCATAACGGCACCGCCACAAGGACTAATTTTGAAGCAAATTAATTATTGATTAGACAATTTGTAACAAATATTTTATTTTTAACACTTTCATGATATAATAAAAAACAAAGAAAGGCAAATAAAAATTAAACATGAAAAATGACAAAAAAAGCAAAAAAATAAACAATATAGCTATTATGGGGGGAACGTTCGACCCCATACATAATGGTCATTTGAATGTGGCTATTTCTGTTTTAGATAAGTTTGATTTAGATAAAATATTATTTATCCCAGCAGGCACATCTCCTTTCAAAAATAATAGTGATAAAAATAAAGAACATAGATATAACATGGTTAGTATTGCTATATCTAAATTTGATAATTTTGAAGCTTCAGATATAGAAATAAAAAGAAAAGGTATAAGTTTTACTATAGATACAATAAATGAGCTAAGAAAAGAATATACGGGTAAAATTTATTTTATATTAGGCTTCGATGTACTTCATGATATTTATAAATTTAAAAATATTAATGATATATTTAAAATGTGCGAGTTTATTTTAGTAAACAGGTTTAATGAGGTTTATCCGAAAAATGTAATAAATTTCATGAAAAAGGATGGTGCTATATTACATTTTCTAAAAATACCTAATTTTGAAATTTCATCTACACAAATTCGTGAAAACATAGAAAGAGAAAAATCTATAAATATTTTTGTGCCGAAAAAAGTAGAAGAATATATAAAAAAACATAATCTTTACAAAGAAGATATAAAATTCGATTTTGAAAATGTTAAAAACCATTTGAAAAAAATTTTATCTAAAAAAAGATACGAACACGTATTAGGAGTTTGTGATTGTGCTATATCTCTTGCAAAAAATTATAAAATATCAGAAATAAAGGCATATATTGCTGCTATACTTCACGATTATGCAAAAGAATATACTGAAGAAGAAATTAAGACCGCTTGCTTTAAATACGATTATAAACCTGATTATTTTGTAAGAGAAAATATAGGTTTATATCATGGTCCTTTGGCTGCTAAAATAGCTAATAAAGATTTTGGAATACAGGATAAAGATATTTTAAATGCAATTTGCTATCATACAACAGCTAGAGAAAATATGAGTTTACTTGAAAAAATAATCTATGTTGCAGATACTATAGAAATAAACCGTGGAGTAAATGAAGAATTAAATGAAATACGTAAATTGGCATATGAAAATATAGATAAAGCTATCTTGTGTATTTTGGAATATACTTTTAATAAATCTATACAAAAAGGTCAAATTTATCATGTATTAGGTTTAAAAGCTATGACATATTTTAAAGAAATTTTGTCGGAGTAATAAATTTTAAAAATAATTTAGGAGAAAAAATGAATGATAGAAGTGATAGAAAAATTAAAAAAAGTTTTGGAAGAAAAATTTGCAAAAGATATAGTAATATTAGATATTAGTAAAGTTTCGATTTTAGGAGACTATTTTATAATAGCAACAGGTAAAAATGAAAACCAAATTAAGGCTATGGGTGATGCTGCATCAGAATATTTAGAAAAACAAAATATAACTTTAAAACATAATGAAGGCGTTAACTATAATGGTTGGTACTTATTAGATTTTGGAGATGTAATTTTACATTTATTCGACGAAGAATCTAGAGAATTTTACAAAATCGAAAGAATTTGGGCAGATGCATTAGTTATTTAAAAAATTATAAAAAAAGTGAGGAGACTTTATGGTTTTTGAGAAAACTAGAGAACTTGGAAATTTAATATTATCTTCTGACTACAAAAAAATTTTAGACGAAGCCTATGAAAATTTCAACAAAAATAAAGAAGCTAAACAAAAATTTGAATTTTATGAATCTTACAAACAAAATTTAAAAAATAAAAAAAAGTTTTTAAAAAAAGAAGAGTTACAAAATGAAATAAAAAAAATAAAAATACTAGAAGAAGAATTAGAAAAAGAAGAAGACATAATATGTCTTTTAAATGCTGAGGAAGATTACAATAATTATGTAAACAAAGTTTTGCAAATTTTGAAATTTACTATAAAAGGTACTACAATGCAAAAATCTTTTCAATCTTGTAGTAATTGTAATAGATGTGGAGCAAAAAAATGACACCAATGTTTGTACAATATCTAGAATTAAAAGAAAAAAACAAAGAACATATATTATTTTTTCGTCTTGGTGATTTTTACGAAATGTTTTTTGAAGATGCAAAACTTGTCTCAAAAGAGCTAGGACTTTCACTAACAAGTAGGGATTTGTCTAAAAAAGAGGGGACAAAAGCACCAATGTGTGGAGTACCACATCATTCTTCTGATACATATATATCAAGACTTGTAAAAAAAGGGTATAGTATTGCTATTTGTGAACAAACAGAAGAAGCAAACGGAAAAACATTAGTACCAAGAGAAGTTGTACGTATAATTACACCGGGTACTATTTTAGACGAAAATTTATTAGACAGCTCTAAAAATAATTATATTATCTCCCTATACAAAGGGAAAACAGGATATGGAATTGCAACCGCAGATATTACAACTGGAGAATTTTTGGGTGCTTCTTTTAAAAATGAAGAAGATAGAAAAATAATAGATGAAATAGCAAAATACTCACCGTCAGAAATAATTACAAATAAAAATTTTGATATAAAGCATATTATACAAAATATTTTCAATATATCTCCTATAATTTTTCACGATACAGCATTTGAATATAGCAATGCTTATATTACATTGTGCGACCATTTTGAAACTAAAGATTTAAGTAAATTTGGTATAGACAACTGTGAAAATATTGTATGTGCCTGTGGTAGTCTAATAGAATATTTATTTTCGACACAAATGACAAAGCAAATAAATATTACTGATATCAAAAAACAAACAGAAGAAGAGTTTATGCTTTTAGATATAAGTTCTAGAAATAATTTAGAACTTACCAAAACAAATAAAGGAGATAAAAAAGGTTCTCTACTCTGGGTTTTAGATGATACTTCTACATCTATGGGAGCTAGACTACTTATTAAATGGATTAATTCTCCACTTTTAAACATTTCTTGTATAAATAAAAGACTTGATGCTGTATCAACTCTTGTAAATTCTCCTATTTCAATATTAGAAATAAGAGAAATTCTTTCTAATATAAAAGACATAGAACGAATTTTTTCTAAAATATCAAATGGGAAAGCAGGTACTACAAATCTTATAAATTTAAGTGAATCATTAAAACATTTACCAAGTTTGAAAGAATCCATAAGATATATATCTTGTGATATGTTTAGAGAAATATATTCAGATTTTGATACCCTAGAAAATATACAAAATTTTATAGAAGAACATATAGAAATAGATAGTGAGTATTTAATAAAACCAAATATAAATGTAGAATTAGATGCATACAAAAGAGCTAAAACAAAAGGTGTAGATTGGCTAATAGAAATAGAAGAAAAAGAGAAGAAATCAACGGGAATAAAAAATTTAAAAATAAAATATTCTAAAATTTTTGGATACTGTATAGAAGTAAGTAATGTAAACAAAAGCGAAATACCAAAACACTATGTAAGAAGACAAACATTAACAAACGCCGAAAGATATATAACAGAAGAATTAAAGGCTATAGAAGAAAAAATACTTGGTGCAGACGAAAAAATAAAACAAATAGAAAATGATATTTTTAAAAATATTGTTTTAGAAATATCTAAGTATGCTATAAAATTTGCTGATATTTCACAAAAAATTTCTACAATAGATGTCCTTATTTCTTTTGCAAATATTTCTCTTAAAAATTCATATGTGAAACCTAATATAAGAAAAGATTACAAAATAGAAATAAAAGATGCAAGACACCCCGTAGTGGAAAATATAAAAAATGATGTTTTTGTACCAAATGATATATTAATAGATAAAAATAGTAATATATATGTAATAACAGGACCAAATATGGCTGGTAAATCTACATATATGCGTAGCATTGCTCTTATAATTCTCATGGCTCAAATAGGTAGTTTTGTACCTGCATATAGTGCAAATATAAGTATTTGTGATAGAATATTTACAAGAGTTGGAGCTTCGGATGACCTTGCAACAGGACAATCTACTTTTATGGTAGAAATGAATGAAGTTTCTAATATATTAAAAAATGCAACAAAACAAAGTTTGATTATTTTAGACGAAATAGGTAGAGGAACAAGCACTTATGATGGTTTTTGTATTGCTTGGTCTGTTCTGGAATATATACAAAATGAAATAGGAGCAAAAACTCTTTTTGCAACACATTATCACGAGCTAACAAAAATAGAAGAAAAATTAAATGGTGTAAAAAATTATTCATTCTCTGCAAACGAAATAGATGGAAATCTTGTTTTTTCTAGAAAAATGATAAAAGGTGCAGCAAACAAAAGCTATGGTATACAAGTTGCAAAGCTTTCTGGAATACCTTCAGTAGTAATAGATAGAGCAAATGATATAATGAATAAAATAACAAATACTAATATGAAAAAAAATTCTAACTTTTTAAATTTTGATAATGTATAATTTTATAAAAGTAGACATAAAATTATAGGAGAAAATTAAATGCATAATATAAATCTGCTACCACAAAGCTATATACAAAAAAGGATAAACAAAAAATTTTGTTATCTAATAACATTTATACAAGCATTTATTTTTTTTATATTTTACCTACAAATAAATTTTAAAAATAATGAAATATATGAAAAAAATCTTCACCTAAATACAATTAACAGTTTTATTGATAATACAGGTTTTGTATTGGCAAATGATATTTTGGATAGACTTTTAGAAATAGAAAATTACACACAACAAACGAACCAATTTATTAATTTTTTTGAAGCTAACTTTGAACAACAATATTCTATAAAAAAAATTTTAGATAATATATTGTTAAATTTCTCAGAACAGATTTATTTTAATCAAATATCTTGGCAAAATAATCGTATTTTATTAAATATTTATACAGACAATAAAAACTGTATTCCTGAATTTATAGAAGCATTAAATAATTTGAATTATTTTAGTTATATTGGTATCGTTAGTTCTGCTAATTTTTTAAACTCTGAAAATTATGACTCCAATATTATTTTCTCTATAGAAATTTTACTGTAGAAATTAACACCGTAACATAAAACGAAAATAATCTATTTTCATTTTATGTTACTAATTATTTTACTAATGCTTATAAAAGTGATATAATAATTTTAAAGCAAGTTACAGTTTCCTTAACAAAAAAATTTACATTTACCACAGGGGGAAAATATGAAAGAAGAGAAAAAAACTTTTCTAAAAGGTTTAATTGTTGGTATAATAGCAATTATTTGGGGATATACCGTTGTAAGTGGTGGAATGGTCTTGTATAGAAGACATTTTGGTAATGACATAACAGTAGGAGACAAAATAGATTTAATATTAGCAATACTTGAAGATAGATTTGTTGGAGAATTGGACATACAAGCTATGCAAAACGCTATGTTTGCAGGGTTACTATATGGAGTAGGAGATAGATATACTTCATACATGAATTCATCCGAGTTTCAAAGATTTTTAGAATTTGCAAGAGGTACATATGTTGGTATTGGTGCAGTTGTAACAAGGGCAGAGGATGGAAGTGTACTTATAGTTTCTCCTTATCAAGGCTCACCTGCATATAATGCCGGTCTTTTACCAGGAGATAGAATAAGAAAAGTAGATGGTGAAGATATATCTATGAACGACCTAAGTATAACAATAGGTATGATACAGGGAGAAGAAGGAACATCTGTAACACTTACAATTTTTAGGGAAACAGACAATTCAACATTCGATATAGATATAATAAGAAGACTTATCGAAATACCTACGATTTTCTACGAAATGTTAGAAGACAATATTGGATATATACGTATGACAGGTTTTGAAGGAGTTACTTATTTACAATTTGTAGAAGCATACGAGTCTCTTTTGTCGGATGGAATGGAAGGACTAATACTAGACCTTAGAAACAACCCGGGTGGTAGGCTAGATGTTGTTGTAGATATTGCAGATAGAATAGTACCCGAAGGACTCATAGTATATACAGAAGATGCACATGGAAATAGAAGAGAAGAAATTTCAGACTCGAATCAAATAGAAATACCATTTGTAATATTAATAAATGGAAACTCGGCGTCGGCATCAGAAGTTTTGGCAGGTGCTGCAAGAGACCATGGTGTAGCAAGACTTGTAGGTCAACAAAGTTTTGGAAAAGGTCTCGTACAAGATATTATACCTCTTCCAGATGGTAGTGCAATAAGAGTTACAATAGCTACTTATTATACTCCAAATGGAGTTTCTATACATGGCTATGGACTTACTCCAGATTATATAGTGGAAGTAGAAGATAGTGTAAGTGCTAGAATACATCAAATAGAGCGTGAAGAAGACGTACAACTTAATAAAGCTATAGATGTTGTTATGGAATGGATTAATAATTAAAATATATTATTTTACCAAAAATAAAATTAGAAATAAAAAATTGCTTTCAACGAAATATTTGAAAGCAATTTTTTTATTTTATTTAAAATTACTAAATAATACAAAGTAGCCTCTACAGAAGGAGTCCACCATGTTCCAGAAACAGGTGCCGTCCAAATAAATATTAATTTTGCAAAGGGCTTATACGCTACATTCGAACAAATTTATAAAAACAAATGCCTTTAGTCTAAATAAACTTTATTTACAATACTTGTATGTACAATTATCAAAAGTTATGACGATATATAAAATAACTGTATAAAAAAACTCTATGTAGTTATAGTTATAATACTTTTTAAAAATACAAGGAGGTGAGGAAGACTGAAAAAGAAAATAGGTGAAGTTCTTTTAGAAGAGGGGCTTCTTACAACGATACAGGTAGAGGAATGTTTATACAAATCTAAACTACAAAATAAGCGTTTTGGAGAAATAGCTGTAGAACTTGGTTATATAAATCAAGATGGATTATACAAAGCACTTAGTAAATCACAAGGAGTACCTTATGTAGACCTTGAAAATATTTTCCCTACAAAAACCGCTGTGAATCTTATTTCTACAGAGCTTGCAAGAACAAATAACTTAGCTCCACTAAAAGTAGATGAAAACATAATATACGTTGTTATAGATGATATTATGAACTTTAAAGCAATAGGTCTAGTTCGTACAGCGACAAAACGAGATATAAGACTTGCAATAGCTCCAACGGAAAGCATTGTAAGATATATAGACCGTATATACGGCGATGAATCTACAAAAAAAGCTATAGAAGATTTTCACAAAGAAATGAAAATAGAGGCTGTAACATCTGATGAAGAAATAGCATCATCAGAAGCCCAAGTATCCTCAGCTCCGATTGTTCGTCTTTTAAATAGTATTTTAGAACAAGCTATAGAGGCTCGTGCATCGGATATACATATAGAACCTACATCTACATCTATGCGTGTAAGAATGCGTGTAGACGGTAGCTTAGAAACAGTTTTGGAATCTCCCAAAAACATATCGCACGCTGTTGTAACACGTGCAAAAATTTTAGCAAATCTAAATATAGCAGACCATCGTAGTCCTCAAGACGGTCGTTTTTTTGTAAAAATAAACGATAGAGAAGTAGATGTACGTATGTCTACAATACCTTGTGTATACGGTGAAAAAGTTGTTTTGCGTTTATTAGACCGTAGAAACTTTTTAATTCCAAAAGAAAAACTAGGATTTACTGCTGAAAATATAAAAAAATTTGATAACTTATTAAAAAATCCTCATGGAATTTTGCTAGTAGCAGGTCCTACAGGTAGTGGTAAATCTACAACATTGTATACTGCATTAAACGAAATGAACCAATCTACAGATAATATATCTACAATAGAAGACCCTGTAGAATATATGCTGGACGGTATTAATCAATTACAAGTAAATACAAAAGCAGGTATGACATTTGCAAAAGGTCTAAGGGCACTTCTTAGACAAGACCCAGACAAAATAATGATAGGAGAAATAAGAGATAGTGAAACGGTAGAAATAGCTATACGTGCTGCAATAACAGGGCATTTGGTTTTATCTACAATACATACAAACGATGCAGTATCTGCTGTATCTAGACTACAAGATATGGGCGTAGAATCTTATCTTATAGCTTCCTCTTTAGTTGGTGTTGTTTCTCAAAGATTAGTAAGAAAAATTTGTATTAGTTGCAAACAAAAACATACACTTAGTAATTTGGAATTAGATTTAATAGGATTTACTGAAAAAGATAATACTGGTTTTTATAAAGGTATAGGTTGCCCAAGCTGTAATAATACTGGATATAAAGGTCGTATTGCAGTACATGAAATACTTACATTTAATTCTGAAATACGAAATCTTGTACATAAGAATGCACCAATAGAAAATATACAAAATGCAGCTGTACAAGAGGGTATGATTCCATTACGAGAATCTGCTATTTCTCTTTTAAAAGATGGGATAACTACAGTAGACGAGGTTATAAAAATAACACACGGGATATAATAAAGGAAAGTTTTTTTCAGGAGGTATCAAATGCCAAATTTTAGTTACGAGGCGATAGATTTAGAAGGTAGAGCAGTTTCTGGGCAACTAGATGCACCAGATGAAAAAAGCCTTATATCTATGCTTAAAAGAGATTCTTTATATCCTGTAAATATTTCTTTAAAAAATAGTAAAAATATGGGTAGTATATTAAGCTATAAATTTTCAGGAAAATTAAGCATGAAAGTTCTTTCTATATTTTGTACACAAATGTCTGTAATGATGAGAGTTGGTATACCTATTACAAAAGTAATGGACATACTATCTGAACAAACAGAAAATGCTGAACTAAAAAAAATACTAGAAAGTGTAGTACAAAATATTAGTAAAGGTGAAAGTTTATCTGTAGCATTTTCTAAATTTGAAAAAGAATTACCATCATTTTTTATAAATATGATAGAAGCTGGAGAAACCTCTGGAGATTTAGACAATTGTCTCGAGCGTGCTGGAATTTTCTTTGGTAGATTAGCTAAATTAAATTCAAAAGTAAAAAATGCACTTATATATCCATCTTTTATAGTTGGTGCAATGATTGTGCTTTTAATACTATGTTTTACTTGGGTATTGCCTGCTTTTGCAAATATGTATGGTGAAAATGCAGAATTACCTGCCTTTACAGTTGCACTTCTTGCTGCTGGTGATGTTTTTAGAGAATTTTGGTACATATTTGCAGGAGTTACTTTTGGTTCTGTAATAGGTTTTAAATTTTGGGTTGCTACTCCTAATGGTCGTGAAAGTTTCGACAAATTTAAATTTACAGTACCAGCTATAAGCAAAATAACAAAAAAAGTGTATGCAGCAAGATTTACAAGAACATTTTCTTCTCTAATATCTGTAGGGATTGCAATGCCGACAGCACTAGAAGTTACAGGAAGAAGTGTTTTGAATAAATACATGGAAAATAAGATAGGTGAAACTATAAATGGTGTAAGCGAGGGACATGGTTTAAGCAGTCAACTTGCAAATATGGGTCTTTTACCACCACTTGTTGTATATATGGCAAGACTTGGAGAAGAATCTGGAACAATGGATCAGTTACTAGGGCAAGCTGCCGATTTTTTTGAAATGGAGGCAGAAACTGCGATAGATGGTCTTATGACAATGATAGAACCAACGCTTATTATAACAATGGCACTAATTCTTTTGCCAATTTTGGTAGCTGTTCTATTACCTATGTTCAATATGTACGACGCACTATTATCCTAAAAATGGAGATAAACAATATATGAAATTTTTTATTTACAATATAATTATAGGTGTTTTGGTACTTGTGGGAGTAGTTACTTTTTATACATTCTTTGAAAATGAGAATAATGTTCAGGCAAATGATAATAATTTTTCAAGTATGGATTTTTCTGTAGTATTTCCAGATACATCTGATTTTGATAACTTTCACGATGATACTATAGAGAATGACTTGTATCACAATATACAAAGTACAGAATTTGCAGAAATATCACATTGGGATACAAATAATGATATAGAAATAATTAATCCTAAAGAAACTACAAAACAAGATATAATAAGCTTAAATGCAAATTTAGATACACAAAATTTAGCAATGGACAAAAATTTATTAGGACTTTGGTCAAACGATGATGAAATTATACTATTTAGCTCAGACAATATGTTACTAATTATTAACCGTGAAGATGAAATGTTAAATACATT
Organism: Defluviitaleaceae bacterium; assembly: GCA_009787355.1. Classification (GTDB taxonomy): domain Bacteria; phylum Bacillota; class Clostridia; order Lachnospirales; family UBA5962; genus WRGD01. The sequence goes on along the minus strand of WRGD01000112.1, from coordinate 3,707 downwards.
AAAATATTATGGTGTAAATAAACTTGGACAACTTAGATTACAAACTCCTAATACCGTAGAGTATTTCGAATACACTATTTCAGGAGATAAACTATTTTTAGAAAATACATTCTATGATACAGTTTCTATATTTTCTCGTTTAATATCTGGAGAAGATTTACTATATTTAAATACAAGCGATTCTGAAGATACAAATACAATAATAGCATATGCTAGAGCTGTTGCTAATCAATTAAATATTAGTAATTCTTTAGCAATTGGTGGTGTACGTGGGGATGGATATATAAATAATAACAACATTAATGAAATAGTAAATACTAGAAATGGACGTATTAACTGGACTCTTGCTGCAAATAATAGTTCTAATAGAACTTCTAATCCTTTTAATATTTCATTGTCCGATAACGAAATAAGTGAAAAAGTTATGGATGCTCTATCCTACATAAATGGTATATGGATTGTTAATGTAAGTAATTTGAAAGAAAATAGTTAATTAACCTAAAATTCCTCTTCTGGTTTTCTCTTAGAAGAGAAATTCAAACTGAAAACAACCAGCTTGAAAATTTACAAGCTGGTTTTATTTTTTTATTTCGAACTACCAATTCTTCTACCTCTATTTGAAGAACTTCCTCTATTAACATTTCTCTTATTAATGCCACTACCTCTTACTACATTTCTCCTAGCCCCTACCTCTCCTTTATCTTTAATTTTCCTGGATATAGATTCAAAATCATATTGCATAGCAAGTCTTCTTTTCTTTCTATACAATTTTCTTTTTATTCTAAAAAATACTGCAGTAACAAATAGGCTAAAAAATAATAATAAAAAGCTAAAAATAACAATCCATACAACATTCATTACAGAAAATTCATTTTCAATTTGAATTTCTGTATATTCATTAGCATTAGTAGAAATAATGTTATTAAAATTTGTATCTATTTGCTCAATATTTTCTACATATTCTAATGGATAAACTCTGGTTGCAAAATAATGGTCTAATGTTGGTATAGAATTATCAAACATATATGTAGCAGTATCTATTCCTATATATCTAAAATGCCATGGTTCAAAAGCATACGATGTTACATGGGTATATCCATATGGATAGCTTAGAATAAAGCCGTATCTATGTGCATTATTTATTAACCATTCATATTGATTTGTATTTTCAAAATTTGCTGATGAAAGATTTATATTTTCTGTATTTGGTTGCAATATATCTACAGAAAGCCCTAATTGATGCTCGGAATGCCCAGGTCTTGCACTCCAAGTATCTGCCCATTTTTGACCCATAGAAGCTACATTATTATTATATATTTGAAATTGTAAAGGAAAACTTCTAAAAGCAGAGCGAACCACTATAGGTAAATCTATTTCTTCCATATATCTTTGCATTTCTAAAAAAGCTTCTGCAGCTTCTGCTCTTAAATAATGATTCGGAGCAATACTTACTAAATCACTTGGTATAAAACTATTATGAATTTTGTTATATGTATTAACAAGAGTTCTTATGTAGTAAGGATTTTCTATTGTTTGTATATTCTCATAAAAAGGGTTGTTTATTCCAATATTTACATATAAGACTATTTGATTAGGTTCTAAATGTGTATTTTCTAAAGAAAACGATACGTATTCTTCATATTTGTCTGGTCTAAAAAAAGGAATATTTTCAAATTCCATAGTGTCTCCGTATTTCTAAAGCCCTTTAATAATATTAAAGGGGCTATTTTATCTGTATTTTGGTAAATGCCTATTTAAAATAAAGTCATCTTCCATATTGCTGTTATTGAAGAAGTTTATACCTTCCTTATCACAATGTTTTTTACATTCATCTATAAGATTTTCTTTCATTGGTAAGTTTATACTTTTGTATGGTTTTTTTTCTTTCGTTTCTTCTATTTTTAGCTCTACCAAATCTATAAGTTGGTTTGTAAAAAAACCTATTTCTTCGTATTTTTCTGGCTCTGTTTTTATTTTGGACAATGCTTTGTTAAAAAGCTTTGAACTACCGTCAAAATTACCTCTTCTGTAATGATACATCCCAACAGCAATTTGTATTAATGCTGTAAAATAAAGTTGTCTTTCTTTATCTTTCATCCATCTTTTTTCTAAAATTTCATGGCATTCAAAATAATCTCTTTTAGAATGAAATTCTATTAAAAAATCTATCAACGCTTTATCGTACATAATACTCCTATCTTCATATTTCAAATATTTTAATTTTCTATAACTTTTTTGGCTATAGAATTAATTACAGCATCGTCCATTGGAGGATTATGTAAACCTGCACGAACATTTATGTAATATCTCCACATAGGGCTTTTTTCAGATAAGCTCTTAGCACCTACTATTTTCATAGATTTATCTACAATTTTAATAGCAGTATTTGTAACAAAATGTTTTACAGCCGATAGCTCTAGTGAAACATCTATACCATTATCAAACTTTTCACAAACACTGTATATAAAATGTCTAGCCACTAAAAAATCTAGTTCTATTTCACCAATAGCAAACCCTATATGAGGTAAATAAGCTATACTATGATTTAGACTATTTGGCTTATGGTTTTTTGCAAATTCTACAGCGTATCTAAAAGCAGCATTTGCAATACCAAGATAACAAGCAGGTATATGAAGTAGCCAGCCATTTCCCTGTTTGAATGGTTGTTTAGAGCGAGTTGTTAAATAATTTTTTGGAACTTTTACATTTTCTAATTTTAAAATATGACTTGCAGTTCCTCTCATCGAAACACTATCCCAAGAAGTTTCGTCTATACTTATTCCATCTGTACCTTTCGGGACAAGAAATTCACATTGTTCATTTTCAAATGTTGCTGTAACCAAAAAATAATCCAAAATAGGTGCTAAAGTTGTATACGCTTTTTCGCCATTTATTATATAATAATTATTTTTCAAAACAGCTGTAGTTTGGGGCAATCCACCTCTTGTTGGGCTTCCTGTTGCAAATTCCGATGCTGCTCTATTTGTTATTTTTCCATTTTTTATTTCGTTTAAAAATAAATTTAAAAGATTTTTATCTTCCCATGATTTTTTAGAAACTATATCCATAACAATTCCCATATGCCAACCAATGGAAAGAGCAGTAGGGCCACTTAAAAATGCTATAGCCTCTTGAAATAATACTAAATCGTAAAGAGAAATACCGTATCCACCATATTCTTTAGATAAAGTGAATTTTGTATATTCGAATTTTTTTAAATCTTCTATGTTTAGTTTTGGACAAGAGCCTATTTCATCAAATGAATTTTCTCTTTCCCTAAAAGCTTGTAAAAGATTATTAATTTTTTCTATTGTTTCTTTTTGAAAATCTGATAAAATAAATTTTTTGTCTACAATATTCAATGTGATAGCCTTTCAATTAATTTAAAATTAGTGTCAAACAGTATAATAACAGCTATTATACAACTTTCGAGAAGATTTTACAATATCTAATTTATAGATGTTTCATTTTGGTTATGTAAAAAGAGAATTTATGTAAATTTTAATCATACTCCTTCCTCACTATACAATATTAGAACAGTATTAGAGTAAAAAGTCACCTGTACAGGTGGCTTTTTTAGTAAAATGATTAATTGACTTATCTTAATCGTTTTCAAACTTATTTAAAAGTTCTTCAAAAACATCAAGAGCGTCTTCTATAGGTTTACTTGTGGTCATATCTACACCAGCTTTCTTTAAAAGCGGTAT
>WRGD01000111.1 GCA_009787355.1 Defluviitaleaceae bacterium | reverse complement strand
AAAAACCACCTATTGTAATAGGTGGTTTTTTCATTTAAAAAGGAAAAACATCATATGATAAAATTATCGAAATACCTATACTCATTTAGAATATATCAGAAATTATTGTATCAGATTTTGTTTATTGTGTCAAGTTCAAGTATGTCATCGGTCCTGTATCAAAATAGTTGTTTTCAAAATTTACAACAATATATATACTTTGTTTTACTAATTTACAAATACATTAAGCTTTATCAATATACTATTTTGATACATAATCAATTTTATGCTTGTATTTGACTAAAACTAATATTTATTATATTATTTTACAGTAAAGAAACGCAAAATATAATTAGAGAGACATAAAATAATACCGCATGGTACTATGTGTAGGTTTAAATATATGAATGAAGTTTTAAAAACGATAGAAAATCGATATTCCTGTAGAGGATATACTGGGGCTCCAGTAGAAGAAGAAAAAATAAAATTGATAGCAAAAGCGGCATTACATTCTCCATCTGCTGTAAATCAACAAAAATGGAGATTAAAAATAATAACAAACAAAAAACTAATAGATAGACTTAGCGACGAAGCATTAGAATTTTTAAAAAATGACCCAAAAAGTGAGGGAGCATATAAAAGAATATTAGATAGAGGAGGCATTTGTTATTATAATGCCCCATGTATGATACTTGTTTTGAAAGATGTATCGGAAGAAGTACAAAAAATGAATAATCTAGATATAGACTGTGGTATATTAGTGCAAAATATGGCAATTGCTGCAACTTCCTTGGGTCTTAATAATGTAATAGCTGCAATGACATCATTACCATTTAAAGGAGAAAATTCACAGGAACTAAAAAAGCTTGTTGGATGGAGCGAAAATCTAGAATTTGGAATAGGATTTTTAGTAGGCTATGGAAATAATTCAAAAGAACCTCATGAAATAGATTGGGATAAAGTAGAGTATATAAATTAAAAATTTTTTCATAAAAGAGAGGAAATTTAAAAATGGAGTTTAAAATAGAAACAAGAAAATTACCAGCAAAAAAAGTAATATATATGCCTGTTACACTAAGTCATGAAGAAATGAGAGATACAGGTAGATATTTTATGAAGCTAGGTATACACGCTTTTACTTATGGAATAAAAGCAACTGGAGTTTCTTTTATAATATTTACTGGTGAAACAAAGGATAGTGTAGATTTAGAAATATGTTTTGAGGTAGAAGAATTTCCAGAAGAGGGAAATAAATTGGAAGTAGATGGTTTAGATGACTATGTACCGAAAATGGCTGGCGAAATACAGCAAAAAGAATTAGAACAAGTAGAGAAAAAATACGCAGTAGGATACCACAAAGGTTCTAGAAAAGAAATGCCAAAAGTGTATACAGAAATGGGTGCATGGTTTAAAGAAAATGGACTAGAGCGTAGTGGAGAACCACTTGTAGAAGTGTATTTGAACAATAGCCACCAAGTACCAGAAAAAGAGCTTTTAACAGAGCTAATGTGGCCAATAAAATAATTTATTTTTAAAGATTACAAAAGATTAACAGTAGGTCATGTGCCGACTGTTGATTTTTTTTAAATAAACAAATATTGTAGGAGCTTTAAATGAACAACATAGAATTTATAAAAAATGGTGGCGTTGCAACTGTAGATAGTTTTTCTGTAAGTAGTGTAAACGCAGGTATTTACAAAGAAAAGGAAGATTTAGCTTTTATAAAATGCGATGTTCTATGCAATGCTGCAGCTGTTTATACAACAAATTTGGTTAAAGCTGCTCCGATATATAAAACAATAGAAAATTTAGAAAATGGAAAAGCAAGAGCTGTTTTAATAAATAGTGGCAACGCAAATGCTTGTGCTCCAAATGGAAAAGAAAACGTAGATAAATTATTAGAAAAGGCAGAGGAAGAATTAAAAGTTTCGAAAGAAGATTTCATAATAAATTCAACGGGTATAATAGGTGTAGAACTACCAATAGAAAAAATAATAAAATCTTTGCCTAAATTAAATGAAGGGTTATGTAAAAATAATATAAATATTGCAAAAGCAATAATGACAACAGATACATACCCAAAACACATAGCTGTAAAAACAAAAATACAAGGAAAAACAATAACGATAGGAGGAATCTCTAAAGGTTCTGGAATGATTCATCCAAATATGGCAACCATGCTTGCTGTTATTACAACTGACTGCAATATTTCTATAAAAATGTTACAAACTGCACTTTCAGAATCTGTAGAAAAATCTTACAATAGAATAAGTGTAGATGGAGACCAATCTACAAACGATATGTGTACTATTTTGGCATCTTGTACAGCTGAGCATAGTCAAATCGTTTCTAAAGATGAAGACTATTATATTTTTTTAAATGCATTAGATGAACTAAATTTATATTTAGCAAAATCTATTATAAAAGATGGCGAAGGAGCAAGTCGTTTTATTACTTGCAATATTAAAAATGCTACAAATGAAGAAAATGCTACATTGATAGTAAAGTCTGTTATTTCCTCTTCTCTTGTAAAAACAGCTATGTTTGCAGCAGATGCAAATTGGGGTCGTATACTTGCAGCCATGGGATATAGCAAGGGATTTTTTGAAGAAAACAAAGTAGATATAAATTTCATTTCAAATAAAGGTAGTATAAATGTTTGTAAAAATGGAATGGGTGTAAATTTTAATGAAGCAATAGCAAAAAGCATACTTTCCGAAAAAGAGATAATTATAGATATAGACTTGAAAATTGGTGAATTTTCATCGTATGCTTTTGGTTGTGATTTAACTTATGAATATGTAAAAATAAATGGAGAATATAGGAGCTAACATGATTTCTTTTAGTGATAGAGCAAGGATTTTGTACGAGGCTCTTCCTTATATAAAAAAATTCTATGGTAAAACAATGGTTATAAAATATGGTGGTTCTGCAATGCAAAATGAGGCTATAAGACGCTCTGTAATAGGCGATATAGTTCTTTTGTCTTTAGTTGGAATAAACGTAGTTTTAGTACATGGTGGAGGTCCAGAAATAAATGAAATGCTTCTTAAAATAGGAAAAGAGCCAAAATTTATAAATGGATTAAGATATACAGACAGTGAAACAATTGAAATTGTACAAATGGTATTATGTGGCAAAATAGGAAAGGAACTTTCGAAATTAATTAGTGAATTTGGTGGCAAATCTTTAGGACTTTCTGGACTTGACTCTTCTCTTATAATTTGTAAAAAAATAAATGATAATTTAGGATTTGTGGGAGAAATAACAAAAATAAATCCAGAGCCTATAAAATTTGCTATAAATGGAGGATATATTCCGATAATTTCAACTATTGCTAGTGGTGAAGAAAAAGAGACAAATATATCTTATAACGTAAATGCAGACCATGCCGCAGCAGCTATTGGAGCTACTTTAAAAGCAGAAAAACTTATTTTGCTTACAGATGTAGAAGGATTACGTTCAGACCCAAAAGACGAAAAAACCATAGTTTCACAAATAAACGTACTAAAAATAAAAGAAATGATGAAAGATGGCTCTGTTGTGGGAGGTATGATACCAAAGCTAGAATGTTGTGTAGAGGCTGTTGAAAATGGAGTAAATGGAGCACACATTTTAGATGGCAGGCATGGGCATTCATTACTTATAGAGCTTTTTACAGATACAGGTATAGGTACTATGATTTTAAAAGATTGAGAGAAATAAGAGAAAATATTTAGAGAGTTACAAGCAAGATTATATAAAATTTTACTTGTAATTCTTTTTATCATTTTGTAATACTTTTTCATCAAAATTAATATACTAGGGTATACCAATTTGCGATTTTTTAGAATTTAAAATAATTTGGAGGATTTAATGGAAGATTTAAATGTAAGTAGTTTACTTGCACCAAATGTTGATATTGTAAAAGAAAATATAACACTTGACAGAAGTATTGGCAAAGAAATAACACAAATACTACTAGAAGATGATATAATAGTACCAGACATAAAGCCAGATATGAGTCTTATTTTACAATCCGACGCAAATATTGTTATAGAAAAAGTAGAGCCATCTATAGATAGAATAAATGTAGTAGGAAAATTAAATATTTCATTACTATATCTTGCGAAAAATAACGAAAACCCAGTACATAGCATATCAGTAGTACATAGTATAGATGATTTTATAAATATGGAAGAAGTAACGAAAGACTCTATATTAAATCTTAAAGCAGATATTGCAAATATAGATTACAATATGATAAACGACAGGAAAATAAATTACCGTGCTGTTTTAGATATACATATATCAGGAACTGTACAAGACAATGTTTTAGCTGTTGTTTCTCTAAATGGTTTACCAAAAAGTCAGCAGCAACAAAACACTATTAGTCTTAGCAAAAATGTAGCAGTTAGAAATGATAGGTTTTCTATAAAAGAGGATATTTCTATACCAGTAGGAAAACCTAACATATTAGAGATATTAACAACATCAATAGAAATAAGAAATCAAAATGTACGTGCAACCGATGGAAATGTACAAATAACAGGTGATTTGAATCTTACTATTTTATATCGTGGCGATGATAATGGACCGTTGGATTTTTACGAAATAGATATTCCATTTACTGGAACAGTAGAGATAGAAGAAGCAACAGACGAAATGTTTGCAGATGCTATTTTAAATGTGCTAGACAAATACATACAAGTAAGACAAAACGATGATGGTGAAGATAGAATAGTAGAACTAGAAGTAACTGTAGGTGTTACAGCAAAAATAAGTACAAAAGAAAATTTAGAATTTTTGGAAGATGCATATTCTACAACGAACCATTTAAATATAGATACAGCAGGAATATACTATCCGAGATTTGTTTTTAGAAATAAAAGCCAGAGTAATATAAAGGAAATTGTAACTATGCCACAGAGTAATCCAGGCATCGTACAAGTATTTAGGGTAAAGGGTAAAGCATATATACATGATTTAAAAATAATAACAGATAAGATAATAGTGGAAGGTGCAATAGAATTAGATATTTTATATATTGCTAAAAATGATGATATCCCATTATTTTCACATAAAACGGATGTACCTTATAGGCAAGTTATAGAAGCAGCTTCTGTAAATAATGGTATGGAAGCAAATATAGATGTGAATATAGATGGTATACATTTTAATATGCTTAGTGAAAATGAAATAGAATTACGAATAAGTGCAACTTTTAATTTATTTGTATCGGAAACAATGCAAGCAAAATTAATACAAGATATAGAGGTAGAAGAATTAGACCCTGATTTTTTAAACAATATGGGAAGTATTACTGTATATGTTGTCGGAAAAGGTGATACACTTTGGAAAATAGCTAAGAGGTACCACACAAGTGTAGAAGAAATAGTAGAATTAAATAATATAGTAAACCCAGATATGTTAAACATAGGGCAAAAACTTATAATACTTAAAAAAACTGTTTAAAACCTTGGGGCGAGTAGCCCCAAGGTTTTAAATTATCTTATATAACTAAATTGCATGCCTTCAATTTGAGCACTAGTGATAGTAAATGTATCGTTTACTATTTCATATGTCCAAATTTCTTCTCTTTCTGTAAAAGGTTCAAATATTAAATAGTTTCCTGCTGTTATCCATTGTAAGTTTTCCAACCCAGAAGACCTGAAACCACGGCTAACACTACCGTCGTTGTGGAAACTATACATCCAATCTCCATCATCCGACCAGTTCCATATACCAAATAATTCTTCGTTTAGATTAGACCTGTACATATCTAAAGAAAGACCTTGTACTTGTGCAGAGCTTAGATTAAGTTTACCGTTTTCATATGTGAAATTCCAGCGTTCTTCATTAACAGTACCAGCATCTAATACTATCATATTAGCAGTATTAAACCATGTACCGTCTAATTCGTGATTGGCAGAACCAGAATTATGTGTACCATCTGCATTAAGATTCATTGAAGTAGCTACTCCAAAATCTAGAAAAATACCAACCCATTCTCCAAAAAATTTACTATCATTTAATATTCTGTAGTATGTAAAAGTTGGATTTCCGCTAAAACCAGAAGTAAAATCTAGTACAAGTGTATCATCTGTAATATTAAAATTGGAAACAAAATTCATAATTCCTGCTGCTGTAGGGTCTTGTGTTAATACATCTCCTCTAGTAAACCATGAAAAATCTTCTGTTCCTATACCTGGACCTCCAGAACCTGTGCCATCTGCATTAAAAGTCCATTGCCATGATAAATCATCACTACTTCCCCAAATACCTACAAGTTCTGGATTTTGTTCTCTAGAACCACAAGCTGTAAATATTAGCACAGATGCTAACGTAAGAAAAGACTTACTTATTAATTTTACTTTTTTTGTAAACATATAAAACTCCTTAAATATAAAAATTTCTAAAACAAATATTATAGTAAAACGATGCATATGTATATTGTGTTTTTGGCACATTCATATAGTTAAACGTATGTAATTTTATACAATTTATTTATTAGCTTATTTTGTTTCTTATTTTTTGTACCATTCTTCACGATATTCATATATAATTAAACATTCAATTTATTTTGAGGCATATGAAATTAAACTATATTTTCTATTTTCCTTTTTTGTAAAGTCGTGTATAATGTAAAGTATAATACATGGATATTGAAATTTTACATATCTGAGATTTTTAAACTTATTAAAACGTAATTCTTAAAAGAATGATTAAAATTGAAAACGAAATAGAGAAGAGGTAATTTATGATAGGTGCAGACATTGGGATAGACCTTGGTACTGCAAGCGTAATTGTTTATATAAAAGGTAGAGGTATTGTACTACACGAACCGTCTGTAGTTGCTATAGATAAGCATACAAATTCGATACTAGCTGTTGGGGAAGATGCTAGAAAAATGTTAGGGCGTACGCCTGGAAATATTATAGCTATAAGACCACTGAGAGAGGGAGTTATTTCCGATTATGATATAACAGAGAGAATGTTAAAATATTTTATACAAAAAGCTGTTGGGAGACCTTTTTTTCTAAAACCTAGAATAGCGGTCTGCGTTCCATCTGCTGTTACAGAAGTAGAAAGAAGAGCAGTAGAGGATGCAACAAGACAAGCAGGCGCAAGAAAAGTATTTATTATAGAAGAGCCAATAGCAGCAGCAATAGGGGCAGGTATAGATATTGGACGAGCTATGGGAACAATGGTTGTAGATATAGGTGGGGGTACTACAGATGTGGCAATAATATCTCTTGGTGGCACGGTTGTTTCTACATCTATAAAAGTTGCAGGAGATACTTTTGATGATGCAATAGTTAGATACATGAGAAGACATCATTCTATGCTTATAGGGGAGCGTACAGCAGAAAGTATAAAAGTAAATATAGGTACTGCATTTAGAACTGCACAAAGTATTACTATGGATGTTCGTGGTAGAAATCTTGTATCTGGATTGCCTCGTACAATTACTATATCTTCACACGAAATGTTAGAAGCACTTAGCGAACCAGTAACATCTGTTGTAGATGCTGTTGTACATGTACTAGAACGTACACCACCAGAGCTTGCATCTGATATAGCTGACCGTGGCATTTTTATGACTGGTGGTGGTTCTATGTTAAACGGGTTAGATTTATTAATAACAGAAAAAACAGGTATACACACAACAATAGTAGATGAAGCATTAACTTGTGTTGCAGTAGGTACAGGTAAATATATAGAATATGTAACAAGCCCAAGAGGTATAGAAATGTCTAATTCTAAACAAAAGCCAAAATCGAAACCGAAAAATATACGTGGTAGCAAAAGGCTTGAAATGGAGTAATAAAAATATTAATGTTTTTATGTTTAAAGTCGATATACATTTATAAATGATGTGATTTTGTGGAGGAATTATGATACGTGGTTTATATACATCAGCAATGGGTATGGCAGTACAAATGTCTAGCTTAGATGTAGTTGCGAACAATTTGGCAAATGCAAATACAAATGGTTTTAGAAATGCTACAGCAGTACAGCAAAGCTTTCCAGATATGCTTATGCTTAGTTTAAATTCTGTCCCGAACAATCCTATTCACCGTGTACACCCTGTTGGGGGTACTGGTCATGGTGTCGTTGTTAGCAATATTTCTGTAAATTTTGCACAAGGTCCTTTCGAAAATACTGGTGGCGATTTAGATGTTGCACTTTCTGGAGATGGTTTTTTTTCTGTGGAAACAATTCTTCCATCTGGCGAAGCTGTGCAAATGTTTACAAGAAATGGTGCTTTTACAGTTAACACAGATAGGCATTTAATAAATTTTAATGGTGATAGAATTTTAAATACAGATGGGACACCTATACTTTTACCAGATGGAGAAATTGTAATAGAAGCAAATGGTGTAATACGAGTAAATGGAGATATTTTAACTACACTTGGTATTGTGAATTTTGAAGACCCATCATTACTACGCCAACATGGTTATAACCTTTTTGCTCAAAATAACGCTGAAATAATTCCTTTTACTGGAAGCGTAGAACAAGGATATCTGGAAAGGTCAAATGTAAACGTTGTTCGTGAAATGGTACAAATGATAAATATTTCTAGAGCTTACGAATTAAACCAAAGAATGGTAGGTATTGCAGACCAAACATTGGGGCAAGCAGTAAACGAGATAGCTAGAAGATAGCATCTTTATATTAAGGTAAAGTTGTTAATAGTAGAAAATAGGTATTATAATGAAGTTAATAGGAAATATTATTTGGCTAATATTTGGTGGCTTTTTTAGTGCAGTTGGTTGGCTTCTTTTAGGTTTGTTTTGGTGTATCACTGTAGTAGGCATACCTTTTGGGCTACAATGCTTTAAATTTGCTGCTTTATCGTTAGTTCCTTTTGGTAGCAATGTAGTTACAAATTTTGAAAAACATCCGATAGCCAATATTATTTGGCTTGTTTTTGGTGGCTTTACTATAGTTGTTTCAGAGCTTATTTCTGGTATTTTGCTTTGTATAACAATTATAGGTATTCCTTTTGGAAGACAACATTTTAAGTTGGCAAAACTTGCAATTATGCCTTTTGGTGCAATAATTAATTAAATTAAAAAATAAATCGATATAAAACTAAATAATTTTACATAGTGGAGGTAAATTATTATGATGCGTTCTCTTTGGACTGGTGCAAGTGGAATGGGTGCTCAGCAAATGGCTACAGATACTATAGCTAACAATATATCAAATGTTAATACTACTGGTTTTAAACGTGAGCGTTTAGAATTTCAATCACTTCTTTATCAAACAATGCAAGGTGCAGGGCAAAACCCTGCTGTAGTAGGTAATAACCCAGCAAATTTACAAGTTGGACATGGTGTACGTGCTGTTGCATCTACACGTAGTTTTTCTATTGGTACATTAGAACCAACAGGAAGAAATGTAGATTTTGCAATACAAGGTACAGGCTTTTTTACTGTAGATACAGGTTTTGGAAATCATGCTTTTACTCGTGATGGTTCTTTTAACCTTAGCCCTATTGGTGGTGGAGAATTAGCACTTGTAACGCAACAAGGATATTTTGTACTGGACAACAATGGACAGCAAATAACATTTGATTCAAATTTAGATTTACAACATTTAACTATAACGCAATTTGGAAACTTTTCTGCTAGAAATAGCAATGGAGAACCAGTAGACATTGGTGTACAACTTGGTATTGCACAATTTTCTAATAGACAAGGGCTAGAGGCAGCAGCTGGAAATCTGTTTTTAGAAACAGCAGCAAGTGGAACACCAATACTTGAGACAGCGGGAGACGTAGCTCAGAGAAGCCAAATAATACAAGGGCATTTAGAGCGTTCTAATGTAAATATAGCCGAGGAAATGGTAGGATTAATAGTTTCCCAAAGAGCTTTTGAACTAAACAGCCGTGTAATACAAACGTCAGACGAGATGTTGCAACAAGTTAGTCAATTGAGAAGGTAATTTTGAAAAGGAAAGTGCATAATGAATATTAATAATATGAATAATGCAAATATGTTTTTGCAAAATAATGCATTGCATAGAATGGAAAATATAGAACGAAATATATCAAGTTCTAATACTTCAAATGTAGATTTTTCCGAAATACTTAATAATATAGAAGATTTAAAAAATGATATTCCACAAAGAGATACATCGGACATAAAAAAAGCTGCTATCGAAATGGAAACTTATTTTTTAAACGAAATGTTTAAAGCTATGAGAAGAACTATACCAGAAGCTACTGGTATGTTTGAAAAAAGTAATGCCGAGCGTATATGGCAAGATATGTTAGATGAAGAAACAGCGAAAAATCTTGCAAACTCTGGTGGTGTAGGTCTTGCACAAATGATGTACAGCCAATTGACAAGAAATATGTAAGATAATTAAGATAAAATAGAAAGGGCTACTTAGAAAACTAAGTAGTCCTTTTTTCTTTTTTTATTTAGGTAATATTGATACAGTTACTGTCTATTAATTAGTAAAAGCAGTTTTTAACTTTGTAGTATCAACTATTTCTGTATTCAATTCATTATATCCACTCATTAAACTATCTGCAAGTGCATTTGCAGTATCTACAGAAGTAAGGCAGGTTACACCTAGCATACTTGCTTTTCTACGTATTTTTGCACTATCTAATGCAGGATTTCTTCCATCATCCGATGTAGATAATATATAACTTATTTTGCCTGTTTCTAGCAAAGTAGAAATATTGTTATCTTTGTTTTGGTATATCTTTTCTATTACTTCTACATCTATATTATTTTTAAATAAAAAACTTGCAGTACCTTTTGTTGCATATAATTTGAAATTCATTTTCACAAATTTTTTAATAACCGGTAACATAGATTCTTTGTCTTTGTCCCGTACTGTTAAAATTACTCCGCCATCTTTTTTCATGTTAAATCCTGCTGAAACTAAACCTTTATAAAGTGCTTCTTCCAAATCACGACCAATTCCTAAAACTTCACCTGTAGATTTCATTTCTGGACCTAAATGAGTATCTAAATCGGTAAGTTTTTGAAAAGAGAATACAGGTACTTTTACAGTAAAATGATTTGGTATAGGTGCTATACCTGTTCCGTAACCAAGATTTTTTAATTTTTCACCCATACTTGTTTTTGTTGCAAGTTCGCACATAGGTACCCCTGTAACTTTGCTAAGATACGGTACGGTACGAGAAGCTCTTGGGTTTACTTCTATTACAAATGCTTCCCCATTGTATAGAACATATTGTATATTTATAAGCCCATGTACATTTAATGCTAAACAAATATTTTTTGTAATTTCAAATAATTTATTTGCTAAATCTTCATTTATATTTTTTGCTGGGTATACAGAAATACTATCTCCAGAATGTACCCCCGAGCTTTCTATATGCTCCATAATACCTGGTATTAGTACATCTTCTCCATCACAAATTGCGTCTACCTCTATTTCTAAACCTTTTAAATATTTGTCTATCAGTATAGGATTTTCTTGTTTATTTTGCAGTATAATAGCCATATATTCTTCTATGTCTTCTTTAGAATGAGCTATTATCATATTTTGTCCACCAAGCACATACGATGGACGCATAACAACAGGGTATCCTAGAGTTTCAGCTACTTCTAATGCTTTTTCTATTGTAAAAATACCAAAACCTTTTGGACGTTTTATATTTAGTTTTTCTAGTAAATTGTCGAATCTATCACGGTCTTCGCAAATATCTACTCCCTCTGCACTAGTTCCCAAAATATTAACACCACGTTTTGCAAGTTCCTTTGTCAGTTTTATTGCTGTACCACCACCAAAAGAGACTATTACACCGAATGGTTTTTCTATATTTATAATATTCATTACATCATCTATAAATAAAGGCTCGAAATATAGCCTATCTGCCGTGTCAAAATCTGTAGAAACAGTTTCTGGGTTATTGTTTATAACTATTACTTCATATCCCATTTCTTTAAGAGTCCATACACAATGAACACAAGCATAATCGAACTCTATACCTTGCCCTATTCTAATTGGCCCAGAACCTAGAACTATTACACGTTTTTTATTAGATTTTTCTATAAATGGAAGTGCTTCGTTTTCTACTCCTTTTTGTATAGAATAGAAGTAAGGAGTCTTTGCTTCGAACTCTCCACCACAAGTGTCCACCATTTTGTAAACTAAATTAGAATTGTTTAAATATTTATCTGGATTTTTGAAAATATTCAAAAGCCCATTTAAAAACCATCTGTCTATTTTAGTAATATTGTGTATTTCATCTATAGAGAAACCACGCTTTATTGCTTCATAAACAACAAATAATCTCTGGTCTGTAACCTCTTCTGATAGGCTCTGCTTTATTTTTTCATCAGATTTATTTTGTAATCTTGGTAAGTTTAAATCTGTAAGCCCTAATTCTGCGCCTCTTACAGCTTTTAATATAGCTTCTTCAAAAGTAGCTGCAATAGACATTACTTCGCCTGTTGCTTTCATTTGAGTACCTAAAGATTTATTTGCATATACAAATTTGTCGAATGGCCATTTTGGTAATTTTACAGCAACATAATCTAAAGTTGGTTCAAAAGCTGCATATGTTGTACCTGTTACAGCATTTAATATTTCGTCGAGTGTGTAGCCTATTGCTATTTTTGTTGCAACTTTTGCAATCGGATACCCCGTTGCTTTGCTTGCAAGTGCAGAAGACCTAGAGACTCTAGGATTTACCTCTATTACAGCATATTCAAAACTATGTGGATTTAAAGCTAGCTGTACATTACAACCACCTTCTACACCAAGGCTAGATACAATATCTAGTGATGCAGTACGTAACATTTGGTACTCTTTATCTGCGAGTGTAATTGTAGGTGCAATAACAATACTATCACCTGTGTGTACTCCAACAGGGTCAAAATTTTCCATAGGACATATTGTTAAAACATTTCCTACTTTGTCCCTCATTACTTCAAACTCTATTTCTTTCCAACCTTTTATAGATTTTTCTATTAAAACTTGAGAAATAGGAGATAACATAAGCCCTGCACTTGCTATTTTTATAAGCTCTTCTTCTGTATCTGCTATACCACCACCAGTACCACCTAGTGTAAAAGCAGGACGAACTACAACAGGATAACCAAGGTTACGAGCTGCATTTATACAAGTATCTAAATCGTTTGCAATAGCAGATGGTATAACTGGTTGACCAATAATTTGCATTGTTTCTTTAAAAAGTTGTCTGTCTTCTGCTTTATCTATAGTTTCAGGAGAAGAACCTAGTAGTTTTACGTTCATTTCTTTTAAAAATCCGCTTCTTGCAAGTTTCATACTAAGTGTTAGCCCAGTTTGACCACCAAGACCAGATAAAATACCATCGGGGCGTTCTTTTTCTATTATTCTTTTTATTGTATCTACTGTTAATGGCTCTATATATATTTTTTCTGCTATATTACTATCAGTCATTATTGTTGCTGGGTTGGAGTTTACTAGCACAATTTCTATATTGTCTTCACGCAGTACACGACAAGCTTGAGTACCTGCGTAGTCAAACTCTGCTGCTTGTCCTATTACAATAGGTCCAGAACCTATAACCATAACTTTTTTTATATTTTTATCTAATGGCATATTTATCTACCCTTTCCATAAAACGGTCAAATAAAAAAGATGTATCTAGTGGACCTCCATGTGCCTCTGGATGAAACTGCACTGAAAATGAAAGCCCATAATCTATACCTTCACAAGTTTTATCATTTACATTTATAAAAGAATTACCACCATTTACAACAGCATATCCATGGTTTTGACTTGTTATATATACACGACCTGTAGATAAATCTTTTACTGGCTGATTAGAACCTCTATGTCCAAACTTCAATTTTTCTGTTTTATATCCATTTGCAAGAGCAAGAAGTTGATGACCAAGACAAATTCCAAATATAGGTATACCTAAACTCATTAATTTTTGTAATGTTTCTATTATAGAATCATTTTCTTTTGCAGATGGGTCTCCCGGTCCGTTTGAGAGCATAACTCCCATAGGGTTTATAGATAAAATATCTTCTGCTGTAGCATTATACGGGAAAGTATGCACAGTACAATCACGACTAACCAAGTTATCTACTATACTCTTTTTTGCTCCAAAATCCATTAGAGCTACAGTTCTTTTACCATTTCCATCTATTATTTTTTCATTTTTAGAAACAGCAGAAAGTGCATTTATTATTGTATATTCTTTTACAGGTTTCAAATCTACTTCTGCTGGATTTTTTGTTGTTATAATACCATTCATTACACCATTTTCACGTATAACTTTTGTTAGTTGTCGTGTATCTATTCCGTGTAAGCCAACTATGTTTTGTTTACGTAAAAAAGTGTCAAGGTCTCCTTCGCTTCTAAAATTGGAGGGGTCTTGACACGGATATCTTACGATATATGCTTTTGGTGCAATATTTTTATATTCAAAATCTTCAGAAATAACACCATAATTTCCGATAAGCGGAAATGTTTGAACAATAATTTGACCATAATAAGATGGGTCTGTTAAAGTTTCTAAATAGCCAGTCATTGCAGTTGCAAAAACAACTTCACCGATAATATCGAACGAAGCACCGAATGACTTGCCCTCAAAAATCATACCATTTTCTAAAACTAAATATGCTGTCATTTTATCTCCTATATTAAATAGACCAAAATATTAAAAATTTCTTTTAAGCAATTTAAAAACGTGTAGACTTAAAAATTGCTTATATCTAACTAAACATTATAACAATTAAAGATGTATTGTGTCAAATGAAATTTTATAGTTTTTGTGCAAAATGATTAAAAAAATCAAATATCACTTTTGCAAAATTCTAATTCACTTTTCAAAAATTTTTATATTTTTATTGCAAGGAATATGACGTTTAACAAAACCATTTTTTGTTTTGTATGGATAAAGTTCATTATGTAAATATGTTTCATTACGGCTCAAAAGTTTTCTTCTTTTTAGACAATGAAACTCTAATTAAAATTTAATCTGTAGATAAAGTAGGATTTAATGGCATTATACAATTTTTTTAAATAAATACTTGACACAATAAACAAAATCTGATAAAATTATTTTATGATATATTCTGAATGAATATATGTATTTGCGATAATTTTATCAGTATGATTTTTTTCTTTTTTTCTTTTTTTCTTTTTTTCTTTTTTTCTTTTTTCCATAGTAATTAACTTTTTGATTGGGTGTATACCCCCATAAATATAAAAATTATATGTGTATATAATGTGTATATAAGTAAATTAAATCTAATTACCGTGAATATAAAAATTTAATCCACAAATTAAAAGCAAGTTGAGTAGAGAACTCATAAAAACGATAGATTTATGTTCACCTGTAATAAAGTATGTATTCCTAAAAATTTACTTTAATAGGGAGACTACAATGAAATGACGGAATTTAATTAAAAACAGAAATATAAGAAGTGTCTAAAACCGAATTCTTCTAAAAAACTTTTTTAGACACAATCCTTATAAAACTTAATACATAATAACATATATATTAGGTTTTATCAATAGGAATATACTAACAACCAAGAAAAGAGTTAAATTTAAATAAGAAAACAACATCCTAATTATTTTTTTAGAATTATTGTTAATGGACATATCTAATAAATAAAAAAGGAGATTTAAAAATATGATTAAACGATATTTTAAAAATTTTACTCTTTATATATTATCAAGTTTTGTTGTAGTTAATATGTCTATAAATAATATTTATGCAAATGAAAATATTTTGAGTACGGACAATGATTTTTACATTAGTTCAAATCAAACTATAATTAACTTTGAAAATAGAAATAGTAATTTACCATATACTGAAATTGCCAAAGAAAGGCTTTTACAGTCAGGTGTTTCTCAAGAATTTATTAATAGTATGTCTGATTCTTCATTAGAATTAATAGCAAATGCTGATTTTGTAATATCTTCATCTTCTTATTATAGAGAAGTAATAGTGGATGGTGTTTCTCAACTTATACCAGAACAAGATTCTTGGTTTAGAGGTAGAAGTAACAATATTATTAATAGACCTGATATTGATGAAATAGCTAGGAATATTTCTATTGTTGATGAAAATGGAAATGTCATATACAGCCCTATACAGCCTTTTTTAACACAAAATGTTGGTGGTGGAACGATACAAATAAATACAAATCTTTTTGGAGTTCAAGGTATTCTTTCTCAATTTGCTGTTATATCAGAATTTTTTTGGAGTGGGATGCCATCTTTTAGAGGTACTGATTTTTTTGGAATTACAAGAAGTTCAAATACAGTTGTAATACCTCATGTATGGGATAGATATTTTGCATATGAAACAGATATTGTAAGATTTATAGCACCTGGCACTGGAGGACCTGTCCGACAAGATTATCTTCGTACAGAAAGCACATTGATGAATAATATGCCTAATGAAGATCCGAATATAGTAGGACACGCTATTAGAATTAATATGCCAAATAATACATTACCAAGCCAAATGTTCCCAAATCAAATTTTAAATGGACGTATACATTGGGGGGCTAGAGGAGGTTTAATGTATCAAGGAGCCCTACAAACTCCATCTCAACGACCTCAAAATATTAATCATTTTGCAACATATTTACACCAAAATTCAACTTCATGGCTTTCTTCTCCTAGTGTTTCAGTACCTTTAGGAGTTTCTATAACAGTTAGTCCTAGTGGTAATTATGCTTTACCTGTTACTGATACTATTTTAAACACATGGAATTAATATAGAAATTTATTTAAAATATATTGTAGTATTTATAATTAACATTATTTTAATATAATATACACATCTAATAAAATAAAAAATAGATATGTCCATTAAAAACGATTTTAAAAATAATTTAGAACTACCCTATTCAAATTATTGTAATTACTACATTAGATTGAATGGGGTAAATTTTTTATGTATCTTTATTCAACTTTAAAAAAATATATTCACGTCATTTAAGGTTTTTTAATTTTTCTAAAATATGATACAATATTATAAAAATAGGAGACTAAAATCATGAATAATTTAATCGATTTTGGAGAAATAAAATATCAAACAGAAACTTTATTTAATGAAGCAATAGACCATTGTAAACCCCAAAAAGAGCAGATATTAATACTTGGATGCAGTAGAGTTGCTGGTTTTGATATAGGTACTGCCCCTAATTTAGAAATGGCAGAAATTATTATAGATACTGCTCTTACTTTAACTAGACAAAATAGAATATTTTTAGCAGTTCAAGGATGTGAACATATTAACCGTGCTATAGCTATTGAATTTGAAGCATACCAAAAATACAATTTTGAAGAAGTTAATGTTTTATCAACATTAAAAGCAGGTGGTGCTTGTTGTGAATTAGCTTATAAAAAAATGACCAATCCTGTAATGATAGAAAAAGTTATAACTGATATAGGTATAGATATTGGAGATACTTCCGTTG
>WRGD01000110.1 GCA_009787355.1 Defluviitaleaceae bacterium | reverse complement strand
TATGGGATACACAGCTTACAAAATTAAAAATAATTTTAAACGCAATATTTGACAAAATTATTTTTTTTTGATAAAATTCAAATATCGGCACATTAGGGTACATAATTTAATAAAAATCTAAAAAGTTTGGAATAGATGTGTATGCTATGTATTATAAAAAATATAAAAATTTGTAAAAATAATACATTATGTGCTGAAGTAAAAATTTAATAAATATATAGGAAAGGAGTGTATTGAAATTAGTGAAGAAATTAAAGCCATTATAAATAAACTTTTAAACAAGTTGTTTTCACTTTATGGAAATTCTGATATGGAAGAAGTTTTAAAAGTAAAAGAAGAATTTTTGAAATGTAAAGATACAAATCCAGATATTGTTAATGATGATGAATTTAATAACGGTTTACTTGTAATCGAAATTTATGAAGAAGAATCTGAAGGTACTGATTTTAAAAAGATTTGCGAAATTGCAAAACCTATTTTAAATAGAATTACAAAATTGGATACTTGGAATGCTAAAGATTTAAATTTTATGTCTTTGGCTATTGGTTATACAGAAACAGTAGAACAATCTCGAGATTTATTTGAATTTGCTCTTGGACAACTTGAAAAATATGAAGATTATGATGAATGGCACAGGAATACTAATGCTGCCTTTTCTGGTAGTTTTTCATTAAGATTATCAAGGATAGATGCTCATGAGAGAGAAAAATATATTAATATATTTGTAGAAACAATTGATGATACAATAAAACATTTTGAAGAGCAAGATTTACAGTTAGCTATGAGTGCCGCTCTTTTAACTAAAGGAGTATTTTTTAACGACCAAAAAACCATAGATATGGGTTTAGATAAGCTTAAAGAATTAGATAAAGATTTAGCGCACGAGATGATGCTAGAAATATTAAAAGCTCGTATTAAAGAAAGGGGGAACAAATAGATGTTTTATTATTTAATTAATACTTTTCACCTTGTTATAGTTGGTGGTACTGACAGTGAAAAACAACCACCATATTAAAAAAAGGAGGAGCAAATAAATGCTTTATTATTTAATTACACCTTTTCATATTGTGGGTGGTGGTAACACTGAAGCACGACCACCATATTAAAATTTTATACAATAATATTCTATAAAAACTTGTTTGCAAAAACAATTATATAATAAATATTTAAAAAGTCAAATAAAAATTTTATAAATTTTTATTTGACTAATGTTTCTAATAATTAGGCACAAAACATTGTAAATTAAAAATGAGGGAACTGTGAAAAATCTATTATTTGAATTCTTTTTCAAAAATAAGAAACTAACCATCTTGTACAATATAAATCATTTTGTATCTACAGCAATAAGTTTTATGATTATATTTATAGCAATGTATACAATAAATTTAAATTTATCTTTTAACAATACTATATTTGTTATACTAAGTATACTTACTATCAAAATAATAAGCGATTTCGTTTTAACATACACCGAAAACTTTTCACAGACAAAAATTCAAGAAGAAAGGTTTAACAAATATTTAAAAATAAATAAACTCGCCTTAAAATCTCCTTTTGAAAAATACGACGATAAAAATTTTGTATCAACACTTAGAGCTGTATCAAGATTTTTTGGTTCCAATATAAGTGGTTTTGAGGCTGTTTTACAAAATGTTTTTAAACTTCCTTCTATAATACTAATAACATTTTTGTCTGCTATTTTTGTTTTCTATATAAATTTTTATATATTAATTATAACTTTGGCACTCGGTTTTGTTAGATACAAAGCTTCACAAAAAATAAACAATTTTGATATAGATAATTTTTTAGAAAATGGTCATATGAACAATAAATTGTCATTTTATAGAGAGCTTTCATTAGACCATAGGGCTGGTAAAGATATAAGAATTTTTAATATGGAAAATTTAATACTAAGCAAATACAAAGAATTAGGAAATGATGTAAAAAATCTATTAAGCAAAAAAATAAAAATAAACAATTTGTGGAGTATAGTTTTTGTTTTTTCTAATTTTATAAGTGAGTTAGCATTTTATTCTATTATTTTTTATATGGCATTTAATAATTATTTATCTACTGCTAACTTCTTTCTTTTGCTTGGTGTTTATCAAATATTTTCTATAAATTATATTTTGATAATTGAATTATTATCGAACACGAAAAAAGAAATGGTACTCTACAAACATTACAATGACTTTTTAAAAGAAACTGTAGAAAATAAAGATATTGAAAGTGGGACCTATGATGAGAAAGAAGAAAATGAAATAAAATTGACAAATGTATCTTTTAAGTACCCAAAAACAGAAAAATATGTATTAAAAAATATAAATATGAAATTTGGTATAAACGAAAAAATAGCTCTTATAGGTGAAAATGGTTCTGGTAAAACTACACTTATAAAACTTTTATTAAATTTGTATAAACCTACAGATGGAGAAATCTCTACATCTTCTTTTGCTGTTGTTTTTCAAAATTCAGATTTAATATCAGGTACATTATTTGAAAATGTATTTTTAACAAATGAGCCAACAAAAAAAGATGTAGAAAAACTAAAATATTATTTTAAAAAATTTGATTTGAGCAAATATTTTGTAGAAAATGAAAATATAAAGAATGTAAATCTTTTAAAAGAATTATATGAAGATGGCTTTGTTCCATCTGGAGGGGTTAAACAAAAATTACTAATTATAAGAGCTTTGCTTCAAAATAAAAAATTTATTATACTTGATGAACCATCTAGCTCACTCGATATACAAAGTGAAGAGATTTTTTATAAGGAGCTTTTTTCAGAAAAAGATAAAGGTTTTTTGATTATATCTCATAAAGAAAGTTTATTAAATACCAATATGAAAAAATTCAAAATAGAAAAAGGAATAGCCACAGAATGGAATTAGCTATAATATATTTTAAATTTTTAATACTATCTGCAAAATCCAATCCTTATTTTCTATTTTTGATTTTACTTCAGACTATTCTAAATTTTATTTATACATATTTAGCTCTTAGAGTTGTATTTTGGATTACAAACAGTGTGATATATCAAGATTTTAATTATTTTAAAAATACAATAGCTATATTGTCTACCTGCATACTAGTAAAATTGATAGATATAATAATTTCTGGTGAATTAACTAAAAACAATAGAATTTTTGTATTATCTTTAGAACAAGAAATGATAAAGAAAAATATGAGTATATCATACGACATATTAGAATCTACAAAATTTAGAGAATTAGCAAGAAGAGTAGATTTTTCTATAAATAATCAATCTATATTAGAAAGTATAATAGAATCTTCATCTGGATTTTTTAAAAGTATATCTGCCATTTTTGCCTCTATTTTTGTTATTTCTGCATTTTCACTATATATAATATTTATATTTTTGTTTAGTATTGTCCTAGTAACATTTGTTAGATATAAATTTAACAAATGTGAAATAGATTTTTTTAAAAATCTGGGTTCTATAAATAATAGATATTGGTATTTTAAAAATTTTATTTTTCAGTACGACAAAATTTTAGATATAAAAGCTAATAAATTAGAAAATTTAATACAAGATAAATTTAGTAAAGAAACAAAAAACATGAACAAATATTTTAACGAATATTTCACAAAAAACAGCAAATCTATGGCAATAATATCTGCAATTGGTTCTTTACAATTTACTATAATATTTATATTTCTAATATTTAGTATTTTAAACAATTCTATCTCAATTTCAGACTTTACATTTTTTCTAAGTGCCTCTACACTCTTTAGTCAAAGTATTTCAAAAATAAGTGAGGACTTTTTAGATTTGCATAGAATGTGTTCTTTTTTACAACCAGTTATGGAACTTTTTGGAATAAAAGAAATGCATATAAAAGAGAAAATTAATAAGGAATATACAAATAGTAGTATTGTTTTTGAAAATGTAAATTTTAGCTACGATAAAAATTTAAATGTTTTAAAAAACATATCATTTGAAATACCTACAGGAAATATAGTATCTATAATTGGAGAAAATGGTGCAGGAAAATCTACATTAGTAAAATTAATAGCAGGTTTATTTGTACCTACAAGTGGTTATATTTCTACATTTGAAGAGAATAGTATAAAATCTGTGTTTCAAGATTTCAAAATAATAGAAAACGCAACTGTTCTTGAAAATATTGTTTTAAAAACTACTAATGTAAACAAAGATGAAGAAATAAAAATATTAAATAAAATAATAACTAAAATGGGTTTGAGCTTAACAGATGATTTATATTTTTCTTTTGATGATATAATAGGTTCTGGGCTTCATGAAAAAGGTATAGATTTATCTGGTGGACAAAAACAATTGATTGCAATACTACGCTGTTTATACCATAAATCAAAAATAATTATATTAGATGAACCTACATCTAATATAGATATAAAAAAAGAGGAATATATTTTTAGCTCTCTTAATAATTTCAAAAAAGATAAAGTAATATTTATAATTTCACATAGTAATAAGATTTTTGATTTTGTAGATTATAATATTTTTTTGAAAAACGGACAGATTGAAAAAATAGTAAGATAATTAAATAACACTAAATAAGAGGGTTTTAATTTATATAGTGTACTTTTTATGTTACAATATGTATATACTTCCTTGCCAAAAATGGCTTTGTTATTTTTACAATTAAAAAAGCACCCCTTTTGTACTGTGATATTTATATTATATCACGTGTCCAACTTTTGGGGTGCAGTTTATTTAGTTTGGATATTTTTTATTTTTGTTACACTCGTATTGTACTTCAACAAAATTACAAGTAAATTCATTTTGCAATATACGGTTTTTTCAATTAAATTCCAATTAAAATGAAAGTATTGTTTCTAAATGTGCTACAGAGGGTGTAACAATTCCTAAAAAGTATGCTTCTCTCAAATTCCTTTCTACAGAACTGTTTTTCAAATATGACGAGCCACCTTGACATAAGAAATAAGTTGTAATAGCTTTGTTTGCAGTATAAAATGCTTGTAATCTTATTGCTACAAGTCTTCTAAATTCAGATGGTCTGTCTAATGTACCTAGGTAGTATACAAAATGTTTTTTAATGTTATTATATTCTTTTTTTAATTTTTTAGAATTAACATTCAGGTGTTTTTCCAAGTACATATTTACCATCTTTTTATTTTCAGATAAATTATTCATATTTTCTATAGAAGTTGATATTAATCCCAAAGCAAGAGGCACTTGATTAAAAACTGTTGTAGCACGACAACGAGCTACAAAAATATCTAATTTATCGCTAGTTGCTAATACATTTTCATCTGATAAAAATGTATTATTAAAATGACAAGAAAAAGTAGAACTACCGTTCATACCTATAAAATTTACCTGTTCTTTTATCTCTACAGTTTCATCTGCTGCATTTGCGAGGCAAGCTACCATCTTTCCATCTTCTGTTTTAGCTATTATAGAAAATCTATGAGTTTTGCCACAATTTGAAACTTGAGGTACATATCCATTCAATATATATCCACCTTCTGTTTTTTTAGTTGTAACAGTTAAATCGGTAAAACCTACCATAGATTTCATAGGTGTAGAAAGACCCGGACCACCTAATATTTCTCCATTTTCCATTTTAGGCAATATTTCTTTTTTTAGATATTCACTATTACCACAGCGAACAGCATTTATAGCTGTAATATGACCCCAAATGTTAAAAGCTGTTGTTGCACATACTTTGGCAACTTGTTCTATTAAATCTGCCTCTCGAAGCACTACTTCTGTTTCATTTATAGAATTAGAGTTAAAAAAACCTAGTTTTGCTAGTTTAATTATTATTTCTGGTCGGTACTCTGCTTTATTGTCAACTTGTGTTACAAAAGGTTTTATATCTTTTTCTATAATTTCTTTAAGTTCTTCTGTTTTAAAGCCTTTGTATATAAATTTTGCAGGTTTAAATAAATCTATAAAATATCTAATCAAAACATAGAATACAAGTCCAGTAGCTATAAACATAGAAATTTGATAGATTGGTGTAAAAAATCTAATATCATTCGAGATTAAAAAATTATTTATCAATCTAAAAGCTATAGCAGATATAACCATAGGAAAAGTAAAAGCACTATAACTTGGATAAAATCTAATTTTTAAAAGAGAAAACAATTTGTAAATTACAAAAATATAACTTAAAAATGAGATTACAAACATAAACATTATAAATCCAAATGGTCTATTGTCAAAAGAACTAAAATAACCAACAATAAGTAGAGACATTGGAGCTGCTGTAATCGCAATAGTAGGTCTAGCTGGTTCTAGTAAAACAGGTAATTTAATCCCACGTGCTAAAGCAAGTACAAGAACAAAAAAATACCCCACAAAACCTATCCAAAACGCAATTTTGCCTAAGCTAATGACACCCATAGCGGGTGCTGTTACAGATATAACAACAAGTCCAACACCAATAAGCCACCAACTAGAAAAAACTGTACGTAATTTAAAAAAAGATAAATACTTTATAATAAAAGCTAGCATTATAATTATATGCATACAAACAGCTATATACCATATAATTAAAGAAAACTGAGGCAGGTAAGTTCTAATATATGTGCTAAGTAGCATTATTGTCATAGTAGCAGTTGGTGTAACAGAATGCATAACAGGACTTTTTAAATCATGTAGTACAAATTTGAAATCTACAATTAGCTTTATTAAAAATAAGCATATAATAAAAAAAGACAAAATACCTATTCCATATCGCAAATTTTCACCAAATGGTCGTAACAAATTTCCAAGTGCTACAAGACCAAGGGCAAGACCCGAAATAGGTATCTGAACTCTTTTGAAAAATCCTAATCTGTCCATAAAAATAACCCCTTAATTAAATATTCTAAAATCAAACAAAATATAGCATAGAAATAAAGAAAAAAGAATTTAAATATTTAATACAAAAATTCAAACCTATTAAAATTTTTAATAATGGTTTATTTTTGATTTTTATCATTTGGAAGTTCAAGAGTTATTAAATACTTAAATTTTTGTAAAATATCTTTCTTTGCTTTATACAAAAATGATTTTTCTTTGTGATATTCTATTAGCTTTTCTGCATCTTCTTTAGATATTCGTCCAGTTTCAAACAAATTTATAATTTTAGATTTATAATCTTCTTGCATATAAATACCTCGTATGAAAATAAAAAATTATATCGTATTTATTAATTCTAATAGTTTATAATCCAATTTTCAAGATTTCTTGCTATTTTTTATCTTTTATATTGTTCATATTTAAAACCAAAGTAATCATG
Source organism: Defluviitaleaceae bacterium (assembly GCA_009787355.1). GTDB lineage: Bacteria > Bacillota > Clostridia > Lachnospirales > UBA5962 > WRGD01. Next base: position 9,921 of record WRGD01000110.1, on the reverse strand, counting down.
ACCAAAATCTCTCAAATATTTATTTATAAAAATACTTGACTTTTCTTCAGTTCTGTAGTACAATCTTTTTCGTTGGGTCGCTTAGCTCAGTTGGGAGAGCGCCTGCCTTACAAGCAGGATGTCGCAGGTTCAAGTCCTGCAGTGACCATACTTGTTTATTTTTTGTTGAAATTAAAAATCTATTGACAATTTTGTAAAAATAATGTATAATGCTTTCAAGTTGGTCCGTTAGCTCAGTTGGTTAGAGCGCTGCCCTGTCACGGCAGAGGCCGAGGGTTCGAGTCCCTTACGGATCGTGGTTTTTTATTAGTTTATTTTCAAGTTGGTCCGTTAGCTCAGTTGGTTAGAGCGCTGCCCTGTCACGGCAGAGGCCGAGGGTTCGAGTCCCTTACGGATCGTGTTATATATTACGGTCGCTTAGCTCAGCTGGGAGAGCGCCTGCCTTACAAGCAGGATGTCGCAGGTTCAAGTCCTGCAGTGACCATGTTTATTTTTTATAGATATTTTTTCTTTAAAAATAACAGCAATTTGCCCGAGTGGCGGAATCGGCAGACGCACAGGACTTAAAATCCTGCGGTGGCAACACCGTATCGGTTCAAGTCCGATCTCGGGCACGTTCCCCCTTTGGGATTTGTATTGTTTGTATGTTGGGGTACCGCAACTTTATTTATAAAGTTGCGGTTTTTTTATTGATTTTTTTACTAAAAAGTTTTAGAATTTAAGTAAAAAATGTTAGGGGTTATTATGAATTTTCCAGATATTTGGTTTTATTATTTAAACATACGTTTTTACAATGTTTCAAGAGTTGCTATTAGTCTTTTTGGCTTAAATATATATTGGTATGGTGTTATAATAGCTTTTGCTGTCTTTCTAGGTTCTTATATTACTACAAGAGAGGCAAAAAGAACTGGTCAAAATCCTGAAATTTATTCCGATTTTTTGTTTTGGATAATCCCAGGGGGTATTATAGGTGCAAGACTTTATTATATAATATTTTCAAGTAGTCAAAATATAACAGATATTTTTGATTTTAGAACTGGTGGACTTGCAATATATGGTATGATAATAGGTTCTACTATTATGGCATTTCTTTTTTGCAAAAGAAGAAAAATAAATTTCGGAAAACTTTTAGATACATCAGTATTTGCACTTGTACTTGGTCAATCTATTGGAAGATTTGGTAATTTTATAAACAGAGAGGCATTTGGTGTCTATACAAATAACATATTTGCCCTAAGATATAGAGTAGACCAATTAAATTTTTTACCTCCAGAGCTTGCAAATACTATTATAAATTATAATGGTGTAGATTATGTACAAGTTCATCCTACATTTTTGTACGAGAGTTTTTTTAATTTAATTTTATTTACGTTTTTGATTTTTTTTAGAAAGCATAAAAAATTTGAAGGTCATTTGTTAATGATTTATCTTGTAGGATATGGTACTGTTCGTGCATTTTTAGAAACACTTAGAACAGATAGTTTAATGATAGGACAATTTAGAGTTAGTGTTATTTTTAGTATAATTATCGTTGTATTAGGTATTTTAGGTATTTTGTATAATTTAAAAGTAAAAAAAGTTCAAGGTAATTGATTTGATATGGAAAAGCATATTAGACTAGGTATTTTGTACGATTTTTATGGAGAATTACTAACAGAAAAACAACAAAAAATGTTTGAAATGTATTATAACGAAAATTTATCTCTTAGAGAAATCGCAGAAGACATGAATATAACATATCAAGCTGTACGTGATAATATAAAAAGAGCAGAAAATAGTATACTTGAATATGAAGAAAAACTAGAGATATTTAAAAAATATAAATTGCGAAAACAAAAACTAGAAAATTTGATAGAAGAAATAAATTTAATCGATGCCCTTAATTCAAAAAAACAAAAGATATTATTCGATATAAAGTCAATAATTGAAATACAGTAAAAGATATGATGGTAAAATCATTATATCTTTTACTGTATAAAAGTTTACTAATTCATTACTTCATCATTGTTAATATGAACATGACCACCTTCAAAATAAGCATTATTCATACCAAAAACTTCACGGAAAAATGATAGAGGCACGTACGTAGTACCATTTACAAGCTCAGCTGGATGTGATAATTCTATTTGCTCCGCATCTCTTGTGAATAAATTTTCATTTAAATATACAAAAGCACTAAAACTATCACCAGAACCAATTATTTGTATGCTATTATCGTTTGAATTCCATATAACCTCGGCACCAAGTGCTACTGAAACACTTCTAAGAGGTACATATATAGTACCATTCATTTCTACAAAACTATCAGTAAGACCTACACTATCTACAATTATAGGATAGTTAGACCAATCTACTTCGGGTTCTGTTTCTATATCGGAAATACTTGGAACTTCTGGTGTGATAGGATTAACTGGTAAAACAATTATTAATTCGGGATTTGTTATAGCTGGCATACTTCTTGTAGAAGTAGTATATTTTACTACTAAATTTCTACCATTCAAATCGAAATCTACATTATTTCCTTCAGTGTCTTGTATTACTGTATCATTTGAAACTCTTATAATTAAAGAAATATCAGCACTTACAAATTGTCTTGCATCATCTTCGCTATCGTAGAATATATCCCCTGTGCTCATTAATCTAAACAAGTCTACTTTTATAAGTGGAATGTCCTCTTCTTGTACATACAATACAGAAATATTATAAAGTGGTGGATATATTAAAGGCATAGGTGCAAGTGCTGGATAAAAACCAATAACATCGCTACCTACTTCTATATTACCTATTACAAATGTTTCGCTTGAAATAGAAAAAAGAACTGTAGCTTCATCATTATCTATAAATAATGTGTATCCATTTTCTGCTTCTACTACTTCTCTGATTGTTCCTCTAAAAGATAGAAAATTAGAGTTACGATTATCCACTTCAGTGTAAGCATTTTCTTCTGTTTGTTCCATATTATTTATTTCATTTGCGTATGTTCTTGCAGTTGCTAAAAGAAGCAACGATAAACAAACAAATGTTGTTTTTTTCATTTTTTACCTCCAAAAATTTTTATTTCTAAAAAAGTATACAGCATAACACTTCCCAAGTAAAGTTTAATTATATTTTTTTAATTTTAATTTAATATTATGTGTTGACTTTTATTTTTCTTTTTTGTTAGTGATTTGCAAATTTTATAAACAAAAAAATTTTTTTGTGATATAATATAGGTGAACATTTAAAATGTTTAGTGAATATTCACAAAAATGCTTACAAATGTGATATATTATTATAATAATTGCAGAATTTATTTTAAAAAGCAGGTATATCTATGAAAATTTTAGTTATTAACCCAGGTTCTACTTCAACAAAAATAGCACTTTTTGATGAAGATATTCCAAAATTTGAAAAAATACTAAGGCATACTCCATCAGATTTGGACACAGATTTATCCATACAGTATAATTTTAGATTAAAAATAATAGAGAATTTTTTAAAAGAATCAAATACGAACATAAATGATTTATCTGCCATTATAGGTATTGGTGGACTTCTTAAACCTGTATCTTCTGGTACATACATTGTGAACGAAAAAATGCTAGAAGAACTTATATCTTGTAAATGGGGGACTCACGCTTCGAATCTTGGCGGAGTTTTAGCATACTATATAGGAAAAAAAGTAAATAAACCAGCATATATAGCGGACCCTGTTGTAGTAGATGAATTTGATGAAATAGCTAGAATAAGCGGTCATCCAAAACTTCCTAGAAAATCTATATTTCATGCTTTAAATCAAAAAGCTATAGCATATAAATATAGTAAAGATATAGATAAAAAATATGAAGATTTAAACCTTGTAATTGTTCACATGGGTGGTGGTATATCCGTATCTGCTCACAAGAAAGGACGTGTAGTAGATTCTAACAATGCTTTAAATGGAGATGGTCCATTTACTCCACAGCGTAGTGGTTCTGTACCTGTTGGTGATTTAATAGATTTATGCTTTTTAGGTAAATACACAAAAGAGTATATGCATAGTATGATACTTGGCTGTGGTGGGCTTGTTGCATATTTTAAAAAAGATAGTGTTGTAGAATTAGAAGAAGAAAGTAAAAAAAATGAAAAAGCACGTTTAATCTTAGAAGCAATGGCATATCAAATTTCAAAAGAAATAGGTGCATATGCCACAGTTTTAAAAGGAAATATAGATGCAATACTTTTAACTGGTGGTATTGCAAATAGTAGTTTTATTACAAATGAAATAAAAAATAGGGTAGGTTATATTTCTAAAATTTTCATTTATCCTGGAGAAGATGAACTAGCAGCATTGAACAAAAGAGCATACAGAGTTTTAAAAAACGAAGAAAAAGCACTTAATTATGAGTAAAAAGACATATATAATAACCGGACACTACGGAAGTGGCAAAACAGAATTTTCTTTAAATCTTGCTTTAAAACTTTCAAAACAAAATGAAAAGATAACAATAGCAGATTTAGATTCTGTTAATCCGTATTTTAGAACTAGAGAAAAACAAGATTTTCTAATACAAAACAACATACATCTTGTAGGATCTAGTTTAAATAACCATACAGGTCAAGACATACCAGCTTTAGATTTTAGTTTTGCAAGTAATATAAAAAATGATGAATATGTAATTGTAGATTTGGGTGGAGAAGATGTTGGAGCAAGAGTTATATCTTCTTTCAAAGATTCACTTTGTGGTAACGATTATAATTTTTTATGTGTTCTAAATTCTTTTAGAGCTGAAACGAATACAAGTGATAAAATGATAAATTTTATACACAAAATAAACACAGCAACATTATTAAAAATAAGTGGTATTGTAAATAATGGTCATATGCTGCATTATACAACAAAAGATGACATACTAGCTTGTCAATACGAAATTGAAAAAGTAAGCAAAGAATTAAATATACCTATTCTTTACACACAAATAAGAAGCGATATATACGAGCAAATAAAAGAAAAAATAATATCAAAACACATAATAACATTCGAAACATTAAAAATAAGAGAAAATTGGCAATAAAAATAATAATTAAAGTTTTTGGTGCGAGTAGCTCCAAAGTTTTAATCTTTAATAAAGAGGTGATTAAAATTACGTCGGCAGATTTAAAAAGTAAATATGCTACTGAAACACATGAGCTTATATTTGATGAAAAATTTTGTAAAGCTTGCGATTTATGTGCGTTTGTTTGCCCTAAAAAAGTGCTACAAATAGACAAAAGTCGTGTAAACGAAAAAGGTTATAACCCAATGATATGTATAGATATAGAAAATTGTATAGCTTGTGGAATGTGTGGAGTAATGTGTCCAGATTCTGTAATAACTATAAAAAAACAAAGCGTGTCGAAAAGAAGTTCGATAGTGTAAATCACATTTTCATAGCAAAAGTACTGGGAAAAGTTTAAAAAAAGTTTAATAAAAAATTATACTAAAAGGAGGAATATTTTGAAAGTTTTAATGAAAGGAAACGAGGCTATTTGCCAAGGAGCAATTAATGCTGGTTGCAAAGCTTTTTTTGGGTACCCTATTACCCCTCAAAGTGAAATACCAGAATATATGGCAAAAAAAATGGAGACTGTATCAGGAACATTTATACAAGCAGAGTCTGAACTTGCAGCTATACATATGGTATATGGTGCTGCAGCAACTGGTATACGTGCTATGACAAGCTCTTCATCACCGGGAATAGCACTAAAACAAGAGGGTATATCATATCTTGCTGGAGCAGATTTACCATGTGTTGTTGTAAATGTTTCTAGAGCAGGTCCGGGGCTAGGTGGTATATTACCTAGCCAAGCCGATTATTTCCAAGCTACACGTGGTGGAGGAAATGGCGACTATTATTTACCGGTTTATGCACCTAGTACAGCAAATGAAGCTTATGAACTTACAGTTAAAGCATTTGATGTAGCAGATATGTACCGAACGCCAGTAATGATACTTGCAGATGGTATACTCGGTCAAATGATGGAACCAGTAGAAATAAATGAAAATGAAATAGAATCTAAAATAATAGAAAAAAACTGGGCTGCAAATGGTGAAATGGACAAAAGACCTAGAAATGTAGTATCTTCTATAGATTTAGTTGCATCTGGTCTTGAAGAAAAAAATCTTAAACGATTTGAAATATATGAAAAAATCAAACAAAACGAAACAATGGTAGATAATGGGGTTAAAAATGGAGATACTATAGCAATTGTTGCATACGGTACTCCATCTCGTATTGTTCTTAATGCTATAGATTTATTAAAAGAGCAGGGAATAAAAGCAGCTCTTATAAGACCTATTACTCTATGGCCATATCCATACGAAGTATTTGCTAATTTACCAGATTCTATCGACAATATTTTAGTTTGTGAGCTTTCTATGGGTCAAATGATAGAAGACGTAAAACTTGGAGTAATGGGCAAGTATCCTGTACATTTTTTTGGAAGATGTGGTGGTGTTATTTTTACCCCTGAAGAAATAGTAGAAAAAGTAATTGAAATTGAAAGTAAAAAAAGCAAATCATAAAATAATAATTTCAAAAAGGAGGTTTGCATGAACGTAGTTTATGAAAAAACTAGAGGACTTACAGATGTTCCACTTTCATACTGTCCCGGTTGTACGCATGGTGTAATACACAAAATAGTAGGCGAAGTATTAGTAGAGCTAGGTATCTTAGAAAAAACTATTGCTATAGCACCTGTTGGTTGTTCTGTTCTGGCATATGAATATTTTAATTGCGATGGTATACAGGCATCTCATGGACGTGCCCCTGCTGTTGCAACAGGTGTAAAAAGAGCTATGCCAGATAAAATTGTCTTTACCTATCAAGGAGATGGAGATTTAGCAGCTATTGGTATGTCGGAAATTGTACACGCTGCACATAGAGGAGAAAATATTACTGTTATATTTGTAAACAATGCAATATATGGTATGACAGGTGGGCAAATGGCTCCAACAACATTAAACAATATGAAAACAACAACAACTCCAAAAGGTAGAACAACTGTAGTTGGTATGCCGTTAAAAGTAAGTGAAATGTTATCACAAATACCTAGTGTAACTTATATTGAAAGAGTTTCTTCACACGATGTTGCAAATGTAAAAAAAGCAAAAATCTCTATAAAAAAAGCATTTACCTATCAGATGGAGGGCAAAGGTTTTAGTATGATAGAAATTTTATCTTCTTGTAATATAGGTTACAATTTGTCACCTGTGGAGTCTCTTGGTTTTATAAAAAATGCTATGATACCATATTATCCACTTGGAGTATATAAGGATGTGCCGAATGACTAAAATTGTATTTTCTGGATTTGGTGGACAAGGTGTTCTTACACTTGGGCAACTTGTTGCATCTCTTGCAATGAAAAAAGGTAAACAAGTTACATGGATGCCCTCGTATGGTGCAGAAATGCGAGGAGGTACAGCTAATTGTACTGTAATAGTATCCGACAAAATAATAGGTAGTCCTGTTGCCTATGAAATAGATATTTTGGTTGCTATGAATACACCATCTATAGACAAATTTGCTAACTCATTAAAAAATGGCTCGTTTGTTTTTTCTAATTCTACACTTGTAAAAGAACCAAAATTAAAAGATGATGTAAAACTTATTGAGATAGATGCAACGGGAATAGCAACTAAAATAGGCAATATAAAAGTTGCAAATATGGTAATGCTTGCTGGTTTTTTGCAAACAATAAATTTATTTACTTTAGAAGATATAGAAGATATGTTACAAGAAAAATTTAGTGTAAAATACCCACATCTAATACCACTAAATATGGAAGCAATAAAAGAAGGTATACTCTGTATTGCTTAAATAAAAACAAAACCTTGGGGCAACAACCCAGGGTTTTATTTCAATTACCTAAAATCTTCTTTTATTTTTTAAAAAATTTGCAAAAATTGTATTTTAAGAGTATAATGTTATATGTGAATATTTTTGGAGGTACACCGTGCTAGACTTTAAAACCGAACTAAAAAAATACCAACCAATACTAGATATAGAAGATGTAGAAGAAAATATACATTCCGAAGAAATAAAAGATATTATTGATTTATTACAATATTTGTCTGAAAATAATAAGAATTAAAAAGGAGACATTGGTTTGGAATGTCCTAATTGTAAGTCAAAATCTATAAAAGGTTATATTTGCAACAGTTGTGGTGTTGATATATTTACTTTTTCAAAATCTATAAAAGTATCCAATTTACTTTACAACAAAGGACTTGAAAAAGCTAACAACCTCGAATTATCATTTGCAATAGAACTATTATGTCAAAGTATAGAATTTAACAAAAACAACTACTATTCTAGAAATTTACTAGGTCTTATATATTACGAAACTGGTAGAATAGGGGATGCCCTAAAACAATGGATAATAAGCTCCAATCTTGTAAAAACAAATAATATAGCTATGAGCTATATGCATATTATCCAAAATAACCCAGATGATTTGTATTCCAAAAATGAGGCTGTAGTACATTATAACAAAGCATTAGATTGTTTAAACAAAAAAAATACAGACATGGCAATTACAGATTTGAAGAAAGCTATAACTATAAACCCAAATTTTCTAAATGCAATAAATTTACTTACTTTTTGTAACCTAATAATAGGAAACAAAAGTGAAGCTCTAAATCTGATAACAAAAGCCCTAAAAATAGATAAAAATAATAAAATAACAGAAAATTATCATCTAACCATCACAGGAACACCGCCAAAACAAACAATAGAATCTCAGAGACAAAAAATATTATCTCAAAATTTAACTCCTCCACCATCTGCTGTAGAGCCGAAAATGAAAAGATACAGTTTTATAAATTTTTTTCATATAATTAGCTTTATATTTGGTAGTGTTATTATGCTCGCTTTGATGTTTTTCTTTATTATACCTGGCTCGGTTTCGGATATGGAACAGCAAATATTACATTCGAACAATGAAATTGAAAGAATTTCACTAGATTATACAAATTTTAGAGTAGAAAGTGATACACGTATAACAGAACTTTTAGAAGATAATGAAAATCTATATAATACTCTAACAGAATTACGACTACAAATAAATATAGCGACCCAAAATGATAGAATAAACGAAGCAAGATTAATTTTAGCTGCAAACCCACTAGAAGCAGCAGAGCTTTTATATGAAATAGATTTATCTCTAATAGAAGAGGAGAATTTGGAAGAAATAATACAGTTTAGAGATAGCACTTTTTTATCTGCAGCATCTAGCTTGTATAATAGTGGTTTACAACAATATAATTTAGGTAATTTTGAAATATCTGTAGGATTCTTCGAAAGAAGCTTACGGTTTGCGGAGGCACAGCCAGAAGATTTAGTTTTTATAGATGATATAATATATTTTCTAGGTAGAATAGCACAGCATGGACAAGAATACGAGAGGGCTGCTTCTTTATTTTTACAACTAATTACTGAGTTTCCAGATTCTAATGTTTTTAGTCAAGCATCTGAAAGATTACATGAGATTCTATCAAGTAATAGTGAGCAAGATATGGAAAACGATTAGTTTGCTTGAAAGTAATAATAAAATATGATACTATAATTAAAATAAACATGAAATAAGGGAGTTTTAATAAATGAAAACGGACATACACCCAAATTATGTACAATCAAAAGTGAAATGTGCTTGTGGAACAGAATTTATTACTGGCTCTACAGTAAGTGAAATAAAAGTAGAAGTTTGTAGTAAATGTCATCCTTTTTATACAGGTAGCCAAAAACTACTATTAGAAGCTGGTGGTAGAGTAGAGAAATTCAAGAAAAAATATAATAGATAAATTAAAAGAGGCATTCATTGAAAGCCTCTTTTTTGTGTGTGCCGTGCATGGTACAAATCTAGGTGGTGCAAGTCCACTGTAGGGGCTTGTCGTAGCCAACTACTAGCGAAAGGCAAGAGCGT
>WRGD01000109.1 GCA_009787355.1 Defluviitaleaceae bacterium | reverse complement strand
TAGAAAATTTTAGACAAGAAAAGGGGTTGGTAAATATGATGAGTATATTAGAAGAAAGGGATGCATTAGTTACAGATGCAATGCAGCGTTTGAATGAGGCTAATAGGCGTGCTGAAGATGCTGAAGCAAAAGCTAAAGATACCATAGAAAAAGCTAAAGATGCCGTAGCAAATGCTGAAGCAAAAGCTAAAGATACCGTAGCAAATGCTAAAAAAGAAATAGAAGAACTTAAAAAACAAATAACACTTCTAAAAAATTCTGAAAAACAAAATTAACAGTATTTCAGTCATTATTAAATAAAATAAATTTTTGTGTTATAATTATAAGATATTTGTTTTCTAAGTGTCTTATAAACTTTTTGTAACACTAATCAAAAAATAGCCCTAACTTTAAATTTAAAGTATGGGCTATTTTTTGTATTTTAAAATTACAATTTTACATATCCAAACTCGCAGCATACTGCATAATACTTTTAACAATAGGCAAAACAGGTCCTGTACCACCAGAATTTTCTAAAATAATAGAGATTGCCAAATCTCCATCTACTAAAAAACCAGTAAACCATCCATGAGCTATATCTGTTTCATTTTCTGCTGTACCTGTTTTTCCTGCCAGTTGCATATTATTTATTCCTGCTGCTGTACCTGTACCTCTTGTTACTACTTCTGTCATAATTTCTCTAAGTTTTTCTACTTCTTCCACTGTAAATAAAGTTGTACTATGTGTTCTACTAAAAATAGAATTATTATTTACTATGTTTGGCATATTCATAATTCCACCGTTCGAAATAGCTGAAGAAACCATTGCCATATAAAGTGGTGTAACAACTGTCCTACCCTGACCTATAGCAGACAATATTAAATTATCTATACCATTTTCAAAATTAAATCTACTTTGATTGTGTGCAAGAGAAAATGATATTTCTTTAAAATATTCTTCTATTCCAGTTGTAAAATTTTCATACCCCATGTAATTTGCAAGGGCAACAAAATAAGTATTGCATGATAAATAAAAAGCTCTATTTAAGTCTACATTTCCATGCGGTGTAGAATGAAAACAACGTATAGTTGTACCATTTATAGTAATATATCCATTACAAAAATGATTAAAATCTATTCTTTCTCTAACAGATAATGCTGCAGGAAATATTTTAAATGTAGAGCCGGGAGGATACAGCCCTTGAGTAGCTCTATTTAAAAGGGGACTTTCGCTACCAATAGCTAAATAATCCCAAAAATATTCAGCTGTATTTGGATTATAGCTAGGATAACTAACCATTGCTAATATATTACCTGTACTTGGCTGCATTAAAACTATGCTTCCTCTTTGGTTTAATAAATTATATGCAAAATTTTGTATTCTATAGTCCAAAGTTGTGTGTATATCATCTCCTTGTAATACACTACCAGTAGATAAATTTTTTATTCTTTGCCAAAGTTCGTTAGATAAATTTGTAAGATTAAAATTGTATCTTTCTTCTATACCAGAATGACCAACGCTTGTATGACCTACAACATGTGAAAAAACATTTTCCATAGGGTAATACCTTCCATCTTCATCAGAAAACGCTAAGATTACACCATTTCTATCCAAAATTCTACCACGCAAAATATTTGGTCTTGATATTCTTACTCTTGGATTCATACTATAATTTTTAATATCGCTTGCCAAAACAAAATAAAAATACGACAAATATACGACAACAGATGTAAACAAAATAAAGAAAAACCAAAATACCTGTCTTATATATTTTTTTATATCTGTCATAATAATCCTTTATTTTTTATCATAATATAATTTTTCGAAAAAATTCGAGAATTTTCACTTTTTTATTATTAATCGATTTTATCATGTTTTTTTAAAATTTTCAAAAAAATTAAAACAATTTTTTACCTTTATTTTTATTGCTAATTAGTGTAAAATAATTAATATATTCAAATACAAAAAGGTTAGGTAAAACTATGTATAAATTTACAAAGAAATGTAATGAAATTATAGAAAAATCAAAATTGATAAGTAAAGATTATAGCTATAATCACATATCTACATGGCATATTCTTATTTCTATCCTTAGTATTTCGAACTCTTTAGCTAGTGAACAATTAGAAGAAAAAGGTCTAACACTAGAAAAATTACAAAATAAAATAAAAGAATTAATTATATACGAACAAGAAGCAGAAAATAATATCTCTAAAATTTGGGATTCAAATATAAAAATAAATTTTACACCAAGAACAAAATATATACTAGAAGAGGCTGCAACTATAGGAAATGGAATTATTAGCACAGAAAATTTATTACTATCTCTCTTACAAGATGAAGAATGTACAGCTGTGTTAATATTACAAAGTTTAAATATAGACAGAAAGCTTATTTTAGAAGAACTCAACGAACTTTTAACAAAAATAAATCAAAAAAATAACAAAAAATCTTCTGAATCTATTTTTAAAAAATCTAATGTAGAAATTTCAAAAACACAAAATTTAGATACATATGGTAAAGATTTTACATCATATGCAAAAGAAAATAGATTCGACCCAGTAATAGGTAGAGATTTTGAAATAAAAAGAATTATACAAATTTTATCAAGAAGAACAAAAAATAATCCTGTTTTAATAGGAGAGCCAGGTGTTGGAAAAACAGCAATCGTAGAAGGTCTTTCACAAAAAATAATAGAAGGAAATGTGCCGAATATTTTAAAAGGTAAAAGAATAATAAGTCTAGAGCTTAGTTCTATGATAGCAGGTAGTAAACATAGAGGTGATTTCGAAGAAAGAATGCAAAAAATAATAGAGGAATTAGAAACAAATGAAGGTATTATTTTATTTTTGGACGAAATACACACTCTTATAGGTGCTGGCTCTACTAGTGGTGGTTCTATGGATGCTGCAAATATGCTAAAACCTGCATTGTCTCGAGGAAGAATACAAATGATAGGTGCAACTACAATAGATGAATACAGAATGCATATAGAGAAAAATGGGGCACTTGAAAGACGTTTTCAACCTGTAAAAATAGAAGAACCAACAGAACAAGAGGCAATTTCAATTTTATATGGTTTAAAATCTAAATATGAAAATCATCATAATTTAAAAATAACAGATGGGGCAATAGAGGCAGCTGTAAAATTTTCTGCTAGATATATAAATGATAGATACTTACCAGATAAAGCGATAGACCTTTTAGATGAAAGTTCTTCAAATATTAGTTTAAGAAAATTCACAGCCCCTACAACAATAAAGAATTTAGAAGAGAATATAGAAACTATAAAAGAGTTAAAAGAATATTTGGTATCAAATGAGGCGTACAATATTGCAAGGGAAATAATTAAAAGAAATGAAGAACTAATTAATGAATTAGAAATGGAAAATAAAAAATGGAAAATAAAAAATGAAACAGAAGATATTGTTGTAGATGAAGAAGAAATAGCAAAAATAGTAACAAGCTGGACTGGTATACCTATAAAAAAACTTGAAGAGGAAGAACAGAGCAGGTTGATAAATTTGGAAAAATTGCTTCATGAAAGAATAAAAGGTCAGGACGAAGCAATAAAAAGTATATCTAAAGCAATAAGAAGAAGTAGAGTAGGTATAAAAGACCCAAAACGTGCTATTGGTTCTTTTCTTTTTCTTGGGTCAACTGGAGTTGGAAAAACCGAGCTTTGTAAGACCTTGGCAAATGTTCTTTTTGGAACAGATGAAGCTATTTTAAGAATAGATATGAGTGAATATATGGAAAGAAATTCTATAAATAAGTTGATAGGTCCTCCACCTGGATATATAGGTTATGATGATGGCGGACATTTTACAGAAAAAGTAAGATTAAAGCCTTATTCTATAGTTCTTTTTGACGAAATAGAAAAAGCACACAAAGATATATTTAATCTTCTATTGCAAATTTTAGATGATGGAAATATAACTGATTCACATGGTAGAAAAATTAATTTTAAAAATACAGTTATTATAATGACAAGTAATGCTGGGATGAGTGAACTAAAAAATAAAAAAGATAAATCTATTATATTGGAAGATATAAAAAATACATTTGCTCCAGAATTTTTAAATAGAATAGATGATATAATCATTTTTAACACATTAACACAAAATGAAATAAAACAAATTGCAATAGGAATGATAGAACAAGTAAGGTTACGTGTAAAAGCTACTAATAATATAAATTTTGACATTTCGGACAATGCATTATTTCAAATATCGAACATGGGATACGATGAAAAATATGGAGCAAGACCATTAAGAAGAACAATACAAAATAATATAGAAGATAAAATAGCAGAGGAATTATTAAAAGGTAGTATAGGCGATAATAGCAATGTCTTAATAGACTTTAAAAATAATGAATTTTTTATAACTAATTTTCATACCTAAGAAGCATATAATAGATTTGTACAATAGCATTAATAATGAAGTGTTTATTAATTTAGTATTTTCAAAATAAAAAACAAGATAGTTGATTTTCTATATTCGAATATCTTGTTTTTTATTATTTCTTCTAAATTAGCTAAATTGGATACAAAAGCAGGAGAACTTGCAAGATTTTTGTTAGATGAAAATATAGTTTTAAAAGATAAAGATGTAATAGAAATATCAAAATCCTTTGAGAATACTTTAAATATTTTAAAAGAAGATAAGGAGGGTAAAAATAAAATGAATTTTGTTGAATATTATGTTGAACAAGGTAAAGAACAGGGTAAAATTGAAGGTAAAATTGAAATAATTAAACAGGCTATAAAGTCTAATTATTCATTAGATATGATTTTATCTATAAGTAATTTAGCAGGAATAAACAAAGAAGAGTTAAAAAAAATCATAAAAGAAATGGGTGCAAATTATTTATTACCTTTACGATAAAAAAATTATAAATATTAATCTAAACTATTATTTTACTTTATCGCCTAGCCTAAGTTAGGCGATAAAAATTTAAAATATTTTTTTAAATATACATAAGATATTGTTTTAATCTTATTAACTATTTCAATCCGAATTTCTGCTGTCAGTACTTTAAATGTATAGTAAAAACCTGTGTAAAATAGCCTTCTTCTAAATAAGTATCTAATGCTATATTTTTAGTTTCAGTAATATATTTATTTACCGTAGATAATCCAATACCCTCATTTCCACTTTTTGTAGAAAATCCATCTTCAAATATCTGTTTTATAGACATCTTTCTATAGTTCCAACTATTTTTTATAACTATAACAGTAGAATTTTCATCTTTTATAAAAGCTATATGAAGCTCTTTTTTTGATGTATCGTTTATAGCTTCTATAGCATTGTCGAGAAAAATACCAAGAATTTGGCATAATTTAGCTGTAGAGAAATATATATTTTCTATTGGTTCTCTAACCTCTATGTTTACAACTATGTTTTTCATAACTGCAATATTACATTTGTATAGCAGTATTCCTTTTATTTCGTTAATTTTTATATTGTACAAATCGTTTACAATTCTATTGTCGTTTATTATGCTTTTGTTAAGTTCTGTTAGTTCTTTTGAAAAATATTTAGTTAGCCCTTTGTAATCTTCTGTATCTATAAAAGTTTTTAGTGAAGCTAAAATATTTATGTAATCATGTTTTACAATTTTTAGAGATTGTAGTGTTTCTTCTAAATTTTTTATATAGATTTTTGTGGTTTCGTCTAGCAATAATTTATTTTTTATTTCATTTTCTTTTATCATTCCAAGCATAAGAAATATGATTATGACTATATTTAAAAGAATATAAACCAAGAACAAAAAAGGTCCACCATCAATCCTACCAAATAGAAATATAAAATACATATTTGCAACTACAAGTAAAGTTATTTTGTTATCGTAAATATTTTCTTTTCCATCGAAAAATTTATTAAACTTTTGTACAAGTTTTAGAGATATTAACATAGAGGGTATTACAGCTATAAGATTTCGATATGTGTAAATACTAATAGAAAAAACGACACGGAAAAAACCTTCAATAAAAATTCCTATTAGAATTAGAGATATTGCTTCTGATATAAAAAGTATAAAAAACAATACCATAACACTAAAAATAGAACGCACAAATCTCCTTGAAAAAATACATAATAATATTGTTGTAGGGATAACTATTATAGCTACAGATGGCAAGTTATATATACGCATAGCAACTGTAGAAAGTGGTATATATAAATTAGTTAAAAATTTCACAAATAATAGTGTAGGTACATTTACAAATAACAATATTGAATAGTGTAAATTTTCCATATCGATAATACTTAGCTTTTTTAAAAGCAAATTCAAAACATATGAAAATACAAAAGATTCCAGTAAAAATATTAATATATGCATAACAAATATCCTCTTTATTTGCAGTTATATTTATATAATAACATTTTTTTTAGTTTTTGTATGCACTAACTTGTAATTATTCTGTACTTTTCTGTATTTTTAAAAGTTTTGTTACAGATTAGTGCAGAATATATATAAGTTAGTGCAGTTTTGTAAAAAATATTGAAATCCATGTTACAATGGATTTGTTAGCAATTAATTGCTAACAAATATAAATTCATAATACGAAAGAGGGGTGATTTATATGTTTGAGCAAATTTTTTTATATAAACTTTTGTGGTTTTAATTTAAAACAAATTACACAGGTTGATATTGAGCCTAGTTCTCGGCATTATTTATTCTGTGATAGTGGATTAGCAGATTTAAACAATTAGCCTAAATCAATATATACAGATGGTAGCTGTTATTTTTTCTACCATCTGTATATATTGAAAAATTTTAAGGGGTGGTTATAGTTAGTATTTATACAAAAATATCGTTATTAAACTTAAAAAAATCTCTAAAAGATTATGCTATATACATTTTTACTTTAGCAGTTATTTCAAGTCTTTTTTTTGCATTTCTTACTATAGGAAGTGCAAATAGTCCTTTCAGACAATCTATAAATGAAGAATTTTTTAATTTTAATGAACTTAGGATTATTCTTAGTTTTGGTCTATATGCAAGTTCTATAGCCATATTTTTTATTGTAGTATATGTAAATAAATATATATTAAAAACAAGATTAAAAAGTTTAACTCTTTACTTAATTTTGGGAATGAAAAATCGTACAGTTTCCTATATGTTTTTTGTTGAAGGTTTTTTGTTAGGTATTGTGGGAATTGTTATTGGTATAATATTTGGACATTTATTAACTATTGCTATAACGGGTTTTACATTTGTATTATCTGGTCAGGAATTACAATTTTACTTTGTTTTATATGGTGATATATCTTTAAATGTAGTAGTGTTTTTTTCTATAATGCTTTTTATCATTGGTTTAACAAATATATATAGAATATCACGGTACAGTTTAGCTGATTTATGGAATTTAGAGAAAAAAAGTGAAGTAATTAAATATAAAAAAAGATATTTAATATTATCAAGTTTTGTATCTATTCTTTCAGCTATAACTGTAGTATTTAGTTTAACAAATTTAATAACTATAGGAAGAACTATGTCAAGGCTAGAATACAGTACAGTACAAGACCCAGATATGACATTTGAAAATATTATGGATTTCACAAATAGGTACTATAATATAGAAAATCCACTATACTTACAATTTATAGCTGTACTAGGTATATTTATTTTTCTATATTCATTTTTCTATACAATGTCTTATATATTATATGCTATAAAAGATAAAAGAAGCAAAAATCTATATAAAAATAATAATATAGTTGTATTAAATAATTTGTTGTCAAAAAGTTTCTCGAATGCTAGGAGTTTTGGAAGCATAACTTTATGTCTTACTTTAACTTTTAGTGTACTTTTTACTATGCCAAGTGTTTTTACATTGATGGAAGGATATTTAGAATATAGAACAGCTATTGATATACAGGTTGTACGTAATAATTTCTATGAAACAAGTTTGGAAGATATAGAAGTTGTAGATTTTAGTTTTATAAATGATATATTAGAACATCATAATATAGAAGTATTAAATAGTGTACAAGTAGAAAGTTTTTTTGTAAAAGATTCTGATTTTAATACAGAAGATACAAGAATAAATGCATTAGACTTACCTGTGTTAGCTATTGGCTTATCAGACTATAACTCACTTAGAAGAATTATGGGGCATTCTGAAATAGTTTTATCTGAAAATGAATTTGTTATGCATTTAGATTATGAGGCGGATATAGATTTATATTTTAATAATTTTCGCTCTGGTCTTCCTATAACTTTAGAGAATGGAAAAGTGCTATATCTTAGTGAAACTATAGCATATACAGAGCCAATAAGTCCTTTTATTAATAATAATAGTTTAAGAATAGAAACTTTGATATTTCCAGATACATCATTAAACGGATTAAGTATAGCTGCCACTGGTATGTATATATCTTTAGTCGAACATCCAAATCTCGAACTTGCTAATATAATACTTGATAATATAACTAATGGTTACATTTATTTTTCAGGCTTACATGAACATGAAGAGGAATATATAAGAAACAGTTTGAGAGATTTGCTTATACGTATTAGGTCGATAGAGCAAGGTTCTATAACACAATTTATTTTGGCGATGCGTCTTGTGTTTATATATATGTCATTTATATTTGGAATTATAGCTTTCGGTTATATATCCATAATGCAAATAATTGATGGAAGAGAGAGAAAAGAAGAATTTAATACAATGTTTAAAATAGGTATGTCTAAAAAATCGATATATAGTATTATACATAAACAAATAACATTTTTTTTCTTTGTAACTATTTCTTCAAGTGTTCTACTCTCTTTTTTAGTTTATCATGTAGTAACAGCAGTAAGATTTCGTGATAGAGTACAGTTATATTCCACAGAAAGTATTATGTACACCATAATTTACGGTACTTTAATATTTGCAGTAATAATTTTAGGTTATTTTTTTATGACTATAAAAGCATATAAAAACGAAATAAATGATATTTTTGATAAGTAATTTTTTTTCAAAACAGGAGGATATTTTAATGAATATTTTAGATAAAGATACACAAAATTTAGAATTTAGGCAGTACAGGATATTTAATAAAAACAACGACATATATCTTTTTATGATAGAAAACAGTAGTTTTTTCAAAATAGACAAAAGATTATTAGAATTTTTAAAACAAGAAGGCAATACCATAGATATAGCATACAAAAATATATCTCATTTATTTACAGAAGAAGAATTTTATACATTAATAGAAAATATGAAAAACAAGAATTTCATAAAAACATCGAATAATAGAGAAAAAGAAGATACATCTTTAAGAGATTATAAGCCTGAAATAAGCTCTGTAACTTTAATGATAGCACAAGATTGCAATTTAAGGTGTACATATTGTTATGGTGATTGTGGAGAATATTTTGACAAAGGTAAAATGTCTGTAGAAACAGCATTATCTTCTATAGATTATTTGGTTAAAAATTCAGGTAGACACAAAACATTAGTTGTTTGTTTTTTAGGCGGAGAACCTTTAATGAATTTACCAGTAGTAAAAGCTGTAGTTAGTTATTGTAAAGAAAAATATGAAGATAAAACATTTAAGTTTACAATGACAACAAATGGAACTATATTAAATGCAGATATAAAAAAATTTATAAAGGATAATGATATATCACTACAAATAAGTTTAGATGGAGATAAAAAAGCTCACGACACAAATAGAATATATGCTAATAATACAGGAAGTTACGATAAAATAGTAAAAAACACAAAGGATATGAGAGAAGACAAATATTTAACTGCAAGAGCCACAGTAACAAAAACAAATTTAGATATGGTTTCTATTTTTGAACATTTAGAAAATCTTAATTTTAGAAATGTAGCTATATCACCAGCCCAAAATCTTTTGGAAGATAGTGATTATCCAAAATTAATAGAAGAAAGTACAAAGTTATTAAATTTTTTTGCTAAACTTATAAAAGATAAAGATTTTGAAAAAGCATCCAAGATGCATATGGCTTGGAATGAACTTGGTAAACTTCATTTTGAAACAAAACGAAATTTTGCCTGTGGAGCTGCTTGGAATATGCAAGCTATAGATATAAATGGAGATGTATACCCATGTCATAGATATGTATCATTAAAAAATTATAGTTTAGGTAATATAGAAGATATTGAAGTAGATACAAAGTGGTTTTTAGATGAAATAAAATTATCTAATCATAAAAAATGTAGTAATTGTTTTGCCAAAAATTTATGTGTCGGTGCTTGTACACATGAAAATTATATTGAAACACAAAATACTGTAATAGCGAATGAAGAGCATTGTAAATATATTCGTAATTTTTTTGAAAAACTAATCGATATTTATCTAAGTTTAGATGAACAAGATAAAATAAAGATATTTGGAGAAAAAAGAAAAAATGTAGAGGTATAACGGGTGGAAAATCAGTCTAATGTTATACTAGAAGTTAAAGATTTAAAAAAATATTTTGGTAAAGGAGATGGAACAACAAAGGCTTTAGATGGGATAAATTTTACTATAAATAGGGGTGATTTTATATCTATAATGGGTAAGAGTGGAAGTGGAAAAACTACACTTCTAAATATATTATCTACAATAGATATAGCAACACATGGCGATGTTTTACTAAATGGAAGCTCTATATTTAAATTAAAATCTAGTAAAAAATCACAATTTAGAAGAGACAATCTAGGTTTTATTTTTCAAGATTTTAAGTTGATTGATAATTTAACCGCTTTTGAAAATATTGCTCTAGCTCTTATTATACAAGACAGATATAAAGCTAATGAAATAGAGCATTTAACCAATGAAATTGCTAAGGCTCTAGAAATATCACATATATTAGATAAATATCCTTATCAATTATCAGGAGGACAAAAACAAAGAGTATCAGTAGCAAGAGCTATTGTAAAAAAGCCAACGCTTATTATAGCAGATGAACCAACAGGAGCATTAGATTCAGAAAATAGTAAGAGATTAATGGAGATGTTTGAAAAAATAAATAAAGAATTGAAAAATACTATATTAATAGTAACACATGACGAATATGTAGCAAGTTTTTCGGATAGAACTCTTACACTAAAGGATGGTATATTTGAAAAAGTTGAGTAAAAAAATACAGGAAAATAAGTTTATGTTTAGAGGTGTTAGTTTTATAATTTCATTTTGTAATAGACATAATAAAAAATTTATCCCTTTAGTTTTTTTAGCAAACATACTAAAGGGTTTGACACCTTTTATATCTATAATCATACCGGGCATTATATTAGACGAAATTATAGGTCAAAGTAGATTAGAAATACTAATTTTATATATCTTAATTCTTTGTTTTGGTAATTTTTTTTCTACGTGGTTTAGTTCGTATATATCTATAATAGCAGATAGGCAAAAGAAAATATTATATAACAAATTTACGCTAAACCTTAGTGAAAATATAATGAAAACAGATTTTTTACATTTGGAAAGTAGTAGTTTTTTAAATAGTAAGGAAAAAGCATACAAATTTATATTTGGTGATGGAAGAGGGTTTATGGCTATAATTGATGATTTCTCTAACATGGTTAGTAATTTAATAACAGTTATAGGCTTAATAGGTATAATATCATTATTAAATGTATGGGTTGGATTAGTAATGATATTTGTAATAGCCGTATCTAGTTATTTTGATTATAAATATCAAAAAGATATTATAGATATAAATATGGAAAAAGTGCAGGTAGAGAGAAATGCTTCTTATTTTTCTCATATAATAGAAAACTTTCAGTACGGTAAAGAAATGCGAATTTTTAATCTTAATTCTTGGATTACAAATAAATATAAAAAAGTGTTAGAAGAGTTGTATAATTTCAATTTTAAAGCGTCCAAAATTGTAATGAAATCATATTCTGTAAAATTAATTGTACAGCTTGTTGAAAATTTGTTTAGATATTTGTATTTAATATTTTCAGTTATAAGTGGTTCTATAACTGTAGGAAATTTTACAATTTATCTTAATGCAATGAATTCAGTCTCTTCTGCTTTTAAATCTTTATCTAATAATTATGTGAAAATATTATCACAAGAAAAATATTATGATGAATTTGATAAGTTTATAAAATTACCTATAACAATAGATAATAATAGTAAATTTAGACTGGAAAAGAATTTTGAAATTGAAAGTATTGAATATAAAAATGTATCTTTTACATACCCAAATCAAACTAATCCAGTTTTGAAAAACATAAATTTGAAAATTGACAAACTAGAAAAAATCGCTATTGTAGGAGAAAATGGAGCAGGTAAATCTACATTTATAAAGTTGCTTGTAAGACTATATGAACCAACAGAAGGAAATATATATTTGAACGGTATGAACATAAGAGATATTGATTACAACGACTATTCAAAATTATTTTCTACTATTTTTCAAGATTATAAATTGTTTTCGTTTAGTATAAGAGAAAATATAGCTCTTTTTCAAGATTATAAATTGTTTTCGTTTAGTATAAGAGAAAATATAGCTCTTGAAGAGGATAAGGATATAAATGATGGTAGTATAATACAGAGTTTAAAAGATAGTGGATTATACAGAAAAATTAATAGTTTGCAAAATGGAATATACACAAATATATACAAAATTTTCGATAATAATGGTATAGAACTATCTGGTGGAGAGTTACAGAAACTAGCTTTGGCAAGAAGCTTATACAGAAATTCTAAAGTAATTGTTTTGGACGAGCCGACCTCTTCACTAGACCCAAATTCGGAAATACAAATGTACAATAATATAGGTAATCTTATAAAAGATAAAATTGCTATTTGTATAACACATAGACTATCTAGTACGAAATTTTGCGATAAAATATTAGTTTTACACAAAGGCATTGTATTAGAATACGGAACTCACAGTGAACTTGTAAATAATAAAGGTATGTACTATAATTTATATAATGCACAAGCTACACAATTTGATATAGCCTTATAGGAGAGGTATATGCTAAATATTTATATTTGTGAAGATGACGATAATCAAAGAGAAAATATAAGTAAGTTTATACATAATTATCTTATATTCAAAGAAATTGATTCAAATTTATTACTTTCTACTAACAATCCAGAGGAAGTTATACATATGTATAACCAAAACAATCTTAATTATGCATTATTTTTTCTTGATATAAATCTTAATAGCAGTATGAATGGAATAGAACTTGCAAGTGAAATAAAAAAAATAAATAGGTCAAAAACTTTTATTGTTTTTTTAACCTCGCATTCGGAGATGACATTTTTAACTTTTAGATATAAAACAGAAGCACTTGATTTTATAGTCAAAGATAAGATAGATAATATAAAACAAAGTGTTTTAGAATGTATAGATATTGCTTATGAAAAAAGTATAGATATTAATAATGACTATGATAAAAAAATACAAATAGATATAGACCAGAGAAGTGTTTTTCTTAATTTTGATGAAATATTATATTTTGAAAGTGGTAGAATTAAAAGAAAAATAAAAGTTTATACAATGAATAGAGGACTAGAATTTAATTCAAGTATGAAAAGTATACTAGCAAAATTAGACAAAAGATTTGTACGTTGTCATACTTCATTTATTGTGAATACCGACAAGATAACAGAGATTAATAAAAATGATAATACAATAAGAATGATTAATGGTGATATTTGTTTTTTTTCAAGAGATGGTAGAAAAAAATTAGAAGCTATTAAGAAGTAAAAGAAAAAAGTAGGTAATATCCCTAATGTGGACAAGACACTACCTACTTTTTAGAATTTTTTTAAGTTTGATTTAATGATTGTTCCACCAATCCATATTCCAAAACCAAACAGATAGTTGCGAATTAATTTGCCTTAAACCATGTCTACGAACGACTCCATTTACATCTTGCAAAGGGTTCATAAGTTGGTTATAGATATTATCTAAAATAAAACCGTCTGCTAAAAGTACAGTTAAAATAGATAAAAATTCTCTTAGTTCAGAAGTTAATATATGCCTTTGCGGTATATATAAAGCTCCGCTAGAATCAACTGGGAACAGGGCTAAAAGTTCATCTCTAATAATACCTATTCTACTGTTTTGATTTACAGAAAGAAGAGCTATTTCATTTTCTAATAATACTATTACTTCTCTTAACAAGCTGTCTATAGCAATAACTATATTTGGTCCAATGTGTATTATTGGATGAAGACTAGAGATTGTATTTAACAAATCTACACTATAATCTGGTAATATACTAAAATCTATAGAATTTAGTAATCCTCCTACTGAAGCAACTGTTAAAGGCGCTGAAAGAGTTGCATTTATATTATTTATAATATTTTGCAATTCGTATTTTAATTCTTCTGCTTCTTCCGAAGAAACATCATCACTATTGTCGATAGCATATATAAGTTCGTTACTTAATTCATACATTTTCTCTAAGTCTATATCTTCTCTATACTCTTCTATAAATAAGTAGTAGTGAGGTAGCCAAAGTGCCCACATAAATGAAGAGGCATTACTCCAAAGTAAACTACTAAAAAAACTTCCTCTATCCTGACTAAAAATAACCGACGCAACTTCTGGTAGAAAGCTTTGCAAAGAACTTTCGAATATCCTGATATTTGGAGAAATATCATATCCAGACCCAAAGTGTATATCGCCGTTCCAGTTTTCCCAATAAAAATCTTGGTAAGATATATAGTCAGACAAAATATCCTTTAGATTATTTGTAGTGTTTAAATAGAAAGTATTTAATCTTAAATGAGTGTTAAATGTAATTTCGCTTCTATATTCTCCAACTGCATTCATAAAGCCATTAAGAGCCAAATATAAATTGTTAGGAGTTAAGTTTGGAATTGTAGGAATAGGTCTTCCCCATTCGTCAATATTAGCATTATTCCAAAAATTAGTTGGGTTTACTTCGCTGAAAAAATCCCAGAGAGAGAACCCAAGCCCAGCAGAAGGTTGAAACCTTAAAAAAGCTTCGATTCTTTCTATAGCAGGAAAAATTTCAGAACCCCAAGGACCCCAACTTGAAAATTCAGCAATTTCAAATATAGAATGTGGAATACTAAATGAAACCAAAAGATTAATATTAGAAGGAGGAACATATCTACCCTCAAAAATATTATGTTGAATGTCCTGCCATACCCACTCAGTTAAATCACTTTCACCATGAAATTCTACAAACTGATTATAAACTTCCAAGGCAATTAAAATTTGATTTATTTCTCTTCTACCTCTGTTTTGAATATATTCAGAAAGTGTTGATATTAATTCTTCACGCCCATGAGTCATTAAATTTTCTACTGCTCTATAAGCTGCATATATATTTGATATTGAAACATTTGAATGTGTATGTGTTCGTACTGTATTTCCATATGGAAGTGGTAAAGGAAGTATAATATTCCAGTTTTCATCATATGGGGGTTCCCAAAGACTAAACTGCGGGTTAAAACTTGCAAATCGGGAAATACCATTTTCACTTGGCAAAGCTCTTTCAAGCATATCAAGAGGGGAAGTTCTTTCAAATGGAGAAGTAGTAGACATTTCTACATTTTCTAAAGGTTTAGGAACTTCTCTTCTAGGCTCGTACAACAAGCTTTCCATAAATGCTAAGAAACCTTCGTATGTAAGAACATCTGGGATTTCTTCTAACAATGTTACTTGGTGTGTTTCTGGCACTACAACAGGAAATACTTGATTTGGGTACTCTTGCTCTCCAGCTTCATACCCTTCACTAATCTCTAAAGAATTTTCTGTTAAATTTTCTCTTTCATAAATCGCAGCTAAAGCATTAACAGGAACAGAATAAAATGCCATAAAAAATGCTAAAGATGTAGCTAAGAATTTCTTTGTGTTATTTTTCATATATTTACCTTCTTTATATAAAATATTTTTTTATTTCCTTGCCAATGTTCTTTAAAAAAAGATTGTTAACTTTTTAACTACATATTGCAAAAAACTCTACTTTAAAAATTATGATAATAAACACTTCGTCAAGAAATTCATTCTTTAAAAATTTTCTTCATATTTTCCCCCTCCTAACTTTTATATGTATCTAATTTAATTTTAAGAAGAATTGTATTAGATATTCTTATTTTAGCATTTAAATCTAATTTGTCAACAGCTTTGTAATCTATTTTTTCTTTTTGACTTTGCTTTGATTAATAGTTTTTTATCTATATTATTATTTAATTATTCACCTCCTTGTACTGGTGTGCGAAATCAATAATTTAATATATTATATATTGTTATTCTATAAAAATTGAAACATTTCTAAAAACTTCTATTTCTCCAGATTCACTCGATATTATTACTTTTACAAAAAATTCTATTGGTAGTGCTACTATATTATTTACAGTTAAACTTGACATACCTCTATTAAAAGAATACAAGCCATCTTGCGAATAAATATCAATATTTTTAAAATTTATTTCTATCTCGTATTCAAATAAATCTGTTTTGTATCTTTCATCAAAATTGTAATAATTGATTGTTTGTGAAAATTTATTTAAATTATCAGACGATAATTCATGTATACTTATATTTTTAACATTATTTATAACTTCTGTTAAAAGACTTGTTGCCAAAATAGATTTATTATAATTGTTATACGTAGAAATTTGTAATTTCTGTATGCTGAAAAAAATAAAAATAATAGGGAAAATTACAATACTTATTAAAAACATAGAAATAAGAATTTCTATATATGAAAATCCTCTAGATTTAGTGTTTAAAATTTTTTTCCTGCTTTTAATCATAGTTATGTAAAATAGAACGCTCTCTATACTGATAGTCTACTTTTTAAAAATCACCAAATTTTTTATATAAATTTGGTGATTTCTAATTACTATAATACACAAAAAATATTACTAACTCTTTCTAAGGTTCAACAGATTTCTCATCGATTCTAATATAAAATTTAACTCCAAAGGATTCATTTTTAACCCTAGTCTATTGAGTTCATCCAATTTTAGCGAGTCTTCAGTTGAAAGTGGTACTCTTTCTTTATCATCTACAAGAAACTCCAAAGAAACATTCAAGGCTTCTGCTATTTTAACTAAACTATGAATACTAGGCACTTTATTATTATTTTCTAC
>WRGD01000108.1 GCA_009787355.1 Defluviitaleaceae bacterium | reverse complement strand
AGAAATGCATGATATTGTTATTGGCTTAGCTATTAATGTTATTTGGTTCAATACTCCTTTACCTTTATTCGTTTCACACTTTTAGAACATGATCTAAAAAAGCAAGTTAGATTAAAATAATAACTCTAACTTGCTTACCGATAATTCATATGCTGTTTTTGTGATGTCTTCGCCTGTTTCTAGCCTTTTTATATAATCACGACTTTGAAAACGCCCTTTAAGGTTTAATTTGTCGCCTATTTTTAGTATGTGTTCACTATTCCAAACAATAATAGGAATGTACGATGTAGCTTTAATGCGATTTACAGCTATTATAAACTCGGTTATGTTTCTTCCTGTAAGTGTAGTTTTTGAATTAGGTTCTGTGCAAATATAGCCGTCTATTTCTATGTCGTTTTGGCTTACTACTTCTTCATTTTCTCTTATTGCATTTGCTAAGATAAATAAATCAAGTTTATTTTTAACCCCGTCAAATGTACTTCTTGAACGTAGCTGACCTGCTATTTCTACTGTTTGACCTACTTTATATTCGTTTATTAAATTTGATTTTATAACTACGTTTATAAAGTCTGACACGCCACTAAGTCTTTGTATATCTACTACAAAGCGACTGTAGATTATATGTTCTTTAGTATCTCTCTTATTTAAAATAAAGTCGTGTGAATGTACTGGCTCTGTTACTATTTTACCTACTACTTTTGTTATGTTTTTATTGAATTTTTTGTCAAACTTATTTTTATTACTTTGAAGTTGTTCGCTTGAAACTATATTGATTGTATCCATGTATATCTCCTAAATTTTTTTATTTTTTGTTTTTGTAAGTTGCTACTTCCCAAGGGGTTATTAAGTCATTCAATCTTAGGTTCATAACCACCGTACAAGTCATGCCTAACTATAGCGTCATAGTAGTGATTAATAGTGTTGCTTGCGTTGTAAAGACAAGTAAGTATATACGAACGTATGTCTTTTATTTCGCTAGTAGTTTTATTTAGGCAGTGTAAAACATAGTTTATATGCTCCATGTTTAATTTTAACGGCTTACTTTTGACTAGTTCTCTAGGTATTTCTTCGCCACCTATGCGTATATATGGTTTTGTAGAACATACGGTAATCGTCATAAGTTCTACAATATCGTCTACCTTGTCTTTATTGTTAATTTTTGTATTCGTTTTGGGATTATAATACTCTGCACTTAGTGTTTCGTAGCTTATATTTTCTTTGATTATCTTGTTGTATGCGTAATATTCATCAATCCTATCAATCACATCAATCTCTTTGTTTGATTGATGGATAGATTGATTTTTATACGTACTTTGTAATTCTTTACTTTGTTTTTTAGTATTTTGTATATCTTTATTTAGTTGTCTGCCCTTATCGGCTATCCGTTTCACCGTTTGCCGTTTAGGCGATAACGGTGCGGAGGTTAACGGAGTACAGGTTGACGGGCTTTTTGGTTCTGTATTTTGTAGTTCTGATTTTTTATTTTTAGTTTGTTTTGGTTGTACTGTTTCTTGCTTTGGTTGCTTTGGTTGCTTTGGTTGCTTTGGTTGCTTTGGTTGCTTTGGTTGCTTTGGTTGCTTTGGTTGCTTTGGTTGCTTTGGTTGTATTGATTGCATTGATTGCATTGGTTGCATTGGTTGCATTGGTTGCATTGGTTGCATTGGTTGCATTTCTTCTTGTAATATTTCTTCTACTTCTGATAATGTTTTAGGTTTTTCAAAAACCAAATATTCTGTTTTACTAAATCGTCCTCTTTCACTACGTGTTTGATAACGTAGCAAATATCCTGTTTGTTCTAGCACTTTCATAGCAGAAGCTACTGCCTTAACACCTGTTCCAAATGTAACACTTAAACCTGCTTGAGTGTAGTCCTAGTCTTCAGGTAGGCTTAGCATACGTATAAGTAGGATAGTAGCACTATCTGTTAGTCTTGTATCCCTTAGAATGTCGTTTGTAACTACTGTGTAGTTCTTTTCTTTTATAACTCTGAAAGTTGCCATGATTAATTTCTCCTCTTATGATGTGATGAATTTAAAATTGCCCAAAGTTGCCTTTCTGTTTGAGAAAAGTAATACTTGGGCAATTTAAATTTAATTAGCTATAAAAAAGGTATAGCTTTCCTATGATAATGAACTTAATTCAAATAAAATAAATTTAACTTAAAATATTAATGTATCCTGTAGCTATTTCGTGAATGGTTCTTTCAACATCTTTAAAATAGCTCCTACTTTGTAATCTTCCTATTATTTCAACATAATTTCCTACTTCTATTTTGCTAGAAACGTCAAAGCCTACAACTGGAATATAGTAGGACACTTCTGGTAGATAGTCTGGATTTTTATTTACTACTACCATCATATTTGTAACATCTTTTGTGCTGTTAGGCTTGTTTGATTTTTGGCACACAAAACCACGCAAATAAACGAAGTTTTCAAAAGGTGCATTTGGGTTATTTTTGTTATTTGAGTTGGTTTCATTTGAAGTAGTAATAGTAGTTTTTTCTTCACTCTTAAATATTAATGGTTTAATATCATGTACAAAAACAGAAAGTTTGAGTTCACTTGTTTTAAGGGTGTATGTTCTTATTTCTCCCTTAATTTGAACTATTGCACCTAATTTTAAATCTTCTTCTTTAAATTCCTTTAAAGCAATATCTTTTGGAATGCTTATTGGTATATAGTCTAAGTTCCCGCTTAATCGTGGTACAGTTATTATAAATTTATATATCTCTCTATCACTAGAAATAAATGCGTTTAGAGACGTTGTTATAGTGCCTGTTATAGATACTTCTGTTTTACATTCATTCGTTCTCTTAGGCTTTTCGTTTTTTTCTTCCATTAATTGAAATGTCCTCTCTATTGATTAAATTGGTATTTCTGAAGTTTTTAGTATATAAAATTACTGTATTATTAATTTTATTGTACAACAAAAAAAGACTTATTGGCTAAGTCTTTGATTTTTTCTTATGTATTTATTTTTCTTAACATTTCTTCTGTTTCTTCAAAGGAAGCTATAGTTTCTGCATTTGGTATGTGTTCACAATTTTCATGTGCTGACCAGTCTAATTTATTGTTGTTCATTAATTGCCTCAGTTAAAATTTATATTATTATTTTAATACATCTACTATACCTTGTAAAACATAAACAACGCAAGGTATAGCTACTGAATTGTCCACATCTTATATTCTGCACTATCACTACGTGGGTTTTTAAGCCACTTTCTTATTTGGTTCTCTGTTTTCGGTTTACTGTTAGGTTTATTTATTTTTCTATGTTCTTCAAAAACTTTGTTCCAAAAGATTAAGTCTTGTTCTGTTGGTACGTTTATTTCTATATCATCTAACCAGTTGTCTGGGAAACCTTGCAGACGGCTACATTCTAGTGGGGTAAGTCTACGAACTATATTATTTTTTAATGCAAGGTCTGTGGGGTTTTTATGTTGCCCCTTTGTTTGTGTGTTTGCTACAATGCTCTCTTTATAACCTACGCTTGTAGTTTGTGGAGAAAAGGTTTTAATTTCTTTTTTACATACAAGATTTTCACCACCGCAACCTAAGCCACTTTTGCCTGTAGTTATAGTGCCTGCTACTTCACATTGTCTGTAACCTCCGAAACTGTAGTTATCAAAAATAGTTACTTGATTATGTGTCCAAACTGCATGGCGGTCTGCTGTGTTTAAAGTATAGCTTATATCTTCTCTAACACCTAAACCGTTGCCACCATTTTTATCTTTTCTATCTATAATACTTTCTATAAGTTCAGCGTAGCCCGTGAATGTAAATATTATGTTTATGGCTAACGCCACGCACAATATTTTAATCATTGGGTCGCCTAGATTGCTTATAAACTTGATTACAAAGCTTTCTTTTTTATATTCAGAAAGGTAGTTAGAGCCGTGCTTTTCAAGGCTTTTAGATACTTCTTCTTTTTTTAATCCATGTTTTTTCATTTTCTTCTCCTGTTGTATTATTTAGCTAGGGTATATTTCTTTTTATTTTGAAAGTGGTTAAAGCCTAAATATAGGAATAATATTACTAAGTGTATTACTATAAAAATGCCTAGTAAAAAACACCATACAATCGCTGTGTGTACGGTGTTCATGCTCCCTAGCATTATAAAGGCTATCGTTACCCCTATTTTGCTGTATATATTTATAAAGGCTCTATAAATCTTGTTTTTAATGTAAAACTTTTTGAAAAATATAAGTATAGCTTCTGCTATCGTTATATTTTTTTCATCTTTTGTCATTTGCACTCTCCCAACTTCTGTATATTTATGAGTATATATAGCCCTTTAACGCCTCGTAAATATCGCCTTTGGCTAATACGTAGTCTCTCATCTTTTTAAGAGTTTTTATGTGTGTACGTGATATAGTTGCTTGGCTAACGTCAATAACTTCGGATATATTTTTTTGTAACAGTTTTTCATATCCAAACAGACCGTACAAATGCTTAATTATCAATTGTTCTCTATCTGACAATATTTTTAATACTTCAACTAGTATATTTTTTAGTTCACTTTCATTTTCATTTTTAAAATACTTATCAAAATAACTATTTCTTTTATTGTATTCATATAGATTTTTAGAAACAATATCTTTGATGATTAAATATTCTAATTAATCATAGCTTATAGTTTCTACTCTTTGCTTTCTTAATGTTTGTAATAGCCCATTTTTCTATTCTAATTAATCATAGCTTATAGTTTCTACTCTTTGCTTTCTTAATGTTTGTAATAGCCCATTTTTCATTGCTTTAACTGCGTATGTAGCAAATTTAAAGCCTTTTTCTTCTTTAAAATTTGTTGCAGATTTATACAAATAGAATTGACATATTGAAACACGTTCTTCGTATGGTATTGGTAGTGTATTCATCTTTTTAGCTATGTAGTAAGAAAGCCTAAAATTATCTTCTACTAATTTTTCTATATATTTCTTTTCTTCTGTAGTTTCCAATGTTTATTTTCCTTTATGATATTTTACAATCGTTCAAGTAGTTCCCTAAACCTTTCTTCTGTTAAAGAGTAAATATCAAGGGAAGAAAGCCATTCGTTAAATTCTTCATCACTCAGATTTTCTAAGTTTAGTTCTGAAAGGCTATTTAGCCAGTTTGCCCATTGTTCGTCGTTCATGTCTGCTATGTTTATATATGTTTCTTGCTCCGCTTGTATTTCTTCTAAATATTGATTGTGTGATGGTGGTACTACTACTGGTTGTGCTGGTGTGGCTTGCGGACTTGGTTGCTATTGTAGTGGTTGCTGATATAGTGGTTGTAAGCTAGGTGGGATAATTTTATGTTGCTGGTTTAGACTAGACATAAGGTAATTAAACTGTCTTTCGGTTATATCACCTCTATTTAGTAGAGTTGATAATCTAATTCTTTCATTTTGCTGTGAATTATTTGGGTTTATTGAAATTCTTAGTGGTCTATACGTTAAATTTAGAGTTACTGTATTATCAATAGTATCATGGTCTAATATTTTAAAGTTTATTGGTAATGTAACGTTAGGTACTTCATTACCTTCAAGTGTTACTGTGTATATACCGTTTCTTGCTCTTCTAATATTTGATTCGTCAAATACTTCTTGTAAAAGTTCTATGTTTGAAGGTGTTGATTGCCCTGCATGGGACACTACAGACATTGCTGTTACTGTTGTTACTGCTAATACTCCTAGTGATACTGCTTTTTTTATTTTTTTCATTATTAATCTCCTTTAGCGTTTGGTAACGCTTTTTTAAACTTTCTCTTTAAATTTAGTAATAGCTTTGAAAGACTTAAAAAAAGTCTAAGCATATGAGCCAAGGTCATTGAAAGGACTGTTAAGGCAATTTAAAAAAAATTACCTGCTATAAAAAAGTTTTATGTTGTTGGGTAGGTTAATCTATGTGGGTAATCCTTTATTAATCTAAGAAGCTTTTCTTCCCATTAAATAGTTGTATATACTTAACTCTATTATAGCTAGTGGTTCTACCTTTTCTATATACAAGCCTTTAGACTTATTTTCTCTATCAAGTTCGTCTAATATAGGCTTATACTTTTTTTCAAGCAACTCTATTGGAAGTCCTTCACGCCATAAGGCTACACAGCGTACTTTTAGGTCTTCTATTTCGTTTTCATACTCGTTTTTTCTTTTAAATAAGCACCTTTGCCAATAGGAAGTTCTAGCTTGGGTATTTCACAAAGTGCTGACATATGGTTTATGCCACATTTAACGATTAGTTTCTCGGCTTTAGGTTCGTTTTGGGCAAAAAAATGAGCTATTCCTTTAAGGAACAACCCCATGTTAAAGTTATTGTATTGGTATACTTCGCTGTTATTAAAAACATTAATTGCTTCTGCTGTTTTGCCAGTTCTTATATAGTATTTTGCTAAATCTATTTTGTAAATTGGCTGTGCAGTAGCAGCTTTTTTATAATATTCTTCTACTTTTGAAGTGTATAGATTTCCTTTTTTTTCATAAATTTTTGCAAGGTTTAGCAGAGTGTAACCGTCGTACTTATCATATTTTAAACTTTCAATAAATGCTTGTTCTCCTTCTTCTAAGCTGTTTAAATCATAGAAGTAAATAATTCCTACTTGTCTATATATAAATGCTTTGTCTTCGTCGCTCAGGTAGTCTTGTAGAAGTTCTTGGTATGTATCTAAGACTTTTAATTTATTGTTTTCAGTTCGTAGCATTGCGTATCTTTCATCTTGATAGACTTGTTTTGTTGTTTGCATAATGCCTCCATGTTCATTTAATTTTTTTATAAAACATTGAACTTAATAATACTCTTCTTGGTTACAATAATCATCAAAATAGGTGAAATTACAGCCTAAAAAATATTTAACAAAATAAACTTGACCTTTTCCTGTAACTCTAGCTGACTTACTAATAAAAATACTTCCATTTTCATCTTTATAAGGTTTCTGCTCTATTTTCAGAATACCTAGTTCTATTGATTTTTGTGTAGGTGAGTTATAGTCTGCTCCATGTTTCTTTATCAAAAAACCACCTTCACGTAAATATTGGTAAAGTCGGTTAGCTCCTATTTCTATTTTGTATTTTGTTCTAAGGATTTTTGCAAGCTCAGCTATTGATATAGTCGTTTCTGATATAGTTATAGCTTCTGCAAAAGTAACTTTAGGCTCATTTTCTTGTATTGTTTCTTTTAGCTGTCTGTTTTCTTTTACGTTTATTAATAATTCTTCTAGTGCTTCTTCGTAGTTTTTAGGAAGGCTTTTTTCGTATGTTCTTGCATGGGTATTATTCATACGTATTTCTTTTAAGATTTTTTTAACTCCGTGTTTGAATTTTTTTGCTATAGGTTTTCGGCTTTGCATAAGCACTTCGTATAGTCCGTACTCTGTTAAAAACCACATTTGGCGGTTTTGACCTGATACAAGCATTGTTTGCATTAGGTTTTCTTCTTTGTCAATGTTCTGTAGCATCATGCTAACATCGGAGTGTTCAATCCAGTTAGCAACATCTTTAGCTAGAAAAAGAGGGTTTTCAAAGCTACCGTACATTGTGAATGTTTTGCCTAGAATCTGACTTCTGTTTATTATTTCTAACCCGTTCACCTTTCCTCCTTTCTTTTTTTATAATATTATAAATATATTTTTGTTTGTTTATGTTATTATTTAATTTAGTGTGTTATAATGTTTTTGTTAGAGAATAAGCCCCCTCTCAAAATTTTAAAATAAATATTTAAGGGAGGCTTGCATATGTCTAACAAAAATAAAAAACTAAAAATAAAGTGTTAAAATCACTAAGATTTTTACTTCTTAGTGTAATAGTTATACCATCACTTATTACTTTTTTTCAGCACAAACTTGAAAAACTTAGTAATTTAAAAAACACTTTCTAAAAAATAAAATATTTAATCACGGTGGTATACCCGATACATAGAACATTTGAAACTCCTATTATTTTTTACGACAAATTTATTTTATATTATTTTGGTAAAATTTTATCATCTAGTTTGTCGTTGTTATAACTGTCTATACTTGAACCGATTTTAAATCCAATTTATTAAATTTTCTCTAATTTTTTCTAGGTTTAAGTGTATTCTTCCTACTATTAGTTCCATTGTCTTTTCTCCATAATTTTTATATAAGACTTATTCAAATTTCTAAAATCTTACACTGGTTCAAAGTAGTACACGTAAACTTTAGGGTTGTTATCCCATTCAAACTGACTGTTTTCATAAATGTTGTTCCACTCAGCTTTAAAAGGTTTTATGGTAGTTGTTGCTTTCTTTAAAAACCACTTATCTAGTTCTAGTGGATTAATGTTTTTAATCTCTTCGTACATCTCAAATCCACTCGCTAAAATATCTAAATTGTTGATATTGTGTAGGTCTTTAATTAAGACATCGGTTATTCTTATTGACACATTAGATTTTGTACCTGTTTCAGCTTCTAATATACTAACTATATCATCTACTTTATAAGCTGTTTGAGTTAGTTCTACTGGTATACGTATTTGCAGTTTATAGCCTTTTGCTATTTGTTCTATTTCATTTTTTTTAAATTCTATTACTTTCATGAATTTTTACTTCCTTTCGTATTTTAATTTATCAGCAATTGTAAATATCGGTGATATACAGCTATTAGCTAAGGTTAATTATTTATTTAAAACAGATTATTAAGATAAATAATGCTATAATTGTTAATATTGACATATGACCTCCTAATTTCATATCCAATTTAGAATATATATTATTTTCCAATCAAAAAACCGTCTACAAACGAATTTGTAAACGGCTTATTTTAGGAACACGCTCTTTTTTATTATTTTATTTTTTAGTTAGTGGGTCATTATCTGGACATTGTTTCGTTTTTACGATAGGTTATTTTACTAAAAGATAGTTGCTAGTCTTAGCTTAGATACTTCTATTTACTTCGATTTTCAAATCTTACTGGTACTTACTTCACGTTCTTAATTAATTTTAAAAATTAAAAATTAATGATTTAAAATTATAATCTTGAATTTTTTTAGTTTGTTCAGATAAATTTTTGATATGCTTATCCCAATTTTCAATTGGATCACTATCATCTATGAGGTTTACTTTAAAGATAGCATCCCACATTAAGTTAACTGCTTCCTCTGGGCTTTTAGTATTTGGAAATACTTTTACAGCCCATTCTTTACACGGAAGAGCAACTATGTTCCACTGAATGTCATAACTTATCATTCTTTCTAAAATCGGTTTAGTTATTTTTGAAGTAACTGCAACGTCTTTAGATATTTTGTTTGGGTCAATATCTTTGAGATTTTCGGGGTCATTAGAAATGACTGTTATTATCTGATAATCTTCTTAAACAATCTTATTGATATACTCAGTAGACCATTTTTCTTCTATACCTAAAATATCAATATCTCCATATAAATAACGTTGTCTATTGATTTTTTCATCAAACCACTGAATAA
Source organism: Defluviitaleaceae bacterium (assembly GCA_009787355.1). Taxonomy (GTDB): domain Bacteria; phylum Bacillota; class Clostridia; order Lachnospirales; family UBA5962; genus WRGD01. The sequence continues at coordinate 7,608 of WRGD01000108.1, read as the reverse complement.
TAACATCTTTAGCCCCTTTTTTCCAAGCCAATTCAGCAATTGTTCTAGCAAAATTAGCATTATCAACGCCTGAACGTATAAATAACTTTTGATTTTTCTGGATATTAACCCCTTTTTCAACAGCTAAAACTGCATATTTCTCTATTTTTCCAAATGACTTCAGCCACCTCTCTTATAGTAATATTTTAATTTAAAAAAAAGGAACTCCTACATCTTCAGGGAGATTATCTCCAAATGGAACTATTTGCACTAACATTAATATCGCTAACATTTTTTATTCCTCCTAAAAAAATTTTTATTGTTCCACACAGATTTTGAATATATGTATTTTCAATTGTCAAAATCTAACTTATTGTAGCATATTTTAGTGATGACTACAAGTATTTCATCAGGTTAAGCATGTATTAAATTTGTAGTTTTGTAAACGATATATTGTAGATAATATCTTGCTTTCAGAATATTTTATATGTAATTCTAATAATTTTACTATAAATTTTCATTTTATAAAATTTATTCTGACTGATATATTTCGATATGTAACTATACATATCGAAATTGAACCTAACATACTTATTAAATTTGATAAACTTAATAATAAATGGTATACTAAAAAAAAGTCTAATTTAGAAATACATAAAATACGTACCAAAAGAAGTTTGGTGTCTTTAGACAATTTTGCGTATCAAAATTACTGAAATCGGAAAATAAAAACAAAAAAATTTTTATTAATTTAAACAAATGGAGGTGTATAAAGTTTAATGCTACAAAATTTCTTAAAAAGAATTAGAAAATATAAAAAAGATGTGATAATTGCTATTATATTTACTACTACTGGTGTTGTTTTAGAATCTATTATTCCATATCTTATGTCTATTATAATAGATAGAGGTATAGCAGTAGAAAACATGAATGTAATTTTAGGTACAGGTGGTCTACTTGTTTTGGCTACTCTTACCTCTCTTACGTTTGGTATTATTGCTTCAAAATTTTTGGCTAGGTCTTCAGCTGGTTTTGCAAACAATATAAGGGAAGATTTGTACAACCATATAAGTTATTTCTCTTTTCAAAATATAGATAAATTTAATACGTCTAGCCTTATAACTAGGCTTACAACAGATATTTCTAGTCTTCAACAAGTTTTCGGTTTGGCTGTTCGTGTAAGTTCTAGAAGTCCATTTCTTATGCTTTTTTCATTGTTTATGGCGTTTGCAATAAATGCAAGACTTGCTCTTGTTTTTGTATTTGTTTTGCCAATTTTAGGGTTAATAATATTTTTTATTATAAAAAAAGCTTTCCCACTCTTTAAAATAGCTTTAAAAACATATGATGACTTAAATAATGTAGTATCGGAAAATTTAAAAGGGATACGGGTTGTAAAATCTTTCGTTCGTGAAGATTTTGAAGTACAAAAATTCAAAAAAGTTTCATCAAATATATACGATACTTTTTCAGGTGCAGAAAAAGTTGTAGCGTTTTTTCAACCAGCGACCCAGCTTGCTATATATATTTGTATGGTTCTTATTGCATGGTTTGGTGCAAGGCTAATAATTGTAGAAGACCTTACAGTTGGAGAGCTAATGGGTTTTATTTTATATATAAACCAAATTTTGTTTTCTCTTGTAATGATTAGTATGCTCTTTATAAATCTTGCAATGAGTCGTGCATCTGGAGAGCGTATAGCAGAAGTATTAGATGAAAAAATTGTATTAAAAAATCCAGACAATCCTGTTATAGAAATAGAAAACTACGATATAGAATTTAAAAATGTTTTTTTTGGATATTCTGAAAACAAATTTGTATTAGAAAATATAAACTTAAATATAAAATCTGGTAGTACAATTGGTATTCTTGGAGGTACTGGCAGTTCTAAAACAAGTTTAGTACAACTAATACCAAGACTTTACGATGTTTCTTTGGGCAGTGTAGCCTTAGGTGGAATAGATGTAAAAGATTTAGATATGGGAAAATTACGAGAAAATTGCGTTATAGTTCTTCAAAAAAATACTTTGTTTGCAGGTACAATTATAGAAAATTTAAAATGGGGAGATTTAAACGCTACAAAAGAAGATATGGAAAACGCCTGTAAAATAGCAAAAGCCCACGATTTTATAATGTCTATGCCAAATGGATACGACACATTAATAGACCAAGGTGGTGCCAATTTGTCTGGTGGACAAAGACAAAGAATTTGTATTGCTCGTGCAATACTCAAAAATCCTAAAATAATTATTTTCGATGATTCTACAAGTGCAGTAGATACTACAACAGAAAGAGAAATATTAAAAGGATTAAAAGAAAATTTAGTTAATACTACAAAGATTATTATTTCCCAACGTATATCTTCTGTTAAGGAACTAGATACTATAATACTACTAAACGATAGAAAAATAATAGGTATGGGGACTCACGATACTCTACTAGAAACAAATGAAATATATAGAGAAATAGAAAAATCTCAAACAAGGGAGGACATATAGATGATACGTGGTGGTTTTGGTTCTAAGTTGAATGGCGAAATGAAAGTAACGAAAAATTCTAAATCTACTGTAAAAAGAATACTTGGCTATATAATGTCCTCCTATGGTTCTAAATTTGTATTTGTTTTAATTTTAATTCTTATAAGCTCGCTTGCTGCAGTTGTAGCAGCAATGTTTTTGGAAATTCTGATAGAAAATTATATATTGCCACTTGTAGGTATACCCAACCCAAATTTTGGACCACTTATTACATCGCTTTCTATACTTGCTTCCATATTTTTTATAGGTTCTTTAAGTAATTTACTTTTCAATAGAATTATGATAACTATTTCACAAGGTGTTCAAAAACAAATAAGAGACGAGCTTTTTACACATATGCAAAAATTAAAAATAAAATATTTCGACCAAAATCCACATGGAGACCTTATGAGTAGATTTAGCAATGATGTAGACGCTCTTAGGAATCTTTTGGGTCAGAGTATACCAATTGTTTTCTCAACTTTATTATCTTTAGTTCTTACTTTTTCTGCAATGATTTATATGAGCTTTTTTCTCACTGTTGTTGTTATAGTTATGGTTACAATTAATTTGTTTTTTACTGTAAAACTTGGTAAAAATAGTGCGAAATATTTTACACAACAACAAATAACTATAGGAAAGCTAAATTCACATATAGAAGAAATAATTGGAAATCAAAAGGTTGTAAAAGTTTTTAACCATGAAAAAGAGAGTATAGAAAAGTTTAACATACTAAACGAAGAATTTAGAATAGCTTCTACAGAAGCAAATAAATATTCAAATATGTTTATGCCACTTATAGTAAACATGGGATTTTTACAATACGTTGTTATAGCTATAGTTGGAGGTTTTTTAGCTATTAATGGAATTACTTCCCTTACGATTGGTGCTATTGCAGCATTTTTACAGCTTAGTCGTGCTTTTACTATGCCGCTTGGCAACTTGTCTTTTCAAATAAACAGTATAATAATGGCTGTTGCAGGTGCAACACGTATATTTGAAGTAATGGACGAAAAAATAGAAGAAGACAATGGAATTGTAACTTTTACAAATAAAGATGGTAAATTATTTTGGTCGGATGGAGAAAGCTTAACAGAAGCAAAGGGACAAATAGAATTAAAAAATGTAAATTTTGGATACGATGATAATAAAACAATACTTTTTGATATAGAGATAACTGCAACTCCGGGTAATAAAGTAGCTATAGTAGGTGCAACTGGAGCAGGTAAAACAACAATAACGAATTTAATAAATAGGTTTTACGATATACAAAAAGGTAGTATACTATACGATGGTATAGACATTACAAATATAAAAAAATCTGCTTTAAGACAATCTTTAGGTATAGTTTTGCAAGATACTTTTCTTTTTACAGATACGATAAGAGAAAATATAAGATACGGAAATCTAAATGCAACAGATGATGAAGTAGTATCGGCAGCAAAACTTGCAAATGCACACGATTTTATAGAGCTTTTGCCAAATGGTTACGATACAATACTTACATCTGCAGGTGCAGAGCTAAGTATTGGTCAAAGACAACTTTTAAGTATTGCAAGAGCAGCAGCTGGTAGCCCAGCTGTTATGATTTTGGACGAAGCAACAAGTAGCATAGATACAAGGACAGAACTGATTGTACAAAAAGGTATGGATTCTCTTATGCATGGTAATACAGTTTTTGTTATTGCTCATAGACTAAGTACAATAAAAAATGCCGATGTAATAGTAGTAATGGACTTGGGTAGGGTAATAGAAAAAGGTAACCATAGGGAACTAATGAACAAAAGAGGTAGGTACTACGATATGTATGTCGGTGGATTGCTTGAAGCTGTAGAATAAATTCAAATGATGAATATGGAGGAATAATGAGCGACACATAGTATGGCAAGTTTTGTTTTAGATAAGCACAAGGATAATATTTTATCATATCCAAAAAATCCATACGGCAAAGGAGAGGATTTAATATTGCAATACTAATGAAAAATGGATTGCAATATTCCAATTCAATGAACGTAATCTATCAAAAGTAGCACCTATGTTATATATAGATTATTCTGAAGATTATGGCTTTGTGATAAGAATTTTTGAACATGGAAAACAACCATTTCATTTATCAATTGACTATAACTTACATTATAATATATGTGAAGATGTGGAGATGGATATATACGGCGAAGATACTTGGTACAGTTTAGATTTGGTAGAAAGATTAGAAAAGGTACAAGCAGAATATGGTGAAATAATATTCAAAAAAGAAATTAATCGCTTAAATGATATATTTTCTAAAAAGTTTTACGAAAGATTAGACGATTTTAAAATTTTTGATATAAATAATGAAGATATAGAAAATATGAAAAAAATTTTAACAGTAGAGAATTTTTGTAGTACCTCTAAAGTTTACCCTCAAACTTTGTTTAATGAGTTTTTGAAAATTTTGGGTATTTATAATCTTGAATTTTTTAATTCTAAGTATATAGACCGTAATACTGACAGATTTGAAGTTTTGAATTGAGGTGTTAAACTTTGAAGATTTGAAGAATTGTGATTTCACAAAAGTGATTTATAATTGGGATTGCTATTAAAGAAAATGATTTTGATATAAAAATAACCGTGAATAATAAAATATATCGGTTATTTTTATATTTATAGTTAAACTTTTTATTTACATAAAATCTTGCTTAAATTGCTTACAACCATTATAATTATAGTATAAAATATATGTTACTATAAGGAGAAAGCTATAAATTTTGAACGAAGAAGATAAAGAAATATCAGAAGAAATACTAGAAAAAATAGTAGAAAAAATAGTAGAAGAAATACATCAAAAAACACAAATACCTTGCATAAACTTAAAGCTAATACCAGATAGCTCAAAACCACTATCTGTTTACCATATTAAAATAGGTGGTGTTCCATATATGCCAAAAGATTACCCATACCCTACAAATTGCGACGGTAAACCTTTGGTGCTTTTAGCACAGTTAAATTTTTCTACATTACCAAAATTAGAAAACTATCCACAAGATGGGATTTTACAATTTTATATTTTTAATAATGATTCTTACGGTTTAGACTGGGATGCCTACGACAATCAAGACAATTTTAGAGTTGTATACCATAAAGAAATTTTACCAGAAGCTGAACTTAAAACAGATATACCTGCTATAGAACATAATGAATATAGCTATCTTGAAGAATATTCATTACCTTTTGAATATGACCAAGAATTTGAGCTTGTGGGAGAATTGGCTATAGATGTTATTAATACTCATAGTGAATATTATTACAACTATGAAAAGTTTGAAAGTTTAGTTAAACAAATATCTGAAAAATATATTGGTAAAAAAGTATTATTTAATGATATACATGATAAAATATTTGATAAATTTGGAGCTAAATATGATTTTCAAATAGGTGGCTACCCAGATTATACACAAGGTGAGCCTAGAGATGGTCAGAATGGAAAATATGATAGATATATACACTACTTTTAAAATTGGATAGTGAAACAAGTCGTACCCATGGAAAACAAAAAAACTATAAAACATATATTATGTGGGGAGATACTGGTGTTGCAAACTTTTTTATAAACTTAGAAGATTTGAAAAAGCTAGATTTCTCAAAGGTTATGTATTATTGGGATTGTTGCTAAAGTATAGTTTTTCAGCAAAATATGTGTTATAATCTAAAAGTAGTATGGATGTAGGCGGTTAGTAACACCCTCAATTAAGAGAGGGGGTGTTGCATATGATGATTTTAATTCATGATTTAGTAATAATTGTTTTTTTATTACTTGTAATAATCTTAAAATTGATTTCTGATTTAAAAAAATAACCGCCTGCGGTGAGATGTAGCGATTATTTATAAATAAAAACTAAGAGTTACTAACCGTCATACAGTTATGCTTAATATGTGGGAGTTCACAGCTCTCACATATTTTTAGTATATAAAGATTATAATATTTTTAGTCTACAATTGCAAGAGATTTTATTTGTTTTGGACTATTTTATTTTTTACTTTCAATATCAAAATTTTCTATTATCTTTTTTCTTATATCAGAAATCTCCGAATTATTAGACCAATCTAAAATCTCCTCTTCAGATAATATATGATTAGTATTTAAAAAGGCATTTTGCATGAATTTATTTAAAAAAATATTAGTTTTAAAATTTCTTGGAGCATTGCTCAATACTAAAGAATCTCTAAAATATTTTGCATTTTTAAAGAAAGGTTTATTATCTACTTTAAACCCAAATTGTCGTAGATACATAATACAAAAAGTAGCTATCGTTCTTGTATTACCTTCACGAAAAGGGTGTATTTGCCATATTCCAGATATAAATTTGGTTGTTTCTTTTACTATTTCAAATTTATTAAGTCCTGTATAACTTTTTTCTTTTTCTGTATCAAAATCATATTCAAGAGTGTTTTTGATAGAAGCAAAATTTACATATTCAACAGAAGTATTATTTAAAACATCTTCTTCTTTCAAAAGATTTGTTTTTCTAAATTCTCCAACTGGATACTTAAAATCTTCTATACCTTGAAATATTATATTATGGTATTCTTTTAAAGTTGAAGGACTTAATCTAAACGTACCATTTGTAAGTATTTCAGTTATTCTAGCAGCTGATATATCAGCTTCGGATTGCCTATTTTTAGTTTTATTACTACTATGATAGTTTTTTAGCTCTTTTACAACTTCTTCAAAACTTAATTTTCCATTATAATTTTTTTCTGCGAGTTCTAATGCATAGCTGGAGGGTTTTAAACTATCAGCCGCTTGTAAGCCAAATCCTATTTCCCAATTTTCTTTTTCTGCATATTTTTTATCTTCTATTTCAATATAAGGGATATCTTCCCCAAAATCTTCGCCATACGGTTTAAACATTGTTTCCTCCAAACATATACACATTTCGTTAGTAGGAACATATCTCTCTAGTCTAATGTAAGTATTTCACAAAAAAATATTCTGAAAATTCTTTAGTTTTATTTTTTATTTATAACTTGCTCTATTACCACCAATAAGTTTAGGTCTGGAAGTTAAACAAGATACATGGGCTTTTCCAACAGATTTAATTTTTGTCTTAAATGGTACTTGAACAAACTTCAC
>WRGD01000107.1 GCA_009787355.1 Defluviitaleaceae bacterium | reverse complement strand
ATCTATCTAGTAAACTAAAGAACCGCCGTATACGGAACCGTACGTACGGTGGTGTGAGAGGTCGGCTATTCAATTATTGGATAGCCTCCTACTCGATGGTTACTTTTTTATTTAACATAATACTGTCAATTTCGTATGCTTGTTGGTCAAAGTAATTTTAAGAATTTTATTTAAAATTTTTATTTTATCTAAATATTGTCATAAATCAGTTTTTAAAATCATAAATATAGGACAAGAAGTAATTATAATTTTATGTAAATTTTATTAAAAGATAAATACAAAAGAGGTGATAAAATGAAAAAAGAAATAATAAAGTATATGTCTCCTACACTACAAGAAATATTTGAAAATATATCTATGCAAGATTTTGAAGTAGTGAAAGAAATACGGTTAAGAGTTTTTAAAAATATAATTTTGAATACACATAATGGAGAATTTACTATAACAAAAAACTCTGTTTTAGAAAAAGATATATGCAAAGGATACATTGTAACAAAAAATGATATTTTTAAAACAATAGAACTTCTTAGTGATTTTTCTTTATATGCTTTTGAAAACGAACTTAAAAAAGGATATATAACAGTATATGGAGGAAATAGAGTAGGTATTTGTGGTACTGCTGTAATAGAAAATGATAACATAAAAACAATGAAAGATTTTAGTGGTATAAATATAAGGTTATCTGCACAAATTTTTGGTGCAGGCGATGATTTAATAAGATATATAAAAAATATAGATACAAAAAGTATTTTTAACACACTTATTATATCTTCTCCAGCTTGTGGAAAAACAACAATGTTAAGAGATATTATAAAACAACTTAGCTATGGAGTTTCTGAAATAAATCCTTTAAACATAGGAGTTGTAGATGAACGTGGCGAAATAGCAGCTTCATATATGGGAGTTGCACAAAATGATTTAGGTCCTAGAACAGATGTATTAGATTCTTGTCCAAAATCTATAGGAATGATAATGCTACTTAGAGCTATGGCACCAGATGTGATAGCAGTAGATGAGTTAGGTGAAGAAGAAGACATGAAAGCAATAGAAACGATAATAAATAGTGGTGTAAAATTAATAGCAACAGTACACGGAGGAAATATAGAAGAAATAAAAAATAAAAAAAACTTAAAATATATTGTAAAACAAAAAGTTTTTGAAAGATATGTAATTTTAAATAAAATGGACAAGTATAGCAGAATATCTCATATTTATGATAAAAATTTTAATACAATTTGGAGTTATGAAAAAATAAAAGAAGAGAAAATATCGGGAGTAGCAGTATGAGAATACTTGGAACAATTTTAATAATTTTATCTACTACATTGCTTGGTACTTATTTTGGAAACATTTATGGTTTTAGAGTAAAAGATTTGAAAGAGATAAGAAAAGCTCTAGTTATATTAAAATCGGAAATAGATTATACGCAATCGCCACTACATCATGCGGCTTTTAATATATCTGAAAAATTGAGTATGCCTATTTCGAAAATATTTAAAGAATTTTCAAATTTGTTAAAAGAAAAAGTTTTTCCACCAATTGCACTCGAAAAAAGCTTTTCTAAATATGCAAGTGATACATATTTAACTACTGATGATTTTTACCAATTAAATTCTTTTGGTAAAACTTTAGGATATTTAGATAAAAATCTTCAAATAAGTACAATAAATTTAACAATTAGTTATTTGGATGAAAGAATAGAAGAACAAATGCTCATTTATTTAAAAAATAAAAAATTGTATCAAACACTTGGAATTTTATCTGGACTTTTAGTTGTTGTAGTGCTTATTTAAAATTTTAATTATTAATTAACTATATATGGAGGGATACTGTGGATATTAGTTCTGTTTTTCAAATTGCTACAGTTGGAATACTTGTAGCAGTATTAAACCAAGTGCTTAACAGCGTTGGAAGAAGCGAACAAGCTACAATGACAACACTCGCAGGAGTTGTAATAGTTTTGTTTTGGGTAATACATCATATTAGCGATTTATTTTCTACTGTACAAACCTTATTTCAATTTTGAAAAATTTACTTAATAAAAATTTTTATATTTTTGTTACTAGTTAGGAGAATTTTATGGGTATTATACAAATAGTTGGAGCTGCCCTAGTTGTAACTATTTTATCTATTTTAGTAAAAAGAATGGGTTCTGATATAGGGCTTATGGTTTCTATTTTAGGTGGGATTTTAATATTTTTTATGGTTCTGCCACAACTTATAGAAGTTATTTCTGTGCTAGGAAATTTAGCACAGAATATAGATACAAATTTAAATCATATTACAATAATACTGCGTGTTATCGGAGTTGCATATATTGCAGAGTTTGGGGCACAAATTTGTAAAGATGCTGGAGAAGGTGCAATAGCTTCTAAAATAGAATTGTCTGGAAAAGTAATAATTATGGTAATGTCTGCACCTGTTATAGTTTCTTTTTTAAATGTAATTATTACTATGTTACCAAGTTAAAATAATGCAAATAATATATAGGAGTACAAAAGATGCTAGAACAAGTAGACCCATTAAATATGATAGATATATCACAAATAGATTCAGCACTTGGTCACAGCTTGGGAGTAAACAGAATAAGTTTTGGAGAATTGGTAAGCCGTGCTATTACAGGTCAGTTAGATTTAAGTTTTGGCTCCATACTAAGAGGAATTTTAAATTTTATTTTTATGGAGGTTACAGCACATATATCTTTAATGCAGCAACTTATTTTTGTTGCTGTACTTGCCTCGTTATTAAAAGTTTTAACAGATACATTTCAAGCAAAAGCTGCAGGAGAACTTGGTTTTTATGTTTCATATATAACACTTGTAGCTATAATATTTTCATCTTTTAGAATAGGTGTTACTATTTCTATAGATATGATTACAAATGTTACAAATTTTATAAGAATAAGTATTCCAGTTATTATTACATTAGTTTTGATGAGTGGAAATGCAACAGGTGCTTATGTTTACAACAGTTTGTTTATATTCGCAATTAATATTATTAACACAGTTATAATAAATATAGTTATGCCAGTTATTATATTTCTTGTAACAATACAAGTTGTAAATTATCTAACAGAGAATGAAATTTTGAAAAATATGTCAGACTTTATTTCTAAATATGTAAATATGGGAACGAAAGCTCTAGCTGGTGTATTTATTTCTGTGCTAGCACTACAAAGAATTAGTGCCCCCATAATAAATAATGCAGCTATAAGAGGAGCAAGGCTTACAATAAATGCTGTTCCAGTAGTTGGTGGAGCTCTTAGCTCAGCTGTAGATTCTGCATTATATTTAGCACAAGGAGCTAAAAGTGGTGTAATAGTAGCTGTTGTTATAGCTATTATATACATATGCATAGTGCCTATTACAAAACTCTTTGCTATGATGTTTGTATATAAATTTGTAGCAGCTATAATACAACCAATATGTGATAAAAGAATAGTAAAATGTATGAATACAATAGGAAATTATACAGGTCTTTTGCTTGGTGTATCTGTTATGGTTATGGTTATGTTTTCTATAGCATTGATAATGCTTGTTAGTTTTTAAGAATTTTTTATTTAATGATTTTTAGCAAAGGAGAAATATGTTAGCAAATATAAGTAATTTTATACGAAATCTTGCAATTTTTATGCTTTTTATGACATTTGTTTCGGCTATTGTACCTACGGGAAAATACAAGAGCTATATAAATTTGATAATGGGTTTTATGCTTATTTTTATGATGGTAAGCCCTATAATTAATATAATAGGTTCTTTTGATGATATATTAATACATATAGAAGAGGAAATTTCTCATTTAGAAGAAAGTATAAATTTAGATGAAGCACATATTGTACAAGCTTCTGTAATTACAGAAAACGCTTCGTATTTAGTTAGGACACATATTGAAGAAATAGTTTCGGAATTCGGTTTTATACCAGTAAGCACAACAATAAATATGAATATGTCGGGTAATGATTTGCAAATAAATAATATTTTTATAGAAGTAACAGAAGAAGAAATAAGAGGTATACCGCCGATAAATAATATAATTTTAGGAGAAGTGATAGAAGAAGATAGTCGAATGATAGAAATAAAAAATTATTTGGCACAATTCTATAATATGCCAGTAAATCATATAAATGTAGTAAGTAACTAGATAGTCTTCTACGAAGGAGTAATAATTATGAACGATAAGCTAAGAAAGATGTTTAAAGGTAAAAACTTAACGAATCTAATTGTTATAGGAGTTTTGGGTCTTGTTTTGCTAATATTAAGTAGCAATATTTTCGGAGATGAAGAAGAGCCTGTACTGGCTCCTTTAGTACAAGCACAAAACAATACAGGAACACTTAGCTATGCAAGGCAACTAGAAATACGATTAGAAGAAGCATTTAGAAACGTAGCAGGAGTAGGAGAAGTAATAGTAATGGTAACACTTGCTCACGGTCCCCATATTATTGTTGCACAAGATACGGTTTTAAATGAATCGTCTACAACAGAAACAGATGCAAATGGTGGTACTAGATCTGTAGTAAATCGTATACAAAATCTAAACCATGTTATATCTGGTGGAATGCCATTAATATTAACAGAAACAAATCCAGCTGTAGAAGGTGTTATAATAGTTGCAGAAGGTGGTGGAGATGTAAGAATAGTTCAATCTTTAGTAAATGCAACAAGAGCTGTTTTAGGTATAGAAGCACATAGGGTTTCTGTACTTGAAATGAATTAAAATAGATTTTTAAAACTAAGAATTAGATTGATTGCTGATTATTTTAATTTATTACTATGGTATATTTTTTTAATAAAAACATATAGTGTTTAAAGTGAATTTTAAAGATTACATTTATAAGGAGAGATATACGATGTTTAAACTTAAAAGAAATCAAGTTATTATTACTGCTTTAGTTGTTATGATAGCAATTGCTGGTTATTTAAATTATACAGATCAAGGACCTAATATTCCACAAGGTTTTACATATAATGAAGATGGTTCTATGAGTGCATTAATAACAAATTTAACAGAAGCAGAACTAATACCAGTAGACGGACCCATAATTCCTACAGCCCCAGTTGCTTTAGAAGAAGATGAAGAAGTAACGTTTGTAAATATAATAGACGGTGGTACTTTTTTTGTTCAAGCAAGATTAAACAGAGAACAAGACAGGGCTAGACAGAGAGAAGTTTTGCTAGACCTTATAAACAATGAGAATATAAGTTCTGAGATAAGAGCACAATCTGCTGAAAATATGCTTACAATACAGCGGAGAATAGAAAAAGAATCAGCAGCGGAAGCTCTTATAGAATCGAGAGGGTTTAACGAAGTTTATGTAAGAATAGGAGATAATTCTGTAGATGTAATAGTAAATAAAGACAGTCTAACAGATGCAGAACTAGCTCAAATAGAAGATGTAATAAAACGCAAGGTTGGTGTAGATAGTGGAGTAATAAGAATTTCTCCAATGCGTAGTACAAATAATAGCTAGAATGCAAAAGAGCGAAAAGATATTTCTTTTTTGCTCTTTTTTTATTTTTGTTTTATATAAAAATAAGGAGAGTATATGAATAAATCGTTATTAGTAAATAAAAAATTAATAGCTATTTTTGCAATTTTTAGCTTAGCTTTATTAATCTTACTTGTTAGAGTAATATATATACAGATATTTGAAGCAGATTTTTTAATGGCAAGAGCATACGAGCAACAAACAAGAGATAGATTAATAACCCCAAATCGTGGTAGTATATTAGATAGAAATTTAGTACCACTTGCTACAACAGAAACTGTAGCATCCATATCTGTTGTACATAATCAAATTGAAGATAAAGAACTTGTTTCTCGGGAGCTATCTCATATTTTAGATATGGATTTTGATACAGTTATGGAAAAAGTAAATAGAAGAGTAGCATTAGAGAGAATAAAAACAAAGGTAGATTTAGAAATAGCAGCACAAATAAGAGCTTTGAACTTATCTGGAGTTGTTGTAGATGAAGATATAGAAAGAGTATATCCTTTCTCCAATTTAGCAGCATCTATTATAGGTTTTGTTGGTAGAGATAATCAAGGTATAATAGGACTAGAAGCAAAATATAATGATTATTTAAAAGGTACGTCAGGTAGAATCCTTACAGAAACAGATGTAAGAGGGTTACTTTTAGACGATGGTCAGACTTTTAGAATAGCTCCAGTAGATGGATATACTTTAGTTACCAGCTTAGATTTAACAATTCAACAATATGCAGAACAAACAATTAGTAATGCGGTAAGTCTTAGAAATGCTTCAAGAGGTTCTATTATTGTAATGAATCCTAATGATGGTAGTATATATGCAATGGCAAATTATCCAGACTTTGATTTAAACGACCCTTTTACAATAAATAATGAAGAATTAAGACCGATTTGGAATAGGCTTTCAAATGACGAGCAAATGAACCATCTTAATCAAATGTGGAGAAATTTTGCTATAAACGATACTTTTGAACCCGGTTCTACATTTAAAATAATAACTGGTGCTATGGGTTTGGAAGAAGGTTTTTTAAACTTGGGTACAAGATTTATTTGCAATGGCTACCATATGGTAGGTGGTAGAATGGTAAGATGTTGGAGGCATCCCAGAGGGCATGGTGATATAGACTTTTTAGAAGGTGTGAAAATAAGTTGTAATCCTGTTTTTATGATAATTGGAGAAACACTCGGAGCAGAAATTTTTTATAAATATTTAGAACATTTTGGATTAACAAGAAGAACGGGGATAGATTTAGCAGGTGAAGCAGGAAGTATAATGCATCCACTAGAAAATGTAGGACCTGTGGAACTTGCCACAATGAGTTTTGGACAAAGTTTTCAAATAACATCATTGCAACTTATGTCTTCTATAGCTAGTATTATAAATGGTGGATATAGTATAGTTCCACATATAGGTCAAAAAATAGTAAATTCTGATAATGAAATAGTAACAAATCTTCAAAGCTATGAAAGAACAAGGTTAGTTTCTACTGAAACAGCTGAAATAATGAGATATGCATTAGAACAAGTTGTATACGATGGTACAGGAAATAAAGCTTACATACCCGGATTTAGAATAGGTGGAAAAACAGCAACAAGTGAAAAGTTACCAAGAAGGTCAGGTAATTATATAGCATCTATAGTTGCTTTTGCACCAGCAGAAAATCCAACTGTAATGGCATTTGTATTAATAGATGAGCCTAGAGGGTTGTACTATGGTGGTCAAGTAGCTGGACCTGTTATGCAGGAATTATTACAAAACATTTTACCATATTTAGGTATAGAAGCAGTTTATAATGAAGATGAAGTAAAAATGGAAATACCTGTTTTAGTAGAGATACCTAATGTTGTTGGTCTTACATATATAGAAGCTGAAGAAATTTTTACAGAAATTGAGTTATTAATTAGAAAAAAGGGAGAAGGAGAAAATATAATAGCACAGTTTCCAGTAGCTGGAGAACAGATAAATACCGGAGAGGAAGTTTTAGTTTTTGTTAATTAATTCTTTATAAATATAATTATTTTACAGCAAAAACACATAAAATAAGCTACAAAAAAATCTCTTGTTTGTAGCTTATTTTTATTACCAAGCAGACACACCTTCTGCAGGTTCTTCTAAATAATTTGGTGTATCGTCATCTATCTCAAAAAATATAGTTGCAAAACCTTTTCTTTCACTTGAAAGTAGCTCAGTAGTAATAGGCCATGGACCAAAATGTCCATCTAGCACCAAAACATATTGCCCATTTTGTAGTGTACCGAAACGCCATTCAAAATTTCTACGGTTTACTATACTAAATGTCCTATTAGGAGATAAATCAAAACCAATACTTACAACTGCTACACTTTCACGCCCGGGTAAAGTCTGTACAGGAACAAATTCACCGTCTATATAAACACCCAAATCAAATTTAGCACCGTACATAAATTCTCTATCTGTAGTATTTTGTAGTGTAAACTCTATGCCAGTACGTGAAACTACAGGTGTTCCGTATAAGACAATATAACTTTCATTTTCCAAACCTTTTTTTATATAATTTCTTCTGAAATTTTCCATTTCTTCTGTTCTTCCATTTTGATAACTAAAAATATCTGGTTCAAATTGCTCAAAGAAGCCATTTTCATATAAAAACAATTCAAAAGCCATCTTGTTTTCATATGTGTAAGGGTCTATGCTTATATTTAGATGTGTACCATTGTTACCATAGCTAAATATACCGAATCTTGCCATTTCTTCGTGTGTGAGTATTCTGTTTAGAAAAGCAATAGCTATATTAATTCTTGCATTTATATCATCTATGCTTTGTTCTATATATGTTTGCGATACATTGTTGGTTTGTGTTGACATCTCTGTATATTCATACGTACAAGCTGTTAAAAACAACATACAACTTGTAATAACAATTTTTTTTAACATTTTTGTACCTCATTTTATTTTCTAGTCTTATATTATATAAAAAAATTTCAATAATTGTAACCCTATTATTTATAAAAATCACTGAATAAAATAAAAATAAAAAGACACGCAATAAAACTTACAAAAATTCATAAAATACTAAGTATATGTTTATACAAAATAGGCACGGAGGTGCTTTATGTTTCACTTTCTTAGTTTTATTTTTATGTTTTCATATGTTTGTGGTGGTAATTCTTTTCCAAAAATACTTTCTAAAGAAGAAGAAGAAAGTCTTATAAAACTATCGTTTTTGGGTGATGAAGAAGCAAAAGAAAAACTTATAGTACATAATCTTAGACTTGTAGCACATTTGGCAAAAAAATTTAATAACAAAAATACAATAGATTTTGGTGGAGACTTAATATCTATAGGAACTATAGGACTTATAAAAGCAGTAAATACATATAATCCCGATAAAAAAATAAAACTTGCAACATATGCCTCTAAATGTATAGAAAATGAAATTTTGATGCATATACGTTCTATTTCTAAGCATGGAAAAAATGTTAGTCTGCAAGATATTATAGGAACAGATGCAGAGGGAAATGAAATAACAATTGGAGATAAGATAAGTGCAGATAATTATAATTTGGAAGAAACTGTAGAGAAAAAGATGCAAATCGAACAACTACTTTCAAAAATAGATACCCTTAGCCCTATAGAAAAAAGCGTTATAATAATGAGATACGGTTTGAAAAATACAAAAGAGATGACACAAAATGAAATAGGAATATCATTAGGAATATCTAGAAGTTACGTATCGAGGATAGAAAAAAAAGCTGTTACAAAATTGCTAAAAGAAATAAAATAATAGATAAAGTAGTGTTACATTTTATGTACACTACTTTTTTTGCATTTTTTTATCTTGAAAATAATAATTATTTATGCTATCGTTATAATGTGATTTACAGAAGTTTAATTTTTTTTTAAACTTCAGACATAAAGTAAAGGAATTATATATATGAAAAAACAAGGGTTTGGTATTGCAAAAAAATTATTTATAATATCAGTTTTTACAGTTGTTAGTACACTATTTGTTACTTTTTCAACTGTACTTTCGAGTAATAATAGAGTTCATGAAATTTTGCTTGGAGATAATATTGTAACAGCTGTATCTTATAAGGAGTCGATTTTAGATGGGTTACGTTTATCTTCTCTAAATATTGCAAATATGCTCAGTGTTAATGATAATCTTATATCTGCAATATCTACAGGCAACGAGACTATTATAGGCTCTATAATATATGATTTAAAATCTGAATTTGTAGATATTTTAGATTTCGATTTTTTAGTAATAACAAATGTAAATGGTAGGGTTCTTTTTTCCACATATGAAGACAATATAGGTCAAAGATTAGACGATAGAACATCTATAGAATATGCATTAAGAGGAGAAATATACAACGATATAGAAATAAATGGTCAACATTATATGAATGTACTCGCAGCTATACCGATATATACACAGGGAGATTTTAATGTAAATATCGGTACACTTAGTGTTGGATATAATATTACAAGTGAAAGTTTTGTAGATAGAATATATAATCAGATAGGTGCTGAAGTAACGATTTTTAACCATGCAGGCAGAAGGCTTATGTCTTCTATAAAGATTGATGGAGAAAGAATAGTTAATACTTATTTAGAATCTCATGTATATGATTATGTTTTTGAGCAAGGATTAGACTATAGAGGTTTTGCAACTATTTTAGGAAAACCATACTATACATATTATCGACCCTTCTTTAATGGCATGGGCGACCCTATAGGTGCTTTTTTTGTTGGTCAATCTATAGGTCATATAAACAATGCTGTTTTTAATCAAGTTCTTGTCAGTTCCATTATTTCCATTGCTTTTTCTACTATTCTAATAATTTTAACTTATCGCTTTAACAAAAAAAATATTGTAAATCCAATTAAACAAATGGTAAAAACTTTAAATCAAATATCAGATGGAAATATAAATATAAAAACAGAAGAAATAAAAACAAAAAATGAAATAAAAGATTTGCAAAATGCTACAATACAAATGACAAAAACTATATTTAGTATTATGAAAGATTTAGAAACTATAACTGAAGAAGTAAAAAACGGCAGTTTGAAAGTAAGTATAAAACATGATAAATATTATGGTTTTTATAAAAAACTTGTTATTAATGTAAATGAAATGATAGGTATTTCAGCAAAAGATCAAGAAAAAGTAATAAATGTTTTAGAAGGTTTTTCTATAGGTGACTTTAGTATACCTCTTGATGATTTTAGAGGAGACAAGAGAATATACAATACTGTAATACATAATTTACGAATGAATCTAGTCGATATTAGTAATCAAATAGATACACTTGTAGAAAATGCTATTTTAGGAAACTTGAATACAGATACAGATATAGACATAGCATATCAACAAGGGGTGTGGCTTAAAAATTTAGAAAATTTGAAAAACTTTGTAGGTATTATATTACCTAATATGTATGAAGCTAGTAATGTAATTGAGAATATGTCAAGTGGTGCTTTTGATTTACAAATGAAAGGTGATTACAATGGTATTTTTAATGATATAAAAAATACAATTAATTCTACACAAGAAAACATATATACTTATGTTATAGAACTATCGAAAGTGTTAGATATAATGTCCGACAACGACTTTACTCCTCTAATAAAAATAAAATACAAAGGTATTTTTAACAAGATAAAGGAAAGCACAAATACACTTATATTAAAATTAAATGATATAGTAGAAGAAATGAGTGATAATGCAAATGATATTCTGGTTGTTGCAAATTTGTTATCCCAAACTTCTATATCTGTTGCAACTGGTGCTACTGAACAGAGCCGACTAGTAGAGGGGCTAAATGAATTTGTAGAAGATTTATCAAACCAAGTAATAAAAAATGTAGAAAATACTCACGAAGTATCTAAATTGTCTCGTGAAAGTCTACGAAATGCAAAAGATGGTAATAGAAATATGAATATTACACTAGAAGCTATAAATGAGATAAACGAGGCGGCTATCCATATTTCAGATTTTTTAAAGGTAATAGGAGCTATATCTAGACAAACTACCCTTTTAGCACTTAATGCTTCTGTAGAGGCTGCAAGAGCTGGTGTACATGGACGTGGCTTCGCTGTTGTTGCACAGGAAGTATCCGATTTAGCAGAAAAAAGTAATAAGGCATCAAAAGAATCAAGAAGAAGATTATCTGATATTTTAGAAAAGATAGAACAAGGTAAAAAATATACAGAAGATACATCAAAATCATTCGAGACTGTTTTACAAAATGTAGAAAATATGAACATATTTATACAAGATATAGAAGAAAAAAGTAAAGAACAATCTTCTATATTGAAAGAAATATCTATTTGGGTAAACGAAATATCTAGCGTAGTAAGCCATAACACAGCTATTTCTGAAGAAGCTGCAGCAAGTAGCCAAGAGTTAAATAGTAAAGCTGAGATAATAAGAGCATCAGTGGAGAAATATAAACTTTTAAAGCATATAGAAGAAGATAGTTACTAAAATGAATTTTAAAAAAATAGGAAAAGAAAATTTCGTAGTAAAAAAAATTAAAGCTATAAGACTTGGAAAAGAAAATAACAGCTTTGTTATAGAGGGTAGTAGAATTTTGGATATTACACATGAAGTTGATATAGAATACATTGTTTTTTGTGAAAGTGTTACTAAAAATGAAAATTTTTTATCAGAATATTCAAAACTTAAAAATCTAGAAAATTTATATTTAGTTAAAGAAAATATTTTCAAAGCAATAACAAAAACTGTAACTCCTCAAGGTGTACTTGCAGTTTGTAAAAAAAATATATATAATTTAGAAGATTTAGAAATAAGTAAAAATGTATTTATTTTAATACTACACGAAATAAATGACCCAGGAAATATGGGTACAATACTTCGCTGTGCACTTTCTTTTGGTGTAGATTTTGTTCTTGTTTCTAAGAATTCTGTTAATATATATAATGATAAAGTCTTACGAAGTTCAGCAGGAGCTATTTTTGATTTAAAAATAGTTGAAAATATAAACACAAAAGAAATAATAGAATATTTGACAAGAAATAATATAGATATAGTGGCAACAACTCCATATGCAAATGATTACCATTATAATGTAAACTTTAAAAATAGTGTAGGTATAGTTATGGGAAACGAGGCAAATGGTATACCACAAGATGTTATGGATATTTGTGCTACAAAAATAAAAATACCTATTATAAAAATGGAATCTTTGAATGTATCTATAGCTTGTGGTATAATATTACACGAAGTAATAAAACAAAGAATAACTTAGTAGTTAAGTATGAAAGGATAAGAATGCAAAACCCTATTGTAACAATAGAAATGGAAAATAACGAAATTATAAAAATAGAGTTATATTCAGAAATAGCAAAAAATACTGTAAACAATTTTATAAGTCTTGTAAAAAAAGGTTATTACGATGGTCTTATATTTCATAGAGTTATAAAAGGATTTATGGTACAGGGTGGTTGCCCAGAAGGTAGTGGTACTGGTGGTCCGGGTTATCATATAAAAGGTGAGTTTTCTTCAAACGGTTTTGAAAATAATTTGAATCATACAGCAGGAGTTATATCTATGGCACGTTCTGCTCCAAAAGATTCTGCTGGTTCTCAATTTTTTATAATGCATGAAGATTCTAGCCATTTAGATGGACAATATGCTGCTTTTGGTAAAGTTATATCTGGAATGGAAACTATTAATGATATCGCAAATACAGAAACAGATTACTCTGATAGACCACTTGCAGAAAAGAAAATAAGAAAAGTAACAGTAGATACATTTGATATAGATTATAATGAACCAGAAAGAGTATAATTTAATTAGCTAGTAAAATTACATTCACAACATATAACTTAGAGGAGAATATAAATGAATAATTTTATACATCACAGACCTACAGAATTTGTTTTCGGAAAAGATGTGCAGCATAGAGCAGGAGAGTTTTTAAAAAAATATAATGCAAAAAAAGTTCTTATACATTATGGCGTAGGTCATGTTGTAAAAAGTGGACTTTTAGAGCAAGTAGAAAACTCTCTAAAAGAACATAATATAGAATATATAAATTTAGGTGGTGCAATACCAAATCCTATAGATACTCTTGTATATGAAGGTATAGAGCTTTGCAAAAATGAAAATGTAGATTTTATATTAGCAGTAGGCGGTGGTAGTGCAATAGATAGTGCAAAAGCAATAGCTGCAGGTGTTTGTTATGATGGTGATTTTTGGGACTTGTTCGACCATAAAGCACCTGTAACAAAAGCACTACCTCTTGCAACAGTGCTTACAATACCCGCTGCAGGTAGCGAAGTTAGTAATGCAACTGTTATTACAAAAACTGGAGAGCAGCCATTAAAAAGAGGACTTGTTGTAGACCCTATTAAGCCCGTATTTTCTTTGTTAAATCCAGAGTTAAACTATACATTACCACCATATCAAACCTCTTGTGGTGTTGCTGATATGATGAGCCATATTTTTGAAAGATATTTTACAAACGTAAAAGGTGTAACAATTACAGATGAGTTATCCGAAGCAGTTCTTCGTACAATTATAAAATATGCAAAAATAGCAATAGAAGAACCGAACAATTATGAGGCAAGAGCAAATTTAACATGGGCTGGAATGGTAGCACATGATGGTAGTTTAGGTGTTGGTCGTATTGAAGATTGGGGAACTCATATGCTAGAGCATGAATTAAGTGCATTGTACGATGTTGCACATGGTGCAGGGCTTGCTGTTATGTTTCCAGCGTGGATGAATTACGTTTATAAACAAGATGTAGACCGTTTTGCTAGAATAGCTGTAAAAGTATGGGGCATAGAATGTAATGGGAATAAAGAAGAAACAGCATTAAAAGGTATAGAATCTCTTAAAGAATTTTGGAAAGAAATTGGATTGCCAACAAGTTTTAAAGAACTTGGAGCAAAAAAAGAAGATATACCAAAGCTGTTGGAAACTTTAAAAATAAATACAGGTGGTAATTTTAGTAGTTTTGTAAAACTAAATTTGGACGATGCACAAAAAATATATAATTTGGCTGCAGCGAATTAATAATTTGTATTAATTTATCATATAAAAATTAACCACCTCTAACTTAGTGTAGCGGTGGTTAATTTTATATAGAATTTTATAGTTTTTCTTTAGCTTTATCAACCAAACTAGCAAACGCTGTAGCATCTGTGATAGCTAAATCTGACAAGATTTTTCTATTTATATTTATATTTGCAAGTTTTAAACCATTCATAAATTTACTATAGCTTAGACCATGTATACGAGCAGCCGCATTTATACGAGTTATCCACAATTTTCTATATTCTCTCTTTGTTTGCTTACGACCAGCAAAGGAAGCTGCCATTGCACGCATTACAGATTGCTTTGCAATTCTATATTGTCTGCTTCTTGCTCCTCTGAAACCTTTAGCCATTTTTAAAACTTTTTTGTGTTTTTTTCGAGCGTTCATTGCCCCTTTAATTCTTGCCATAAAAAGTTTCCTTTCCTAAAAAAATAATTATACGTAAGGTAATAATCTCTTCATTTGATTTTCATTTGTTTTATCTACATAACCAGCTTTACGCAAACCTCTTTTTCTCTTTGTAGATTTTTTACCGAGTATATGTCTTCTATTAGCTTTGTTTCTTTTTAATTTTCCAGATGCAGTTGCCTTAAATCTTTTTGAGGCAGCTTTATTTGTTTTAAGCTTAGGCATTACAACCTCCATTATTTAATTATTTTTTTATTGCTTTGGGGATAAAAACATACTCATCATACGTGCTTCTTTTTTCGGCGGCTTTTCAATATTTCCGTATTCTTCCACGCTTTTTACAAACATATCAAAAATTTCTAGAGAATTGTCAGAATATCCTATTTCACGACCTTTAAAACGAATACTTATTTTTACTTTATCACCATTTTTCAAAAATTCTTTTGCTTTTTTTATTTTTACATTGATGTCATGAGTATCGATATTAGGAGAAAGACGTAATTCTTTAATTGTAGCAGTTTTTTGTTTTTTTCTTGCTTCTTTTTCTTTTTTTTGTTGGTCAAAACGATGTTTGCTATAATCCATAATTTTACAAACTGGTGGCTTTGCAGTTGGTGAAATTTTTACTAAATCTAATCGTTTTGAAAGAGCTAAATCTTGAGCTTCTTTGTTAGAAACAATACCCATTTGAGTACCATTTTCATCTATGAGACGAACCTCTTTATCTCTTATTTGGTCATTAATCATTAACCCTGTGATAAAATACCTCCTATAATACAAAACAAATATTATTAATATTCGTATATCTTTAGATATACGAATGCATAAAAAAAGATGCTAAAAGCACCCAAAAACCGTAATAACAAAAAGCAAACAATTATATTATTTGCATTATTTTGAAAACTATAAGACCTAGGGGCAGTATGCATAGGTGAGAGCGGGGAGCTTCTACTTTTTTTACTTAGAAATAATATATCATATTATTTCTAGTATGTCAATCGCTTTTCTTTGTTAGACTGTCGATTAATTAATCGACAGTCTTTTTATCATTAATTTTACCATTTATGTAATAAATTATTATTTGAATGTGGGTTGTTATAATGTTACAATATTTTTATTATTAATTTACCTCTATAGACTAAATAAGGAGAGAAACTATGGACAGAAATATAAAACTGTTTTTTAAAAATTTATTTGTAGTAATATTTTTTATTTCCAGCAATTCGGTTATATTTGCAAATGAATATAACCAAGATTTGTCTGGTTACAATAATCTTTACATTCAAAATGAATATGAACATGAAGTAGAAGATTTTGAACCTGATGTACAAATAACATATATTGAAATTCTAAATATTACACAACAAATAAATCAGTCGGGGTTAATAAACATTAACACAGCCAGTGTTGCAGAGTTACAAGCATTACCAGGTATAGGTACTACACTTGCTAATAGAATTGTAGAATACAGAAATACACACGGCAATTTTACAAGTACAAGTGGGTTAATGAATGTACAGGGTATAGGGCAGAATTTATACAACAATATTAGATTTGCTATTACAGTAAGTAGTACACAGGGGACAAATAATACAGATGTACATAGTTTGATAAATATAAATACAGCTACTGTACAAGAATTACAAACATTGCCAGGTATAGGTACTACACTTGCTAATAGAATTGTTGAATATAGAAATATTCATGGTAACTTTATAAGTACAAATCAGCTTATGAACATACAAGGAATAGGACAAAACATATATAGAAATATAAGTCCTTTTATTACCGTAGGAGATGTACAAACAGCACAAATACACATTGCTGACCATAACGGAAATATAATAGAAACATGGACTAGACCTATAGGAAGCACACTAGGTATGTTACCACAAGCACCAAGAAGAGATGGATATATATTTGTAGGTTGGTTTAGAACTCTGTCTCCACACCAAAGTATGGGAATGAGCTTTGAAAGGTTTATAAATTTTGTAGATTATATAGACC
>WRGD01000106.1 GCA_009787355.1 Defluviitaleaceae bacterium | reverse complement strand
CTCCCATGCTTTGCTATGGTCTTCTTGTTTCTCCGACCAAAAATAAAGTGCTACTACTTGAGCTAGGCAATAGTCTATATAATAGAATGGTATTCTAAAATTCCTTTACGAAATTCAGCTACCATTTTACTATCGTAGCAGTTTCTAATATTACGATAATATCCGAGTTCCACAAAGTTTTCAAAACCTAGTTTTTTAGCTATACTAGTTCTTAATTCTGTTAATTCACTAAAGATATTATCTAATTTTTCTTTATTTTCAATATACCAATTAGCCATAGAATTTAAAGCATTTTTACGTATATCACGGTCTAAATTTTCAAGATAAGCTCCTATTTGTGAAAGATTTAGAACTTTTCCATCAAATTCAATCTTAGCACTTGCTGTAAGTTTATTGTACTCATTTTTGAGCTTACTTTCTTTTTGTAAATATTCTATTATCTCTGGTGATACAATTTTTAACTCAATTTCTTCATTAATAAAAAGAAGTTTTCCCCATTTTTCTTCTAATTCATTTCTAAAAGGCGTATTTAGAGTAGCTACTCCCATTTCCTGAAAAACTACTTGTAATTTAGCTTCTATTTCATCTATATATTCAACTTCTTTAGAGTAATACTCATCTTCTAAATTAAGTGTATGTCTTATACGGGCTAACCTAAAATTTGTTTGAAAGTCTTCTAAATATGCATAAACTTTATTAAAATTCTCTATAGCTTCATCAGCACTTTTTGAGCTTTTAAACTCACTAATTAAGAAATTTAAATTTTTTTCTAATTCCTTATATTCTAAACGAACATAAGGGATTTCACTAATTTTTTTCAATTAATTTCCTCCTTTTTTAATTTGTTGGTGCAACATCAGTAGGTTTTCCATATCCGAACGGCTTAATTGTCATTAATAAAATTATCATGTTTTATTTCCTCCACATTTTCCGATTTTTATAAGTTTAACGAATAAATGTTATTAAAATTTTCTACAGCTTTTGCGGCACTTTTTGAGTTTTTAAATTCACTAATTAAGGAAATTAAATTTTTTTCTATTACCTTATATTCTAAACGAACATAAGGTATTTCTGAAAATTTAGCCAATTTACTTCCTTATTTACTAATTTTCGTTACAAACAACACACTATGATTTGTTCCTCTGCCATTCTCATGTGTTGTAATCTGTGGTTAGGTTTACTATATTTTCGTTTTTAGGTTTTGTTTAATTTGCCTACATACTTTTATGTTGTACGTGGGGTATTTATTTAATTACTTATCCCAAATTTATTTACTTTTAATTATCTACTATACTAATAGTAACTGCTCCATTAGCTCCTCTAGTTTGTACATAAATAGAAACATTTCCAGCATTCCAAGGTATGCTTACACTTCTAGAAGACATTGCAGTAACTGAATTAAATTGAACAGGGTTCATACCAGAACCAGTAACTAAAATATCAACAGAAGTTATACCTGGTCCAAAAGCAATAGGAGTAATCCTTAAATTTCTATTAAATAAATTATTGTTCTGCATTAATCTTCTAAACGAAGATGTAACACCATCACTTAGAGTAAAAGTCCCAAGAAAACCATGTCTATTAGAAATAACATCATAGTTACCATCACTAATAGGAACCATTCTTCCTTCAACATCGACATGTCTTACGCCATCAATAACCACAATTTCAGCAAAAATAGGTTCAATATTACTATACCCATCTTGATTTGCGTAAACATTAAAACTAAAAACCAATAAAAAAACTGGTATTATAGCCAACACTTTTTTTAACACTTTATCTAACATATAGTCTCCTTAATGTATGTAGACAAAAAAACAAATTACAACCTAACCCCACATTACAACTCATAAGAGTTCAGTGTATTTTTTCAATTATCCGTTGGCACATCCCCAATATCTTGCAAACAAAAAGGTTTAAGTTTCATTTAATTATGTAAGAAATTGTATTTATATAACATTTTACATAATAAATTAAATTTTGTACACTCCTTTTTTAATTTATTGGGTCAATCTCAACTTTATTTCCATATCCAAAAGGCTTAATTGCCATAAACATAAGTAACATAATTTTATATCCTCCACGGTTTCTAATTTTTTATCCAACATCAATACAGTACATATAAATTTAAATCTTTTTTCGATGTTTCCTGAAATTATGTAAACTATTGTACTGATATTTTAATTTTATCAAAAAAAATTAATTTTGTCAATTATTGCGTATGAAATTATTTTTAATTTTGCAAGCTGTGTATCCCTTATAATATCTGGATTTTATGGTGTTTTTCCATGGTAATTAAAAAAAAATATTCTTGAAATTTTCATTTTGTGTAATTTTTAGAAAAAAGTTATATGAAATATAATTTAGGTAATATCACAAATATAATAAATCAACAAAGATAAAATTTTTTATTTTTACTTTGTTGATTTATATTAAATAAAATTTTTCTTGCATTTCTCTATTATAAACTTTTGTAAATAAGTCATATTTAAATTATTTTGTCATTATTGAGTATTACCTAATCATATAAACTACGTTTATTAGAAATATAGAGCATTGTTAAAAATAGAAAAAATACTGTAAATATAATAATTGCAATACCATAATATTCATTAATTTGATGTGGTCTAAACATTATAAAACGAGATTCAAACGAAAAAACATTATGAGCAAAATAAGAAAAGATATTTCTAAAATCATAAGCTCCTAAAATGGGTATAATAAATCCGTACAAAAATAATACTATAGTAGGTATAATTATAGACTTAAATATATAAGATATTGAAAAACCAATAATAACATAGAAAAATAATACTCCAAACGACAGTAATAACTGAGGTGGCAATCCAAAACTATAGCCTAAAATATCTAATGTAAAATTATTTATAGGTATCTGTTCATATAGTAAATTTCTAACAAAAATACTACCTAGACCTATAAACAACAATGATATAGCAATAGATAATATAACAACAATTGCGATAGATAATAATCTACCTAAAATTATAATTAACTGAGAGTATTTAACGGATGTGATTTTGTGAATTTTTAATCTATATTCATAAAATGCTATGTAAGCTGCATATATTCCAAATATAACTGTACATATAGCAAATACAACAAATTCTAAAAAATTGCTCATAGCATTTTGTGGTGATAAATTTTGTATTGAACTAGAAAGTGATATAAAATCATACCTTAAAGTATTACTAATAATTCTGGTATTTTCGTGAACAAATTCATACATAGGCTCACTTAAAACTTCTATAATATCTCTTCCTTCCTCAATATGCCTAGCTTCGGAAAATCTGTATAGGTTATAGGCACTTAAAACATTGTTATAAAGACCTAAAAGGTGAATTACAGCAAATCCTAATAATATAGCAATTATAAGTATAATCTTTTTAGAACTCCATTGATAATATAATTCACTTCTAGTCATTTTCAGTGTATTTTTTATAAATGTCATAAATATTATCTCCATTTTTTTTATAGTCAATTAAGTGATTTATATTACCATTATTTAATATTAATAAATCATCAACTATGTCTTTATAAAAATCAAAATGATGACCTGTAGCAATTATCAGACAATCTTTTTTTAAGTCTGTTAATATATTTTTCAAAATATCGGAAGTTTCTATATCTAATCCATTTGAAATTTCATCTAAAAATAAATATTTTGGTTTTAGTATAATGGAGCATATTATGGCAAGTTTTTTACGTTCACCTAAAGAATAATTTTTTACTTTCTCTGTTAATTTTTTATTAGTTAATAAATCTAAAATCAACTTATCTGAATACATTTCCTTACTTTCAATGGTGAGCAATTTAATATTTTGATAACCGTTTAAGTTATTGTAAAAAGGAACATCATCGAAAATTATATTTATCTTATTACGTACATTAACTAACGATAATTCATTATAAAAAATATCTCCCTCGTATTTTTCTAATCCTAAAAGACATTTGAATAAAGTAGTTTTTCCACTTCCATTTTTACCTACTAGAAAATGTATTTTGTTATTGTCGAGTTTTAAATTTATATTATCTAGCACTATCTTAGAAGAATATTTTTTGTTAAGGTTATTAATATTTATCATTTTTAGTTCTCCAAATATGTAAAAAATTCATACCAAGCATTGTATAAAAATTTCAATATAGAACGTGTTCCAACTAAACGAAGTATACATATTTGTTTTTTATTTAAATATGCGTACTCCGTAGTGGGAACACGATACAATATCAAATTTTTGTGTTAATTGTTTTGAGTTAAAATGCTATAGGCAACACTTTCTCCAAAACTATATGTTATTGATGGAAATTCTAAAGATTCAAATTCTCCTCTTTTTAAAGCTTCATATATAAATTTAGCGTATTCTATTACTTCTTCATCAGTCATATCAAGATTTAAAAATGACATTTGGGATGCTTCTGTTATTGCCAATTTTGCATAATTGCTAGAATGGAAATCCATTGGAAAAATTATAGAATTTCTAAATATTACATTTTCAAAAAAAGCTTCACTATAATTGTCTGATACATTTCTCGGTAAAAATACTATTGAGGATATAAAAGAAGTAACAGGTATTAAAGACAAAATTAATGCTGTAGTAATAATTTTCGTAAATTTTTTCATTACTATAAAACCATCCTTTTCGATATATTTAATATTCAAAATTTAATTAACTATTGCAAAAACATTGTGTATATGCTAATATGTAAAAATGTTTTTTGAGAAATGTCTATATTACTATTTTTGACGGAATACTTTTTAGACATTTCTTGAATTTCTACTTTCTAAAATTTTGGGTATAAAACGCTTTCGTTTTTTCATATTAACTCCTTTAAATTTATTTATAAGAGTATACACTATAACAATGTACTAAAAGTCTAGTTGAATGGGAGTTTTCTCTTACTGAGACAATTTTACATTATACAAAATAAAATGTCAATACTTTTTTTGATATTTACACAAATTATTTTATTATTTAACAAATTATTAGTATCTATTACAAAAATCTAAAAAATAATTACATAAACAAAATATTATTTTAATCTATTTGAACGTAAAACCCAGCTTGCAAATTTTAACTTACAAGCTGATTTTTCTATAATTACTAAAATACATCTTCATTTACATTCTTTGAATTTTGAAATTCAATAATATCGTTAAATCTTGTTTAAGATTTGATTTTAAATCTACCCAGTTGATATAACACCAAAAGGCTTAATCGACATTAATATAAATAACATAATTTTTACACCCCCATATTTATAAAATTTTTATATTTTTGATATCATAGATACAATCTGGGTGGTTTTTATTCAATTATGTAAACTATTGTGTCTAAAATTAGTTTTAATACTTAATTTAAATCCTTTCAACGATAAATTATTTGCAATAAATACATATATTTCAAAAATTGATTTTTCTACATTTTACGCACATATATTTCTTTATAATAGTTTTAATAATGAACATACTATACAATAAAGGAGTATACATGAAAAAATTAAACAAAATAACTTTTAGTACATTTGTATTTTTTATAATTATTTTTTCTCTTAATACACAAATTTTTGCAAATATTTCTATCAAATTAAACGGTGAAAATGTAAATATAGAAAATAGTGCATTAATAATAGATGGTTGTACACTTATACCAGCAAGAGACATTACATCAATTATTGGTGTTAAAATTTTATGGAATGAAAATTTAAGGCAAATAGAAATTGATAGAGATAATACTAAAATTGTTACATCTATAGAAAGTAATATAGCAATTGTAAATGGAAATGAAGTTGAATTAGATACTGCTACAAGAATAATTGATGGCACTACATTTTTACCTTTACGTTTTGTTGCTGAGAGTTTTGGACTAAACGTAAGTTTTAATAATAATGTTATATATATAAATACAAATAGTCTTAATTTTCCTAGTGCCACAGTAAGACGTATAATAGATGGAGATACAATAGAGCTAACAAACGGTGAAATAGTAAGATTTATAGGAATAGATACACCAGAACGGGGAGAGGCTGGCTTTAACGAAGCAATAGAATTTTTAAGTAGCTATATTGGTCCCGGTTCTACAGTTTTTCTACAATCTTCTGGAAATGATAGAGATAGGTTTAATAGGCTACGAAGATATGTTTGGATAGAACCAAATATAAATTTAAATAATAGATTACTTGAGTCTGGTCATGCCGTACCTTTTCCTCAAAATACACAAGAAGAAAATTCGCCTAATACATTAATAGTAACGGCACCTTCTACTGTTATAAGAGGAGAAAGACCAATAGTAACAATACAAGGCAAACCAAACACAAGATACACAATAAGCGTTCGACTAGGAAATAGTGGAAATCTAAGCACTGCACAAGGCTTAGAACCAAGAAATACAAATGCAGCTGGAGTTACAAGCTGGACATGGTTAGTAGGTAATAGAACAGCCGAGCAAAATTTATATGTAACAATAGAGGGTGGAGGAGAGCAAGTAACACAAATAATACGTGTAATAGCTAATTAATAAAACAAAAAATAGCCTAGTTTTAACAATTAGGCTTTTTTTTAATATATTCTATAATCAAATCTGTTACATCTTCTTTGTATTCTTTTATCAATTTACAAGATTTATAGGCATCGTAGCCACCTGTTCCTGTAGCTCTATAATTGTTTGTTGTAAGAGTATATTTTTCATTTTCGTTTAATTCTTTACCATCTTTTTTTATACTTATTACACGATTTCCTATTGGTTCATTTAAATTATACTCTATCTCTATACCATAAAAATAATCAAAATTATAATGTTCAGATTTTGGTGTAGTGAATCTTGGATTTATCGTTATTTCTCCATCTATCATAAGAAAATAAGAAAGACTTTGCTCTATTACAGATTTTAAAGAATGATAATCTATTTCCAAAATAACAAGATGATTCATATAAGGATAATTGTTCATTACATCTTTTATAGAAACATCTTTTGTAAAACCAGATATATTATTTGCAAGACTCGTTACAGAAATCTGTGCATTTGTTGCATTAATTTGAATTTTATTAAAAAAATCTGCTATATTACTACCATATAATGCCATTTTCAATTTATCGTCTGGCAAAAGTTCTTTTTCTATAGTTCCTATTGGCTCTTCAAGCCAATCTTTTTCTCTCATTAATGTTTTCTCTAATCTTTCAAGTAAAACAATGTTATCTGATATGTTAGATTTTTTACTTTCAATTTTTATATTTTCAAAAAATTCTTTTATATTTTCAATTTTTTCAGGCTTATGCAATTTACTTGTTATTTTTGGTTTTTCTCCATTTTCAAAAATAACATCTATTATAATATAATTAGTACCATAAGCTCCGGGTTGCACAATATGTGTATTTTTTATTTTGTGGCTTTCTATTAAATTATGTTGATGCCCTGTAAGTAATAGGTCAAAATCTAAAGTATTACAAATTTCTAAACCTATATTTTCACCATTGTATAATAAAATTTGACCAGTTTGTATATCACCTTCAAAACCTCCATGATAAATACATATTGTAAAATCGCACTTGTCTTTAATTTCGTTAAATGCTAATTTTACAGCTTCATATGGCGGTGATATTGTTATACCTTTTATATTTTCTGGTTTTTCCCACACATTTATAAAGTCAGTTACTATTCCTGTTATTCCTATTTTTAACCCATTTGTAAGAGTAATTATTTCCCACTTTTTTATAGGTGCATTTTCCCATGTTACATTTGCACAAATACATTCGGCTCTTATATTTTCTAAATAAATTTTTAAAGGGTGAAGCCCAAAATTAAAATCATGATTTCCAAGAGTAATATAGTCATATTTTCCTATGTTCATAGCTGTAGCTATCATATGTTGATTGTAAGATAAATGCTCATCTTCATGTATCAAAAAACGAGTAAAAGAAGAACCTGCAGTGGAATCTCCACAATCTATATTTATTGTATTTTCATCTTTTGTTAATTCTTTTGCAATTTCTAACATTTCTGGCATAAATCCATGCATATCACTTGTATAGTTTATTTTTAATTGTTTCATTTTCGCCTCGTTTTTATATATTAAAATAGTGAAATAAAAAACTGATTTC
Organism: Defluviitaleaceae bacterium; assembly: GCA_009787355.1. Taxonomy (GTDB): domain Bacteria; phylum Bacillota; class Clostridia; order Lachnospirales; family UBA5962; genus WRGD01. Next base: position 8,050 of record WRGD01000106.1, on the reverse strand, counting down.
AATTTTTCATCCCACTATTAAGTACAAACAAATTAAAATAGTTCACTTTAATTTGTTTGTACATACACTTTAAGTTATTCTTTACAATTAAAATTTATTTATAAAAATGCCACTTAGTAACTTAGGTTCAAACCAAGTAGATTTTGGTGGCATTAATCCATTTTGGTCCGATATTTCTATAAGCTGGTCCATAGTAGTAGGACAAACTGTTATCCCAATATCCCATTTCTTATCGTCTACAAGTTCTATAATATTTTTTATAGATTCTATACCACCCACAAAGTCTATTCTATCACTTGTACGCTGGTCTTCTATTTTTAATATTGGCTGTATAATATTTTCCGTAAGAATTTTTACAGGTAAATCGTTTATTTTTTTCTTCAAACTAATTTTGTACCACTTATTAGAAATATAAATTCCAAAAATATCAGATACTATTGGAATAACAGGTTCTTTACTTTCTTCTACATAAAATTTTTCTTGCAAATTTTGTATAAAATTATCTATATCAAAACCTAAATACCCTTTTATAACACGGTTATAAGCAAGTATTTTTAATTCGTCTTTTGGAAAAATAACAGCCAAAAAATTTTCTGTAGATGGTATGTTTAGTCTATCATGTGTTTTACTAGCTGCTGCTGCACGATGATGCCCATCTGCTATATAAAGAGAATCTATTTTTTCAAAATATTCGCTTATTTTTTTGTTTATATTATTATCTGTTATTATCCAAACTTTATGTGTAACATCTTTCGAAATAAAATCATATATAGGTTTATTTTGCTCTTTATAATTTTTCAAAAGTTCTGTTACTTTTTCATTACCCTTGTATGTCATAAAAATAGGACCAGTATGTGCTTTTAATGAAAGCATATGATTAATACGGTCTTCTTCTTTTGGTGGTCGTGTTAATTCGTGTTTTTTTATTTTATTTGTATTATAATCCTCTGTGCTAACAAGAGCTGCAATACCTGTTTGAGTATTTCCCATAAAAGATAGCTCGTAAATATAAAAACTAGGTTCATCTGTCAAATATTCAAAATATTTGTTAAGTAAATCGAAATTTTCTACACCTTTTTTGTAAACTTTTTCAGAATATTGGTCTATATCTTTTTCAAGTGTTGCCTCTGGTTTATCTACTGTTAAAAAAGTAATTTTGTTATTTTCTATCTCTAGCCTAGCTTCATCTGTACTTACTACATCATATGGGAGTGCTGCTATTTGTTTTACATATTCTGGTTTAGGAGAAAAAGATTTAAAAGGTTTTATCATTATATTAGCCTCCCATTTATTACATCTGGTATATTTAAAATATCTTGGATTGGAATATTATTATCACTATTGTCTACTTCTATTATCGTATATGCAGTATCTTTTTTACTACGATTAACCATTTCATTTATATTCAAATTATTTGTAGCTAAAATATTAGAAACCGAACTTATAATACTATGCTCATTTTTTGTAAACAAACAAATACGTCTTCTTCCAGAATACGGGATTCGACAATTAGGAAAATTTACAGAATTTTTTATATTTCCATATAAAAGATAATTGCGAAGCTGTGTTGCTGCCATTGTCGCACAAGTTTCTTCAGATTCTGGTGTAGAAGAACCTAAATGTGGAATAGTAATAACATTTGGATGACCTAAAAGCTGTGCTGAAGGAAAATCGGTTGTATAGCTCGCAACTATACCTTCTTCTATTGCTTCTAGTAATGCTTCATTGTCAAATAGCTCTTCTCTTGAAAAATTAACGATACGTATACCTTTTTTACATTTTTTGAAAAATTCACGGTTAAACATATGAAGAGTCTCACTGTTTACAGGTATATGTACAGATAAGTAGTCAAGACGATTGTATAAGTTTATTTCTGTTATTGCTTTTTCTATTTTACTAGAAAGATTCCAAGCAGCATCTATTGTTATAAAAGGGTCGTATCCTATTACATTCATGCCTAAATTTGCAGCAGCATTTGCAACTAGACCACCTATAGCACCAAGTCCCATAACTCCTAAAGTTTTGCCTTTTATTTCAGGGCCTGCAAATTTGCTCTTACCTGCCTCTACAAGAGTAGGTACTTCACTTGTTGCTGCAAGTTCTTGCGTCCATTTAATTCCTTGGTATACATTTCTAGAACTAAATATAAGACTTGCTATAACAAGTTCTTTTACAGCATTTGCATTTGCACCCGGAGTATTAAAAACAACTATACCCTTTTTTGTACATTCCTCTACTGGTATATTATTTACACCAGCACCAGCACGTGCAATTGCAAGCAGTCCATCTGACAATTCGTTTATTTTTGCACTACGAACAAGTATCCCCTCTGGATTTTGTATTTCATCATTTTTGTAAATAATAAAACGTTCCTGTGGCAATTCAGCCAAGCCACAGGGTGCAATTTTATTTAAAGTTGTAATATTATAAGTTAATACATTATTCATTAATATTTTCCTCCTCAAAATGTTTCATAAAAGATACTAATTTTTCTACTCCAGCTATTGGAAAAGGATTGTAAAGACTAACACGCATACCACCTGTTAAACGATATCCTCCGAGACTTACGAGTCCATTTTCTTCTGCTTGTTTTACAAATTTTTTATCAAGTTCTGAATTTCCAGTAGAAAATGTTATATTCATTATAGACCTTGCACTCTTTTCTACATAAGGTTTATACAATTTAGAATTATCTATTAGATTGTATACTAAATCTGATTTTTTTATATTATTTTTTTCCATTGCTACTACTCCTCCTTGTTCTTTTATCCAGCGAAGAACTAAAAGAGTCATATAAATAGAATAAACAGGTGGAGTGTTATACATACTCTCATTTTTAGAATATGTTTCATAATTCAACATTATTGGTGTATATTTATGTGGTTTCCCTATTAAATCTTCTCTAACAATTACTACTGTAAGACCAGTAATACCTACTTGTTTTTGTGTACTTGCATATATAATGCCAAACTTTGAAACATTATAATCACGACCCAAAATACAAGATGTCATATCTGCAACAATTGGAGCGTTTGTGTTTGGAAGATTGTTCACAGCTGTACCGTATATTGTATTGTTTGCTGTATAGTGAAAATAATCGGCATTTTTAGACAATTTATTTTCATCTATTTGTGGTATGTAGCTAAAATTTTTGTCTTTAGAACTTGCCACTTCATTTACTGTTAAATACTGCTTTGACTGTGCCGCAGCACGTTCCGACCACATACCTGTAATTAAAAAATCACATACACCAGTTCTATAAAGGTTGAATGGTACCATAGCAAATTGCATGGAAGCTCCACCTTGACAAAAAAGAACCTTGTAATTTTTAGGTATACTCATAAGTTCTCTAAAAAGTTCTTCTGTTTCGTTTGCAATATCTATAACATGGCTTTGTCTGTGGCTAAGCTCTTTTACACTCATACCACTGCCTTTATAGTCTAGCATTTCATCAGCTGATTGTTGTAGCACGCTTTCTGGAAGCATTGCAGGACCCGCACCAAAATTGTATACTCTCATATTTTCTCCTTATAATTCAAAGAAAAGTGGTAAATCTTCTGTTTTATTACTTTCTATAGGTACCACATTTTCTATATATTCTGTTATTTCTTTTAGTGCCTCTTGTTTTTGTGTATAAACTGTTGCAATTGGCTCACCAATTTTTACATAATCGTTTACTTTTTTATGAAAAAAGATACCAGCCAATGGGTCTATTTCATCTTCTATTGTGTTTCTACCTGCACCAAGGTTACAAGCAATCATACCAATATCCTGTGCATCTAGTTTTTGTATATATCCAGTTTTTGTAGCTTGTACCTTATAAGAATCATATTTTTTATATAAATTAGGGTTATCTATAAAATTTACATCACCACCTTGATTTTGTATTAGTTCTTTAAATTTTCTAAAAGCTTTGCCATTTTCTATTTGATTTTTTGATAAATTATAACATTCTTCAAAAGTTCCTTTTTCTGCAAGACAGAGCATATGAGCAGAAACATGTAGGGATATTTCTATGACATCTTTTGGACCATTGCCTTTAAGTGTATCTATAACTTCTACAATTTCTAACCAATTACCTACTGCATTACCTAGTGGCTGTTCCATATTTGTTATCATAGCTTTTGATTTTTTGTTGTTCTGTGATGCTATATCTGTCAAATAAGTTGCTAATTCTCTAGCTTCTTTTATATTTTTAGTAAAAGCACCCCTGCCAACTTTTACATCAAACAAAAAAGCATCTCCACCACTTGCAAGTTTTTTGCTCATAATAGAGGCAGATATAAGAGATATATTATCTACAGTTGCTGTAACATCTCTTAATGAGTATAGTTTTTTATCGCAAGGGGCAACATTTGTTGTTTGTCCTATTAATGCTATACCTATATCGTTTACCTGTTTTACAAATTTATTTATACTCATTTCTGTTTTGTAGCCCGGTATAGAGTTAAGTTTATCTACAGTGCCACCAGTAAAACCAAGTCCACGACCACTCATCTTCGCAACCGGAATACCCAAACTGGCTACAATAGGCGAAGCAATAAGTGTAATTTTGTCTCCAACTCCACCTGTAGAATGTTTGTCTATCTTTAAGCCATTTATACTGCTAAGGTCTAGCATTTCTCCACTTTGTGCCATAGCTATTGTAAGATTGTATGTTTCTTCTTTATCAAGACCTACAAACATAATAGCCATAAGTAGTGCTGCTGCTTGATAATCTGGTATTTTGTCTGAATTATAACCAGATACAAAGAAATCTATTTCTTTTCTTGTTAATTTTTTGCCTTGCCGTTTTTTTAAAATTATATCATTTATTTTCATAAAACCTCAATATTATGTAGTGAAAAGGCAGGATAAACCTACCTTTTTCAATTTTACTCTTCTATATCGTTGTCTTTTGCATAAAGTACATCGTCGTCCAATTCGAAATCATCTAAATCGTCGTACTCATCAAAATAATCTTGGTCTTTTTTATATTTCAAATACAAAAATGCCAACGCACCAAAAATAAGTGTAAGTAATGTAGTTAGTGTAACAATAGAACATACGTGGTTTTTCTTTTTAGGAAAATAATTCATTGCACATTCTCTAAAATCTTCAGTTACATCTGTAAATCTTTTCATTATGTTCTCCTCTTGTTAATTCCTTTGTAATGTTGTTTTAATTAAAAGTTTCATAGCTCCCCTTATATAAACAACTATAATTATAACCATATAATTAAATTTAGTCAATAAAATTTTACAATAAAAAGGCATTTTTGCCACGGCTTTTAGTCATTTATTATAGTTATTAAAATACTTTGAAAGGAGAAGACTCTATATGTGTTTTTATTAATTTTATACATATATACCACAATATAATCAAAAAAACTAAAAATATAAAAAAATTAAGCCCGCTAAGTAGCAAAAAATTATAAAAAGCGTGTACCATCCATGGCACTATAATAGCTAAGCTTAAATATTTAGTTTTATTATGTCCTATCTGTTCATTGTTATTTATATCAAATTTCGCTTTCGTGAAAAAGTAACCCATAAAAACACCAAAAAGACCATGTCCTGGAACCGAAATAACAGCTCTTGTTAGAGCCGTTGAAATACCTCCGACATCTTCGCTAAAAACATATAGTATATTTTCTAAAAATGCAAAACCAAGAGATATAAAAACACCATACACTATACCATCGAATGGCTCGTTTAGCTCTCTATTTTTCCATGTAAGAAAAAATAACACAATGTATTTAAAAATCTCTTCTGTAAAAGAAGAAATAACAAAAGAATTGTAAAAAGACTCTCCCAAAAGTCCAAAATTTTTGGGTAAAAATAGCATTAAATAATTTCCAACAAAAACAATTGGAAATGTTATAACGATACCAAATGTAGTACCAACGAATAATAATTTTTTCGGCTCTTTTTCATACTTGTCTCTTATATATATATAAAAGAGCATTATTAAAACAGGTGCAACAGCTAAGCTAAGCATAATATAAAATCTCGTTTGTATTTAATTTTTTATTTTTACCTTATTTATTGTTTAATTTTTTGATATTTTTATTCTTATTATTAGCCACATCACTAAATCTTAGACCATTTAATAAATCCATAGATTTTTTATCTATGTTATCAGATAACATATTATTTTTTACTGGTCTATTATTTATTTTTTTACTTATTTCTTTATTAAGTATTTTTATTTCTTCTTCAAAAGATTTTGCAGAAACAACTTTTGCACCAGAGCCTATTATTATAATTTGTTCTGTTATATCAGATGTAGCAACTCTAACAGTATATTTTTTTGACAAAACTTTAGAAGTACGTTCTATATATGTATCTGCAGTTTCTTTTTCTTTTGTATAAACTATTATAATTTCATCTGTATATATTATATCACCTTTTCCTCCATTTACCTTATGTGCATCAAAAACTACTATAACACGTTCTGAAGTAAAACCAGAAAAATTTGAAAGCATATTACAAAGTCTAACTCTTGCATGGTCAAGAGAATGAATAGCAAGTTTTCGCAGCTGTTCCCAAGAAAATATTATATTATATCCATCAACAAGTAAATATTTCATATACAAACTGCTTTCTTTTGTAATTTATTTTTTGATAAAGAAAAATTGCAAAGTCATATTTTTCTAAAAACAAGTAACTAATTATATAGTAAATTTAGTAATATATCAATAATTCTATATTGCAAAAGCTGAAAATTTTTAATATATTTTTATATAATGTAAAATAAAAGTTCGGTCTGTTATTATCTATTTTTTAAATAGCATATCAATATAATTTTGGGTATTCGACAAAAACAAATCTGCATTTTTTATTTGTTCTTCAACTTGTTCTTTATCAAAATACGCATAGTCTAGATAATCACTATTATTTCTAAGGTCTAATGCTAAATCTATAATACGGTAACTATCACGTGGAAATATATTTGTGTTTATATAATGTTTATTGAAATATGAAATGATTCCTGAGTGCTTTTTACTATCAAAATCATCCTTTGAAAGAATCGCTCTCATACAATGAAAAATGCAATAATATGTTCTATTTAATATAGTTTCATAATCTTTATAATCATCTATTTCTTTTAGTAGTTTTTTGGCTGTATTCAGGGTCTTTTTAGCTTTTTCCAATCTGTAAATCATTAACTCTTTTTGGTCATCTCTAAGCATATAGTTCAATACCCTCTCTTGCCACATTTATCAAAACACCCATGGAACGTTGGTATCTATCAAACATAAATTTACTAACAACAAGAACAGATATAACAATCCCTATATCCAAACCTAAATATCCAAGTGAATCTTTAATACTTCTCTGTATTTTAGTACATTCCTTGTCATCAATATCTGCAACTATCATAAGGTCTATATCGCTTTCATTATTATAATCGCCACGTGCGTAAGAACCATATAAAATTACTTTTTTTAATTTGTTTCCCAAAACTTTTTTTGATATATTTGTAACCTCATTAGTAACAATGTCCTTTTTTTTAATTATTTGTTCCATGAATTATATTCCTTTTTATCACTTCATAATCCTTTTGTAATTTTTTTTATAAAGAAAAACCCAAAAGTCATATTTTTCTAAAAACAAGTAACTAATTATATAGTAAATTTAGTAATATATCAATAATTCTATGTTGCCGAAAACTGAAAAAAATTTTTACATAATTTGATATATTTTTGTTTTAAAATATGTTTAATAATTTCGATTAAATTTATTTAGGAATAGTTTATGATTTAATATAAAATGTAATATATGTACCATATATTACATTAATATGAAATAAAAGTAAAAATATTTGAATTTAAATGTAAAATATCATATAAGTTATATACTATATGGGATATAAGGTTTTAAAATTTCAAATAATTTTTTAAAAGCAATGATTGACAAAATTCTATTTAATTGTTATACTAACAACATCGATACAATAGTTTACATATTTGTGAGTGAGTGAGTGAGTGAGTGAGTGAGTGAGTGAGTGAGTGAGTGAGTGAGTGAGTGAGTGAGTGAGTGAGTGAGTGAGTGAGTGAGTGAGTGAG
>WRGD01000105.1 GCA_009787355.1 Defluviitaleaceae bacterium | reverse complement strand
TACGTTTAATAACTTCTGTTGTAGCAGAAATAATTTCTTTAATACTATCAGAAAATTTATCACCTGTATAAGCACCATCAACAATAATTTTAGTACAGTCCTTAAGGTTTTCACGGTGTAAATTGACCATAGGTATAGAACCAATTCTATCAGTAATATTTACGGTTGTTACAGCTATAGCATGTGGTAATCCCATTGTATCTACTGCTATGTGTATTTTATTTCTTTAAACTGTTCTCTTGTTATATCACTTGGGTATCTTTTTCTATTATTTTTACCTTTTTTATATTAGTATACTATTTTTTATTATTTTTTAAAGACTTCAGACAACTTCTTAGAATTATTTGATTAAAAATATAGAAAGATATTTAGATTGCTTAAAAATACTCGCAACAACCTAAATATCTAAGAAGGATGTTTAATCTAAGACAAAGTGTAGTAAATATTCTCTTCTTGCAAAAATAAATCTATATTATCATCTGGAGTGTCCCCACGAATTATCATTACAAGCCCATTTGGTAAACAAGCTGCCATTTGCCCAACTCTACCCAAAAAACCTGCGTTTACACAAATTTGATCTAAGCAATCGGAACATACAAACGCTACAAGTCCTTCTTGTATTCTAAATCTAACATTTGGTCTTTCCTCTACATAAAAATCTGTATCTGTATCTAAGTTTATAGTTTTGACAGTTTCACCATTTAACTGTATAGCAGCATGTATATTTACAAGACCAGTAGTTCTTATAGATTGCCAAATAAAAAAAACTACAGCAAGTAATATAACTCCCAAAATAAAAAATATATCTTTTTTTGAAACAATTTTTCTCATAAATCACCTTTTTTAAATTATTTTAAGTTTCAATATTACTATAACTCCATACTTTTATAGTATCATAAGCATAAAATTTAGTAAATATTTTGTTAGGGTGAACACATCTTAATATAAAAATCAAAAATCATTTGACAAATTTATTTTGTTTAGTTAGAATTTATATAATATTAATTTTACTTCGACTTATACCAACTAAGGTTTTTACTAAGTTTTTATAAGCGGGGTCGGTGGTGAAAACCTAAGGCCTTCCCATTTGGAAAAGAAGTTAAATTGTGTTTGTATATTTTCGTACATAAAAATTAGTTTATATTTTCTGATTTTTCACAATTTGTCTTTTTTAAGGTTTTTTCAATGTTTTTCACTCTGTTTTATAATCATTTATATTATTCATATATTATAGAAAGGTTTTTATGTTTAATCACTTTGATGAAAAAGGCAATGCTATAATGGTAGATGTTAGCAAAAAAAACGAAACAGATAGAGTAGCTGTAGCAACAGGTGTTATAAAAATGTCTAATGAGTGTTACAATTTTGTAAAAATAGGTGGTATAAAAAAAGGTGATGTTTTAGGCATAGCAAGAATTGCAGGTATTATGTCAACAAAGCAAACACACAATCTTATACCGTTATGCCATAACATACCAATAGAAAAAGTTTCGATAGAATTTGAATATATCGATGAAACAAACTCTATAAAGTCTATTTGTACAGTAAAAACAAAAGGCAAAACAGGAGTAGAAATGGAAGCCTTAACAGGTGTAAATATATCTCTTTTAACAATTTACGATATGTGTAAGGCATATGATAAATCTATGACAATAACAAATATTTTTCTAAATGAAAAAAAAGGTGGAAAAAGCAATTATAATAGGTAATAATTTTATCTAAAAAACTAAATAGAATATAGGAGTACATTATTATGCAAGATACTTTTTTAAGGAATATAAGATATTTAAGAATTTCCGTAACAGACCGTTGTAATCTAAGATGTAAATATTGTCTTCCAGAAGACGTAGAATTTTTTGATAATAGTGAAATATTAACATACGATGAAATATATAAAATATCATATGTTATGTCTAATATGGGAGTAGATACAATAAGAATGACAGGTGGTGAGCCTCTTCTCAGAGCTGATTGTGTAGACCTTATTTCAGATATTAAAAAATTACCAAATATACAAAAAGTACGAATCACAACAAACGGTATTTATCTAACTAAATATATAGATAGATTATCAAAAATTGGTATAGATGGATTAAATATAAGTTTAGATACTTTAGATGCAAAACTATTCCACGAGATGACAGGGGCAGATAGATTTAACAAAGTTTGGGATGGGATAATGGCCGCCTTAGAAAGAAATATAAAAGTAAAAATAAATGTCGTTCTTATAAAAGGAATGAATGAACATGAAATTATACCTCTTACGAGACTTGCAGAAAAATATCCTATAGATGTACGTTTTATAGAGCTTATGCCAATAGATGTTTGCTCTAGTTTAAAATTGGAAGGAGTTCAATATGATTATATAATGGATATTATATCTTCTGTATATCATGATATTTCTTTAGATTCTACTGAAAAAGGTCTTGGGCCTGCAAAATATTTTAAATCTTCTACAATGAAAGGTAGTATTGGATTTATAGACCCTATGAGTCATGGCTTCTGTGATAATTGTAATAGGCTTCGACTTACTTCCGAAGGGTTTTTAAAACTATGCTTGTACCATAATGATGGTACAAATTTGCGTGATTTGCTACGTTCTGGTATAAGTGATGATTCTTTACAATTAGCAATACTTGAAGCATTGCGTCAAAAACCATTGCAACATTTCTTCAACGACTGTGCTGGCTTTAAAACTATGTCTAAAATTGGAGGATAGATGGAAGAACATATTTTTACTTGTGGAATAATATCTCTTAGTGATAGGTCTTTCAGAGGCGAACGTCAAGATGGGACTGGTCCAAATGCTATAGATATTATGACAAAGTTTGGCTATAACGTAGAGGAATTTATACTTATACCAGATGAATATGATATGATAGTATCCACATTAAATTATATGTGTGATGTGAAAAAATTGAATCTTATTATAACTTGTGGTGGTACTGGATTTTCTAAAAGAGATGTTACACCAGAAGCAACAATAGCTGTTTGCGAAAGATTAGCTCCAGGTATTGTAGAGTCTATCCGTACCTATTCTTTACAGTTTACACAAAATGCTATACTTAGTCGTGCAGTATGTGGCATAAAAGGTGATACAATTATTTTAAATATGCCAGGCAATCCAAAAGCGTGCGAGCAGATAATGAGTCATATAGATAAAGGACTAAAACATGGTATAGAAACACTTCTAGGAATAGCAAATGAATAAATTGTATTATTATGTTTTTTAGTGAATCAAAAAATAAATTTTATAATTTTTCTTGACAAAACGTTGTTAATGCCTTATAAATGTTAATGTTAGAGTTGATTTTTTAACTTTATTTAATATTTAGGAGGAATAAAAAACTAATGAACAAAACAGAATTAGTATCAGCAATGGCTGAAAAGGCAGAAATGACAAAAAAAGATGCGGAGAAAGCACTAAAAGCTTTTGAAGAAGTTATAATATCAGAATTATCTTCTGGAGGTAAAATACAACTTGTAGGTTTCATGACACTTGAAGTTGGAGAAAGAAAAGCAAGAGAAGGAAGAAATCCACAAAGTGGTGAGGTTATACAAATAGCTGCATCTAAAACTGTTAAATTTAAGGCTGGTAAAGTATTAAAAGATAGTTTAAATATTTAGTGATATAGAAAGTTTTTTATGAGATTAGACAAATTTTTAAAAGTTTCACGTATTATAAAAAGGCGTACACTTGCAACTGAAGCCTGCTCTGCTGGTAAAGTTTCTATAAATGGAAAAGTATCTAAGCCATCACAAATAGTAAAAGTAGGAGATATAATAGAGATTGCCTTTGGAAATGGAATAACAAAGATAGAAGTTACTTCTTTAAAAGAAAGTGTAAAAAAAGAAGAAGCGAATCTTATGTACAAAAATTTGTAAACATAGTAATTTTAAAAAATTAAAACAAAACTTAATAAAACAAAGTTCTAATAACCTCCTTTTTTTTATATACTTATAATATAAAAAGGGGGTTGTTCTTATTTATGGAAGAAAAAAGATATTTGAGCAAGCACAAAGTAATAATAGAAAAAAGGCAAAAAGCACTAATAACAGGTGTAATAGAAGTAATGAGTTTTGATGATGAGGAAATAGCAACAGAAACTGAAATGGGTACTCTTATTATTCGTGGTAGTAATCTACATGTAAATTCTTTAAATATAGAAAAAGGTGAACTTGAAATAGATGGACAAGTAGATAGTTTTAATTATGAAGATAATAGTGTAAAATCAAAATCTAATATTTTGGGAAAGATTTTTAGGTAGGTATGAATCAAGGTTTGTTGTTTTTTCAAACTTTTGTTCTTGGTATACTAGTAGCTTTTGTTTTTGATATAACTCGTGCTTTTAGGCGTGTTTTTAAACATAATAATAGCATAGTACATTTAGAGGATACATTATTTTGGATATTATCTTTTCTTGGTGTATTATATTTTATTTTAAACTATGCTGGTGGAGAGTTACGTTTTTTTTATTTTTTAGGTATTTTGCTTGGTTTTATTTTATACACGTATTTTTTTAGTAGGTATATTGTAAATTTATTTGTAAAAATTTTAAAAATTATAATAAAAATTATCAAGTTTTTTTTACTTGTCATATACAAATTTTTTTATCCCATCTTATTACTTACAAAAAAAATATATATTTTCTTTCAAAAAATATTGAATATACTTAAACAAAAAATCGATAAGAATGTAAAAAAACAAAAAAATTTTATTTTGAAAAAAAGAGAATTGCTTACAACTAAAAGAACTATAAAAAATGACAAAAATGAAAAGAAAAATAATACTAAAAATATTTTGAATAGGAAAAAAAACAATATGATAGTAATCGAAAAACAAGGAGTTAAAAAAATATCAAAAAAAAAATAAAAAACTTATGCTATGTATCGAGATTAAACTAATTCTTAGATACATAGCTTTTTATTTACGAAAATTTGACACAATCATTTATCTATGCTAATATTCATTTATGAAAGTAAAAGTTAATAAGAAATACACAATTCTAACTTTATATTTTCGACATAAATGACATATACATACTATATTTTTTTATGCAAATTAAAAATATAGATAAAAAAGGAGGTATTTGATAAGATAATGGTATGAAAAAATTTGGAGATGCTGTGATATTGTGTGGTGGTAAAAGTTCTAGGATGGGTTTTGATAAATCACTCATAAAAACAAATAATATGTACATAATAGAAAAAATGTACAGACAGCTTTCGAAAATTTTTGAAAATGTTAGATTGTCAGCTACAGGAGATATTTCTAAGTTTAAGCATTTTAATATAGATATAATAAAAGATACCACAGAACGTCTTGGACCATGTGGTGCTATATATTCATCTCTACTATCTTCTTTTTCAAAATATTTATTTGTAATAGCTTGTGATATGCCACTTATTAATATAGAGCATATAAATTACATGAAACAAATTTTAGATACAAACGAAAATATACAAGCATTAGTACCAATAAACGGAATTTTTAAAGAAACCTTATATAGTTTTTACTCTGTAGAATGTATACCTTTTTTTGAACAAGTTATCGAAAAAAAAATCTACAAAATGCAGAATATATTAGATTTATGTAATACAAGATATATGGAAGAAGAAATAAGTGTACTTTTTGATTCTAAATTGTCTATGTTTACAAATCTAAATTATAATTCAGATTTTACAAATTTCATGAAAAATCATTCTAAAAATTTGTAAATTAAAATAAAAAATAAATTTTCAGAGGTCTTTTTATGTCTAATTCAAATAGTGTTAAATTAACATCGGCTTATAGTGTTTGGGGAATTTTTATGGTTCTCACAATTGTTTATGGCTTTGTTCTTGCTTTTATAGGTCATGGTGGTGGTGCGTTTGAGTTTATTTTCAATGGTCTTTTACTAATATGGACAAGCCCAGCATTACTACCGTCCGATTATATTGCTATGGCTGGAATCGGTCCAGCTTTTGTAAATTCTGGTCTAGCTGGATTACTTGCATTAGCTGCTCTTACGTTTGCGAAGCTACCCGGTAGCGGACCACAAATGGGTGCATTTGGTCTTATAATGGGTTTTGGCTTGTTCGGGAAAAACCCGCTTAATATGCTTCCTATTATAATTGGTGCGTATTTATATAGTATTTACAAAAAAGAACCTTTCAAAAACAATGTTACAATGCCACTATTTGCAACTTGTTTAGGACCTGTTGTTAGTCAACCTGCACATACTTTAGAAATAATAAATTCTATAGGTACTTTTGGTGGTGTTATTGTCGGTGCTTTCCTTGGTCTATTTATAGGTTTTATAATCAACTCTGTTGCATTGTTTATAAGGAAAAGTCATGAAGGTTTAAATCTTTACAACATAGGATGGGGTGCTGGTCTTACTGCAATTTTTATTACAATGATATACAATGTAATAGGTTTCGAACCTTTTACAAATTATATACAACCTTGGACTGTATTAGGTGTACATGGCAATGGTGCACATTATAATGCTCCTTTATATATTTACATTGCTCTTACTGCTGTATTCTTTTTTACTTTTGGAATCATAGCAAAAGGAAAATTTGATAATCTTAAAGAACTTTTGTATATGAAAGCAGATGATAATATATTTTTCAATAAATATGGTGCAGGATATACTTATCTTGCAATGGGATTTTTGGCTATACTTGCACTTATTATAACACTTCCCTTTGGTGTGCATTTAAACGGTGCTATAGTTGGTGCTATTATTTCTATGATAGGTTGGGGTGGATTTGGTAAAGCTGTGTTTACATCTTCTACTATTATAGCTGGTGTTATTCTTGGCTCTACACTTCGTTTCTTTTTTGCACCACAATTTTTCCAAAATGGTATTTCTTTTGCTACGTATTTTACAAGCCAAAGTGTCATTTGGACAAGTGCTTTTTGGGGAACCTGTTTATCTCCAATGGTAAAACGTTTTGGATGGAAATGGGGTATTATAGTTGGAGCTGTTCACTTCTTCTATGCTTTTACTATTGCACCTTTCCATTGGAGTCAAAACTTGTATAACAACGGGCTTGCTGCAGGTTTTGTATGTCTTATGCTTATACCTATAATACGTGCTACAGATAAAAAAGGAAAATTTGCTCCTGACCCTTATAAAATTGGATAGTTTTATTTTTAAAATTACGAATATGCCGTGTTACTTTAATTCAACATTTTAAGTAACACGGCATATTTTTACTAAAATTTTATCACTTTTCGATTTTTTTCTATATTTCTATATTTTCAATTAACTGTTTTACTCGCTGAATATCGATTTTAGCACCATGGCGTTTATCCATAGGTAAATGAGGAATAATAATAACACGTTCAATATAAAAACTAGATAATACAGCTAAAATCTGTTTTTCATTAGGACCTCTTTGAGAAATAACTACTACTCGTTTACCATCTAGTTTTAAAACAGCACCTCGGATACCAAAATAGGAATCTAATACACATTCCACTGCAAAAGGATGTAGAATACCATAATCATCTCGAATCGTTTGTGTAACTTTTCCTGTAAGCCAAAGGCGATTTTGTTCATCAAAGAAACCTGTATCTCCAGTTGGATGCCAACTTCCTGCACCTGATTTTGCTAGTACGGTCTTACCTTTAACAAAGATTTCATTATTAACACCGATTTTGCAGGTGATTTCTGATACTATATGACCAACTAGTAACCCATATCCTTTCTTAATTTTCTCTAGTTCTTCTTCCTTAATCTCGGTGGTATTTAAATGAGCAATAGGTTCAGCTTCTGTTGAACCATAAACTATATGAACAGTTATATGTTTTGGAATTTGGGAAATAACACTCGGATAAACAGGTGCACCTCCTAAATAGACAGTAGTTACTGTTTTAAGAGAATTATGAATTATCAAATCTGTAATTAATTTTGGCGAACAAATTAAACGAGTTACTTGTTCTTTTTCAATTAACTTTGCAAGAACTTTAGGAGCTACTTTAGTGTTATAATGTTTATTAGGTAGAACTGTAGTCAGTCCAGATGCTAAATTTGCTAAAGTAAAAACAGCTAAAGTAGCGAAATCAATATGATTTTGCGAAAAATCTAAATATTTAGTCAACAGCTTATATTGAGCAATTAGAAAACCATGGCTTCTTATCACTGTTTTAGGTATCCCTGTTGTTCCACTAGTAAAAGTTAAAATTGCGGGATGTTCTGGATTTAATTTTATAATAGGAGTAGATTTTCCCTTAGCCCAAATATTTAAAGCCTTTATTTTTTTTAAGCTAGGATATTTAATTCCTGCCAAGCGAGTTATTCTATCATAAATGACTCCTTTTGGATTTAAGCGGTCAACACTTTCATTAACAAACTGAACCCCTCGAGAAAAATCTACAAAAATAGGAACGGCACCGATAGTCCATGCTCCAATCATGGCTTGGTAAAGCTGAATGGATAAAGGAATAAAGATAAGTACTGCATCACCTTTAGAAATACCCGATTGAGACAAGTAGCCACCAAAACACAATCCTTTGTCGAGCAAATCATTAAAAGAAATGTGTTTATTATTTTGAATCAGTGCTATTTTAGAGCTTTTTTTAAACTGGTTTAAAATATTCATATTTATTATTTACTTTCTTTTCAAAATGTATAAAGTATATTCACGAAAGATATGTCCACCATATTTAGCTGATACTTTGCGGGAATTATTGTCTTCAGCTGTTAATGCAGATACGGCAGAATTAATACCCATAGTTTTTGCTTTTACAAGAGCAGTATTAATGAGTCTTCCACCAACTCCAGCTGTTCGATAATCGGGTAAAGTTGCTAATGTTTTTAAAATAAGTTCCCCGTTATAAACAAAAGCAAATAAAAATCCTACTGCTTTACCATTTATTTCAGCTACTAAAATGAAATCATGAGAGATTTTTTTAATTTGAGGGACGTAAAGCTGTTCAAATTCCTCATAACTAATAGGTTCATACAAAAAATTATTGGTAAAGCCAACTTTTGAAATATTATAAAAGTTAGGTAAGTCGTTAAACTTAAAATAACGAATAATAACGATATTACTTTTACGATAAGGTTTAACTTGATTAATAGTAAAACGCTCGCTATAATATTTTTTTAAAGGTTCAAATCCTATTTCTTTATATACATTGTTGTACCAAAGATGATTTTGTGGTTCCATAGGAAAAATAGGACTTCCATCACTATAACTAACTAATCGATAATTGTGCCAAGTAGAACCTTCTATAGGTCCAATAATACGTTCATGACCTGATAATGCTTCTACAAATTGTGCTAATTTCCTTTTTCCATCATTTTTATCTATCATTTCGAAAGGTCCAATATATCCTTTATTCTTAAATATCATACGAATAACCTCCAATTTTAATTTACCCACTGGGTTATAACAATAGTAAAAACAAAAACGAGTATCCCGACAGATAACGTATGACCCCTTAGTTTTTCATCTGTAATGTGCCGATAATCAAATTTTTTCGTTAAATAAATTGCAAAGTAGGAACTAGCTAATAAAAACAATAAGTAAATTATAATGGCTATACTGCCTAAATTACTTATCATAAATGTAGGTAATACGACAAAAATTCCAGATTTAAATAGACTATATAATACAGAAATAGTAGGAGATTGTTGTTTAAAATTAACTAACCGACTGTAGGTATTCAAATTCAAGTGGCTAGCATTAGCTAAGGAAAAAGATAGGTACAAGATGGATTGATAAGCAGGTAAAAATATGGAGAGAATCAAACATACAATTCCTACAATAGTGTTGCAAGCAATGACCCTATAATTATGAGTGATTTGACGTTCTTCCTTGGGCATGGACGGTAAAATTCCAAAAGTAAGAAAGAGCATAAATGCAGGAATAAGCCACGGATATCCTCCTTGGATTAAAAGTATATAAGCGGTAAGTAAACTGTAAACAATAGATAACCTGGTAATTGTTGTAAGCTTATAAATGATAAAACAAGGGATAAGAATTAGAATCATTATACTCATAATTATTAAAATTTCTTCAATTGGTTGAAGTATATTATGTCTTAAAAAAGCAAAAGTAAGTATTGGCAATAAAATATTGTCGTTTCCATCTGTTGAAACCATTTCAATTAAAGCTGCTAATATACCAATAAGTAAGCTAATAACTAGTACTTCTGCACGTCCCACATCAGACATTAGTTGTAGTGGTATTAGAGTACAAAAATAAGCAATAATGAAAAACATAATACTACCTTCACTGCTTTTCGAATCTTCACTTCCATGAGACAAGCTAAAACGTCCATAACTTATCCCAACAAGGGCAGCAATGCTATCAGCAAATGTTAAAACAGACATAGAAATTATATATTCATAAGGGTCTTGATAAAATAGAAAAACGACAACAAGAGCAACAAGAAAATAGAGTTCGCCAAAAGAATTTCGAGAAACACCTAGCAAGACTGAGCCTACACCTGTGCGTAATTTAGAATTTAGACGTAAAGCCAACAGTAATGGTAGAGTAACTAGTCCCAAGTATAAAACAGTCAACCGATGTTCAAACATAAAAGGAAATCCTAAGCTTAATATACCCATACCGACATGAATAATTTTTCTTGACCATTCAGCATTTAAATGAGAGCCGAATACTTTTGTTAGACATATTAAACTGAATAAGGTTACTAAAACAACAATAGCCCAACTTAAATCTGTCATTGTTTTACCACATCCAAATAAAACTTACTATAGAAAAACGCCTTATCTTGCTCTAGAAATTCCTTATTTTTTTCTGATGACGTTTCAATTCCTAACCTATCACTTAAATGAGAACTATTTCTAGGTACTAACATATTCCAATAAGCTATTCGTGAACCTACATTAGTATTTTTCACTAACTTTTCATACAATTTGTCCATTTCTTCTTGGGTCATATACTCAAAAATATCACTTAAATTAAATCCATCTATTTTATCAGTACAATTTGTAATAAAATCCTCAATAGAACAATGGAAAAATTCGATTTTATCTAAATTTTCTTTGATTTGATTATAATTTTCTAAACGTAATGCATAAGGCAAAACATTGCCGTACTGTCCTTTCAAAATAAAATGTAAATAAGGATTTTGGCTAGGGTTTAGCTTCGTCATGGCATGACTCACCCTATTGTGAATCCTATCAGCAACATTCCCTTCTACATATTTAAAAAATTCTTTATCCCGCCCTAAATGCCCCATAACAGAACGAGAAAAGAAAAATTTAAAAATTAGCTTAAACCGTAGGTTATTCCATGTTTCATCATAATAACGTAGTCGTTCTGCTTCTGTTTTTTCTGTCAATAATTCTTCAATCCGTTTCTTATTATGAACATAAGGCAATAGTTTTTTTCTAAATATCTCGAAATAACGTTCAAACTTTCCCTGTGTCATAAAGCCTTTGTCGATTATATTTAAATGTCCTTTCCAAAAATTACGTATCTCATCTTTTAAATCTAGCTTATTAAACACAGCAATACGATTCATCTCCCCTTTAATAAGACCACCAAATAATAAATGTTCCTGATGGTTTAATTCTAAGTACATAGCTTTTCGCAATTCGCAACAGGCAATCTGAGGAAAACTCAAATCAACAGCATATACTTTCTGAACCCCTTCAGCTAAAAGTGAAAATGCATTATCCCCAGCTGAAGCAATAGATAGAACAACATCACTAGGCTTTAATTCCAATGCCCTAATTAATAAATCGGCATCTTCCCATACTTGGGCATAACGAACAAAATCAAAGTTAGTTCGTTGTTCAATTTTTGCTTGCTTTTTCAATTATCTTTACAATTCCTTTCTCCCCATCTAACTCGATTAAATCTCCTGTGGTAATAGTATTTGTCAACTGCTTAACAGATACAACAGCAGGAATACCCATTTCTCGTACTACAATTGCCGTATGGGACAACAAACTTCCATATTCCACTAACACTCCAGCTGCTGGTGGAAACAACATAATCCATCCCGGGTCTGTCCTCTTGGCAACTAATATTTCACCTGAATTAAGAGTAGCTCCTTTTGGATTCGTTACTACTTTTGCATAGCCACGAACTACTCCGGGGCAACACCCTAAACCTATCAGCATATCATCTGTAATTTCAGTATTTGACACTTTTAAATGACGCTTACTCAAGCCAACCCCATCATAGGTTTCAAATCGATTTTCTTCAAATGACCCATAACGTTTATATTCAGCTTTTCTAACAGCAACAAGTCCCCTCAAGTCTAAAGTAGTTGCTGTTCCCTCAATAAAACCAAGAACTTCTCCATATTCCAAATAAAAAACATCATCACGGTCATCAATCACTTTAAAGCTAGTCAATTTAGCTCCTATTTCTCGAAAAATTTGCCTAACAGTTCCAAAAACTCGAGTTCTTTCAAATCGTAAATTTTCTCTATTAACAATAGTTTTTCGAGTATTTTTTAAAATCCAACGATAAATTAAGCCTTTAACTCCTTTTATATTAACAACAGGTGACTGAATAGATACTTTTAGACCGGTTAAATCCTTATCTTTTTTCAAACGCTCTGCCAATGCTCCAATAGCACGATATAGAGTGATTGCATCATCATTTAACGTTTCACTTTCTAGCTTTAATTCATTGATACATCGATTGCCAAACTTATCTAAGTAAAAATCAATTTTAGATTTAATATTGGCATCTAGCTGAGAATTTATTTTAACAATAGGTAATTCGAGAAAAGCATGAACTAACTGCTCATTATCTTTAATGTCAATTGCTATTTCCTTAATAAGTCTAGCAGGCTCTGTACTAATAATATCCCCACTATGGGTGAGTAACCCATTGAATTGATGCTCATCTGTTACTTTACCCCATTTAGTAGAAGTTATTTTTAATAAACCATAAAAAATTGAAGAAAAGAAATCATTAACAACAGGAGCATTCCATTTTTTAAGTAACTTGTTTTCTAACTCTCGATAATATTCTGCCAGCTCAAACAAACTTAAATCGTTTAAATCTTTCTTATATAATGTTTTATTTAACAATTGATGAAAATGAACCACATTTTTCGTATTTCTAAGATGGTGTTTTGCTAATTTTAAAATTGCCGTCCATATACTAGCATCTGATGGAGGAGGCAATAATTTTCGTACTTCATCAGATAAACCTTCTTTAACTCCCATCATTTGTTCCATAAAAGTGGAATTAGTTTTATAACCGGGCAAAATAGCTACTAATTTATACCAAGATAATAAATTATAATAAACCTGACCATCATGTAGCCCGAGCATATGTGTGAAAATAAAATCATTTTCTTGAATTTTTGATTCTTTTACTCCCATGATACGTGCCATTTCTCGATAAACGTGTTCGTAAGCAGTCCTAATAAAAGAAAAGGTAAGAGGTGTTGTAACTCCATTATAACTTTCAGCAATATTACTGTTGTCCCAAATGTTCAAATAACCTGTTTTAGCAGAAAACATTTTTAATGATGTAATAGGACGTGATTGCAATAAATAAAGTTGACCTTTTTCGTAAGCCCATTCAATATCTTGCAAACGACCAAAGAAACAACTAACTAAACGGCATAGCTGTGCAATTTCCAAGCATTGCGTTTCAGTTAGTATTCCACTTCCTTGTACCGTTTTACCTATTACAATAAAATTTTCTCCGTCCACCTGTCCATCTACTAACTGATTTCCTAAACCTGCAACAGCAGAAATTACACATTCTTTTGTATTTCCTGTTAGGGGATTAGCTGAAAAAGCTACCCCGGCTATTTCAGCAGGAATCATTTGTTGCACCAGAACAGCAGGTGGTAATGTTTCGTTTAAGTAATTTTCCTCTAAATAGGTTTGTACACGTTCATTTAAATGAGACTGCCTAACAAGGGCAATTTTTTCTATTATCTCTGATTTTGGTACATTTAAGTACGTTTCAAATTGACCTGCAAAGGAATGCAATACACCATCCTCCAAATGAGAAGATGAGCGTACTGCAAATAATGTTTTTTCATCAAATTCAGACAAAGCTACAGTAATCTCTTTAACTAGTTTATCGCTGGTAACCTCATTTACTGCAAACCAAGGTGGTATTTTACAATCTAGACTCTGTAACCGAGCCAATGCCAATGCTTTACCTCCTATTTCTTTTGGATTGTAATTCAAAGGGGTATGAATCATCTTTGATAACCTCCTAAAATAGCCAACTGATAATTCCTAATACCACATAAACAAGTAATAGCCAAACAGCTGAAAATAGTTTGAAAAATATTGATTTTTTTTGAGTAGGAGCTTTAATAAAACAAATAGCACCATAACAGACGATGACATATAAAGGGGTAAAAACTATTAAAATAATGTGATTAAGACCAATTATCCAAGAAGAGACTACTATACTAATAAAAGACAAACTAACACAAATAAGCCACGAAATTACTGCTTTTTTAATACCCCATACCACTGTATAAGTTTCTACTCCTTTTTCCTCCTCTGAAGGTGCTCGCAATTTTCTCCCTATTTCAAAAACTAATCCTAACAAGTATCCTGATAATAAATAAGGTACCATATTTATGGGGAATTTATGCAAAGTCCATACTATACCCGTTAAATAAATACTAATCATAACCATCATTAGCGTATGACTTAGTAAATATAAAGTATGTTGTTTTTTTAACCAATGAGCTACGCCAAACTCTATGCTAATTAAACCAAACCATAAGTAGCTTAATAATAAAATGGGTAGCAAAGACGGATTAAACCAAAATGTCAGTCCAAGCTGCAATCCAATTAAGATTATTCCTAAATATCGTAGTTCTTTTAAAGTTATTAATCCTCTAGGTATGGCTCTATAAGGGCGATATTTTTTATCCTCTTCATAATCTTTATGTTCATCGGCAATTCGCATTAACATAAACCAAATAAGCATTGTAATGCTTCCTACTAGATAATGAGTAACTTGTAAGGTATGCATTTGACCTATCAATCTGGCTGTATAATTAAGCCCACTGATAGCGAAAGCTAAAATCATCGGAACATACTCAATAAGTGGAAATCGCTCTTTTTGATAAATCCACCATTTCTTCATTTAAAAATCCTACTTTCTAAAGATAAATCCACTTCTACTATAACTATAACACAAACTATAACACAAAATCAAACATACAACCATTATTCTAGCACCAAAATTTAAACGGTCTACCATTTGCATTTCTATGTGAATTTCTTTCATTTTTTGTTACTTATGTTTGACACTCATACAAAATAATTTAAAAATATTTATAAAAAGTAGTTGACAAAGTATAAGAAATATTATATATTAAAAATCAAATTAATAAATTTTGGTTTTTTTGTAGAAAACTTGGTTAATTTTTTAACAATCATAAGCTTATTGAAAAGCAAAAAATAGTATTAATCTTTTTTTATGAAAGGACTAAACATATGTCAAAAATTATTAGTGGCATTGAAATAGGAGATTTAGAAAAAGTTACAAATGAGGTTTATTCACTTGAAATTGAATGTTGGGATAATAAAATGGCAGCTTCCTATGATACAATAAAAAGTAGATTGGATTTATTTAGCGATGGATTATGGCGTTTATATGATGATGGAAAACTACAATCCTATATGTATTTTTTCAGAATAAATAAATTATATACTAATTCATATAAAACTTGGGACGACTATACAGCAAATGGTATTTGTTCGAATTTTGATGAATCAGGAGAAGTATTATTTGGAGTATCTATAGGCTCAAGAGGTAGTAAATATGGAGAAAGATTATTTAGCTATGGAGTTATAATGGACATTATGAAAGTGTAGAAATAATTAGAGCTTGTAGTCGTATACCTACATTAGACGTGTCCACTAACCTTTGAGAAGATTAGAAATAGAGGACAAAAAAGAAACCCTCAAGGAATATCTAGTACAATTTTTATTACGATACCTA
>WRGD01000104.1 GCA_009787355.1 Defluviitaleaceae bacterium | reverse complement strand
TCAGAAACAACATCAGAAACAACATCAGAAACAACATCAGAAACAACATCAGAAACAACATCAGAAACAACATCAGAAACAACATCAGAAACAACATTTTTTGAATTGAAAAAAATTTCTTAATATATTTAAAATTATTAGGTGGTATTTATGTTTAATATAGGTAGTTTTATAAAAACAAAAAGAATGGAAAGGAGAATAAGTCAAGAAGAACTTTGTTATGGTATTTGTTCAGTCTCAACACTTTCTAGAATAGAATTAGGAAAACAAAATCCTTCAACTTTTGTATTAGAAAGTTTAATATTAAGATTAGGGCTTAATGAAGAAAAATGGGGCTTCTTTTCTACCCAAGATAAAATAAAATCCTATAATCTACGTTATGATATAAGTTTATTATTAGAAAAAAATGAATTTGGTAAAGCGGAAGAATATTTAAAAGAATTTAAAAAAATCAAAAATTTAGAAAATCCTTGTTATACTTTTATAAAATTTGTAGAATTAGTTTTAATGTCAGAAAAAGGATTAAAAGTAGATGAAGTAATAACCGAAATGTTGGAAATAGTTAATTGTTTTATAAAAAATTATTCCCCGAAAAAAATATATACATATTTCCTTTCTAAAGATGAAATTAATATACTTAATTTTCTTGCTATTTATTATGGAAAGAATAAACAAAAGGAAAAAGCATTAGAAATATATTATGGTCTCAAAGAGGGTATAGAAAGAAATTTTTTTGATAAATCAAGCATTTCCAGTCTTTATACAACAATCTTATATAATTTATCAAAAGAATTATTACAAGTTGAAAATTTTTATGAATGTATCGAAATTGCTGAAATAGGAATTAATAATTTTAAAAAATATCACTTTGGATTCCGATTACCGGGGTTATTATTTAATAAAGCTTGTGCTTTAATCGAACTTAATAAATTAAAAGAAGGTACCGAACTATTGATAGATACTTACCATTTATTAAAAGTATACGACTTAGATAGTACTTTGAAAAAAATAGAAGATTACTGTAAAAATAAAAATTTAAAGATTAGATTAAATAGTCATAGAATTGTTATCTAATATATATTAATAATGTATTATTTTATCATAATATTAAATAATTAAGCGTTTAGTAAGAAAATATTTATACTGAAACTATCTGTTGTATTATTAATTGTTATATTATAATAACTTTATCAAATCGAAAGGAGTAAAATACATTGAATAAATACAAAACTTTTTAAAAGGATTTTTATGGATTATATTAGACCAAGAATTAAACCTATACACAAGATTTATAGAACAAGTAATAGTACTTTTAGAATAGGTACGCAATTAAACATAATGAAAGAATTTGAAGACCCAGAGCAAGAATTCTGGGAATTGACAAACTTATTAGATGGTAGAAATTTAGATGAAATTTTAAAAAAAATGTTAGATAAGTTTCCACATCTAACAAAAAACGATATTTTGAATGGTATAAAATTATTAGATGTGGAAGGTTTTATTGAAGAACTAATTAAAGAAAATGAAGTTAAAACAAGGTATTCTTCAAATATAAATTATTTTAGTAATTTCATAAATAGCAAAGGTAATAGATTTGAAATTCAACAAAAAATACATGATTCAACGATTTTACTTTTGGGTATTGGTGGCGGTGGTTCAAATATATTAACACTTTTATCAGGACTTGGACCAAAAAAAGTAATAATAGTAGACTATGACATAGTAGAAAAAAACAATTTAGGAAGACAATTTTTATATAGAGAAAGTGATATAGATAATTATAAAGTAGAAATTGCAAAAAAAGCTATTAATAAGATGAATTCTAGCATAGAGATAATTTCGCACAATAAAAAAATTGAAACTCCAGAAGATATTTTGGAAATTATAGATGGTGAAAATATAGATATAGCAATTTCAGCAATAGATGAACCAGTTTACAGAGCTTTTAGGATAGTTAATAAATCTATGATAAAAGCAAATATACCTTGTGTTTATGGTGCTTCTATGATTACAAGTGGAAGAGTTTTCTCTGTAATACCTAAAGAAACTCCATGTGTTGATTGCATACATATAAACACTTTTGAATATGTTAAAGAATATATAAAAGATTTCACTGAAATAAAAGATATAGAAGAATTTGATACACCTTCATATGGACCTAATATATTTCAAATATCAGGAATAACTGTAGATGAAGCTATTAGGATTTTGACTGGTTATAAAGAGCCAAGAACCAAAAACAATTTTTATGAAGTTGATTTTGAAAATGGTGAAGTTTTTAATGAAAATATTGGAATAAGACAAGAAAAATGTCCTACTTGTGGAACAGGTAGTGAAGAAGATTTTATTAAAAACATATTAGAATTAGATTAAATTATGAATCAAGATAAAAAACTAAAAAAACTTTATTTCAAGAAATTAAGCAACGGTAAAAATATTTTGATGTCATATGGTTCAAACTTACTATTAGTAGATAATTATGAAGACCTATCGAATATCTCTGATTTACCTCTAGATGACAGTTTCTTCTTAAAAGATGGAGAAATAGAAAAAATATTACCAGATGAAAATTCTAATTTTAAAAATATTCTTCTATTTTTATTAACTTTTATAAGTTTATCTATTACACTAGTCTTCACATTTATTTTTAAAATCCCAACCGGAAGATATATATTAAATACAGGTTTTAATATATATCTGTCAATAATAATAACTTTAACTTTTAGCTTTATAGTAGCACTAATTCATGAATTTATGCATATTATATATGCGAAAAATTTTGGTTACTTAAAAAATGGAGGTATAAAATTTAAAAATATAGGAGTTTTCACAGTTGAAATAGACCATATATGGTTATGGAATAAAAAAAGCAGAATTTCTACATTGATGGCTGGTATTAGTTTTGAATTAATATTAATGTCATTGATGTATATTTTTTATTTCTTCAATAATTATACGATTATAATGTCATTTATATCTATACTATGGTTTAAAATAATATGGCAATTTCAATTACACAAAAAATACGATGTTCATTTAATAGCTATGATGATTATTGATGACCCTTTTATAGAACAAGACTATAAAAATTTAGACTATAATAAAAAAAATGCCAAGGTATGGATATTACTTAAAATATTAGGGTTTTTTGTTCAAATTATACTTATTGTTTTTTGGGCTGTTCCATTACTATTTTCAATTTATAATTTATTTAAAGGAGTTTAAAATGAGTGAATCTTTAAAAATAAAATCTTTAACAAAGAAATATAAAAAATCTAAATACTTTGCTAACGATGATATAAGTTTTGAAATACTTCCAAATAAAATAACATCTATAGTTGGTCATAATGGTGCAGGTAAAACTACACTTTTAAATCAAATAGTAGGCAGTATAATTCCAGATAGTGGGGATATTATTTTTAAAGGCAAGTCATTATCAAAAAATCCTAATTTTGCTAGAAAAAATGTTTCTATGATGCCACAATTCCATGCCCCATTAGATGGTGTTACACTAAAACAGTCAATAGAATCTATAATGTATATAAAAGGAATGCCTAAAAAAGATATTAAAGCAGAGGCACTTAAAATAATAAAAGAATTAGAAATAGAAGAATGGCAAAATAAATCTGGAGATAAGTTATCAGGTGGAGTAGGACGATTAACCTCTTTTGCTATGGCAACTGCATTTGCTCCAAAAATAATATTATTAGACGAACCTACAAATGATGTAGACCCAATAAGAAGAAAATTAATATGGAAATATTTAAGAACTTTAGCTAATAATGGACATATAATTTTAATAGTAACGCATAACTTATTAGAAGTTGAGCAATATTCAGATAGATTTATTTTATTAAACAAAGGTAAATTAGTTAAAGATTCGCTTACAGGTATTGTAGAAAACAAAATAAAATATAATACACTTATAGTAGAATTTATTAACGAAACTAACGTAGATGAGATAAAGTTACCAGAACATAAAAAGAAAAATTATTCTAAAGAACAAAGACAACTAACATTAGAAATTAATACAACAAATTTGAAAGATTGTATGCAATGGATAACTGAAAATATAGAAAAACAAACAATATCAAACTACAAATTATCACCTATATCTTTAGAAAATTCTTATGGAGGTTACATAGATGAATCAGAATAATTTTTTTAGAAAACTTTGGGGATTGATAAAATGGAGTCTTATAAGACATAAATTTCTACTTCCTAGTATTATAATAATGCAATCATTTATGTCTTTTATGTTAGTTTATGGAATTGCTCTTTTTATTGGAGATATTAGTGATACAGATGCCATGTATTTAGCAACAGGAACTATAGTTATAAATATTATAAGTACTGGTTGTGTTATAGCTGTTCAAAATATACTTCAGTCAAAACAAAATGGATTATTTGAATATCAAAAAACACTTCCTGTTACAAGAAGTTCCATATTACTCTCAGAAATAATTATTTGGACTGTTATAGGTTTACCGGGGATAATCGCAAGTATAGTGGCTTCTATGACAAGATTTGATTTACAGATAAATTTCAGTTTACTTTCAATTTTAATGTTATTAATAGTTATTTTAACTATGATAAACGTTGGTTTTTCTATAACATATTATTTTAAGCCACAAGTAGCAGTACAATTAACCCAAGTTATTATTTTCGGAAGTCTTATGTTTTCTCCTATTAGTTTTCCATCATATAGATTACCTAATTGGTTAGTAACTATTCAAGAATTTTTCCCATTTCTTAGTTCAGCAAATATTTTGAGGGGAAGCTTATTTGGTAGAGAAGGTTATTTAACACCATTTAATTTAACAATAACTATGACATGGCTTATTTCAACTTTCTTTTTATCACTATTTGCTTTATCAAGAAGAAAATTATAATATTATATTTAGGTTATAACTTTAAAATTTCACTATATACAGCTTCCAAATAGTAGATTGTAGGTACAATATGACTCTATTCATATGTTTAATAGATACGGCAAAAGCTGGGAAGAAAATAGAATAGTAGCAGACATCCAAACCAAAACACCACTTGAAACTATTTTGTATTTGTTACGCCAATAATAAAAACCAATATAAAAACAATACTTTACTGTATTTTTTTATATTGGTTTTTATTAAAAAACTGACATTTTTTCTTCATCATAATAAAGACAAACAGGTCTACCACAATAATTTGTTATATGAAAATTATGGTCAAAAACAGAGTTTAATATTTCTGGCTTTACTATTTCTAATGGGTCGCCCTCTTTATATATAACACCATTTTTCATAGCTACTACATGGTCGGCGTATGCAGCTGCAAAATTTATATCGTGTAGAACAACTACCATTGTTTTATCTAGCTCACGTACTAGTTGTGTTATTATTTTCATCATTTCTACAGAATATTTTATATCTAAATTGTTTAGCGGTTCGTCTAAAAAAATATACGGCGTATCTTGTGCCAAAACCATTGCTATAAATGCCCTTTGTCTTTGCCCTCCGGATATATCTCCTAAATATTTTTCTTGTATAGGTGTCAAATCCATGTATCCCAATGATTTATTCACTATTTCATGGTCTTCATCTCTTAGTCTACCCCCACAATGAGGATATCTACCGTATTCGACTAAGTCTTTTATTGTTATTTTTACAGAAAGATTATGAGTTTGTTTCAAAAATGCAATTTTTTTTGCTATATCTTTTGTTTTTATATTAGAAATATCTTCTCCATCTAAAGAAACATTACCTTTTAATGGTTTTAGATTATTTGCCATTATACCAAGCAATGTAGATTTACCTGCTCCATTTGCTCCTATTAGTGCTGTTATACTTTTTTCTTTTACTTTTAAATTTATACTGTTTAGTATTAAATTTTTCATATCTTTATTATATGATTGGCTTATATCATTTACTTCTATCATTGCTTTACCTCTATTTATATTTGAAAAATACCTCTAAAATCTAAATTTTTTTTATAGTTTAATAAATTTTAGAGATATTTTAAATTTTTTTTATTGCTGTGATGTATAAGCTTCTATAAATCTATTTACATCTGCTATCATTCTTCTAGCAGCCTGAAAACCACCAACAACTGTATACCATTCTGCCATAGGCAATTCACTATATATATGACCATTTATAAAAGCGTTTGTTCTTTGGATAATAGGGTCGTTTAAAAAGTTTTCTGTTGCAGCACCTAGTCCTGTTTCTGGTTCTGTTCTGTCTAGTAAAAATATTATATCTGGGTTATGCTCTAGTAAAAATTCTGCACGTGCATCGAAACCATGTTGGTCTGTAAATGTTGTCAAATCCATTTCTATTGAATTAAAACCAAATTCTTCATACATAAAATCGAATCTACTGTCTTCCAAAAACACAGATAGTGTAGTTGGTTGTGTCATCATAACAAATATTGCTCTCATATCGGAGTTGCTTGTTACTTCTGCTATTGCTCTCATATCTGCTTCTATTTTTTCTATTTCAGCATTTAAGTCATCGCCAATACCCGGAAATATTTGTGCTAGAACATATGCATTTCTTCTCATATCGTTTAGAATGTCGGAATCATTTGTATTTATAGAAAGAGTAAAGAAAGCTGTATCAGAGTAACGCTCTAGTGTAGAATTTGTAAATGCTTCTCTATCTTCTGCATTTAGTCTATCACCTGCTGCATTCATACCAAAAGAACGAACACCTTTTATTACAACTTCTGGTGTAACAATATCTAGTACATCCCAATCTATATAAAATAGTGTACCACCATTTATAACATTTACATTACTGTTTCCATCTCTAAAATAGCTTAATATATCTGGTAATCCGTCTGGGTTTGGAAGTATTAATGTTTCTATTCCTGTTCTTTCAAAACCTATTGTATATAACATATCTAAAATACCAAAGTCGTATATTGCAACAGTAGTTGGATTTTGTGGAACATCTACAACATTTCCATTAAAATCTGTTATAGTAACAAATGTTACTTCAGGGGCTATTGGTTCTACAGTTACCTGTGCAGGCTCTACTACTGTCGATCCAGTAGTTGGCTGTGTTGTTGGGGTAGTTGTATTATTTCCTGAACCTGCACAACCTGCAAATATTAATAAGGATAAAGATGCTAATATAGTAGATGTTAATTTATTCATTAAGTTCTCCTTTTATTATGTTTGAATTTTAATTTATTTTAAATGCTTAAATTTTGTTTCCTTTTAAAATTAAGTAGAATATGTAAGCACTACCTACAAAATCTATAATAGCTGTAACAGGTACAGCACCCTCCAAAAGTTCCATAATACTTTGACCAAGCACTATTGCAAAAGCTGCCATTATAGATGAACCTATAAAAATAGTAATATGCTTATGTGTTTTAAATATCTCTCTTGCAGCGTTTACAGCTAAAAGACCTAAAAATGTTAAAGAGCCTATTAATGCTGTTGTAATACTCATACCTATAGATATAATTATGAGATTTTTTGTTATTTCTTTTTCGTAATCTATACCAAGTCCTTTTGCATGGTCTGGACCTAGAGACATTACATTGTATTTTTTATGACTCCAAAATATCAAAATAGCAACAATAGCCATTAAGGGTATTGCCATATTTATAATATTAACATTCATATTATTGATATTTACAGATGTTGCAGCAGCAACTTGTATAAAATCACTTTCATTCATTATTATTTGTAAATATCTTGTTCCACTACCTATTACTCCAGAAAGTATTATTCCAAACATAAGCAAAAAAACAAGATTGTTTCTGCTACTTCTAAGTATAAAACCAAACATAGCCATAGAAATAATTATCATTATACTAGCTGTTACAGTATAATTTACATATGGATTTGCAAATAAAATATGACTTGTTCCAAACATAAAAACAAGTACTGTTTGAGTACCTACAAATACAGAATCAAAACCAATCATAGATGGTGTTAAAACTCTACTTTGTGTTATCGTTTGAAAAACAACGCTAAGTAGTGCAAGCATTATTGCAGATGCAATCATTCCATACAAATGTGGAAGCGTACGAGCAAGTATACTTTCAAAAGCTATAGGGGACATAGCCACACCTATACGCCAAGCCTTTGCATATGTACGTGAAAATATATAAAGAAAAGATGTACCTATTGTTAATGCAGCTAATAAAATAAATATAATTATGTTTTTTCTGTGAGTATTTGTTTTTTTGTCTATATTTATACTTCTTTTTTGAAATACCAACAGTTTATGCCAAAGACTTACCATTTTTGCCTCCATATACCCCTCTTATCAAATAAAACATAAATACGCTACCACCAACAAGACTAATGGTAACACTTACATTCATTTCAAAAGGATAAATAACTAAACGGCTTATAATATCACAAAAAAGTACAAAAGTAGCACCAAAAACCATCAAATCGTAAATTGTTTTTTTTAAATTATCTCCAAAAAATGATGTTGCCATATTTGGTATAATAAGACCTATAAAAGGTAATGGTCCTACAGCAATAAATGTAGATGCAGATATAAGAGCAATTATAATAAGTCCCAAAAATACTACTTGATTATATCTTATACCCAAATTTTTAGAAAAATCTTCTCCAAGACTGATTATACTAAACTTTGTAGAAAATAATACAGATATTATAAGGGGTACGATAACTATATAAACAAGTGTAAAATTACCCAATCTGGCAAAACTACCAAGGTTGAAAGCTTGCAGAGTTTGCATTACTTCAAATCTAAATGCAAGAGCAGTAGACATTGCAGATATTAATCCACCATACATCATACCAATAAGAGGTATATAAACAACGTCTTGTATTCGTATTCTATTTATTATAGAGGTAAATAAAATTGTTGAAACAAGTGCAAATACAAATGCAAATGTTGCTTGTATAATCCCAGATTGATTGCCTAAAAATATAAAAGAAAGTAAAAGACCAAAAGCAGCAGCATCTGTAGTACCTGCGGTTGTAGGCGACATAAACTTATTTCTACTTATTGCCTGCATTAGTAATCCAGCAACAGAAAGACTAGCAGCAGATAAAACAACAGCCATTGTTCTAGGTAACCTACTGTGTAAAAATATTTCTACAGCAATTTCTTCTCCTCTTAATAAATTTATAAGGCTAGAATCACTCATTACACCAATCTCGAGAGATAACAAAAATAAAACAAAAAACAATACATAAAGAGTTATCCTTTTAAAGTTACTTTTTAGCATGAAAACCCCTTGTTTGTTAAGTTTATAAAAAAATTTGAAACTTTCGATATTATAGTTCATAACCTGATTATGTAGTTTTAAAATATTATAATAAAATTTCAAATTTTAAAGGTGATTATTTTCACAAATTTATAATAAATAAGTTCATGAAACAAATTTATTAATGGGTTTATTAATGCAAATTGATACTTGGTCAATATCATAAACTATCTGAAATTGTAGGATAGGTACTAGTTAAGATATGATTTTGAAATATAAATTGACTTTTGGATATTTTAGAAACAAGTATATATTTATAACGAGAGATTTTGATACGATTATATTTTTGTACGAAATACATAATTAATTAAAGAAAGAAGATGTTAATGTGAAAAATTTTTTAATAGCTATAGTGAAATTTTTTTTAATGCTTGTAATAGGATTATTAATAATATTTCTAGACTTAATATTGAAAGATGCATATCATAACGGGCAAATTCAATTTAATAATGGACAAATTCAATTTAATTCATCTTCATCTCATCAGTTGGATAGTACAGATTCTTCTTCTATAGTTAGAATGGTTCAGGAAGTTAGATTTGGAGATTCTACTCGTTCATTACGATTTTTAGCTAATAATTTTTTAAACGATGTTAGGTGGGATGCTAGAACAATATCAAGTGCTTTAGCATATGTAGATGTTTATGGCTGGTTAGAGGACGGAGATGGAAATAGGCAAGATATAAAATTAACATTAAGTGTTATACCTAATACCGATACTAATAATATGTATTGGATTGAACCTCATTCTCTTGAAATTAATGGTACTCCCCAAGGTGGTCAATTTTTAGCAGATAATTTAATTATCGATTTTATAGGTGCTTATACTCATGGTTATAGTAATCTTGAAGAATATTATAGTTCTAGTACTCATAGTATAGAACTTCTTAGAAGATTTTCATCTTAGTATAAAAACATAAGTCCATAATAAAAATATATTTTCGTTATGGACTTATTTTACTAAATTACTTAAAAACTCTACTCCCCGGCTTCACAACCTTAATCCCATCTTTACAAAGTGGACACTCATCTTGTGTATAAGATATTATTTTTTTAGAAAAAGCAGACACAAATTTAACACCAAAATCTACAGCTCCACCCGTTCTATCTACTATAGAAGCTACTCCTAAAACATTTGCACCATGTTCATTTGCTATTTTTAAAACTTCTCTTGCACTATTTCCTGTTGTTACAACATCTTCTGCTATTACTACTTTTGTTCCTTTTGGTATTTCAAAACCACGACGGAGCGTCATTATACCATCTTCACGCTCTGTAAATATAGATTTTGCACCTAAAACTCTAGCAAGCTCATAGCCTATCAGTATTCCACCCATTGCAGGAGCGATTACAAGTTCTACTTCTACATTTTCAAAACCTTTTGCTATTATTTTTGCCAAAGCATTTGCATAAACAGGTTCTTGTAATACTTTTGCACATTGTACATATTGTCCTGCGTGTCTACCTGATGTAAGTAAAAAATGACCTGTTAAAAGAGCTTCACTTTCGACTAATATTTCTCCTGCTACCATATTTTCAACTTCTTCTAATCTCATACTATACCTCTTATTTCTTCTAAATCTTTTATATTATATTTTTCTATAAAATTTTCTATCCCATTTAATACTTCTATTGTTGCATATGGGTTTGTAAAATTGGCAGTACCTACAGCTACAGCTGTTGCTCCAGCCATTATAAATTCTATAGCATCATCACCAGTCATAATTCCACCCATTCCGATTATAGGTATTTTTACAGACTTAAAAACTTTATTTACCATATGTATAGCAATTGGTTTTATAGCAGGACCTGACAAACCTCCACTTCCAGTAGATAAAACAGTTTTTCTTTTGTGTATGTCTATTTTCATTGCCGATATTGTATTTATTAAAGATATACAATCTGACCCTGCTTCTTCTACAGCCTTTGCTATTTCCGATATATCTGTAACATTTGGACTTAGTTTTGCAATAATTGGTTTTTTAATATATTTTCTTAATTCTTTTATTAGCTTATTTGCAATTTTTGCATCTGTTCCAAATGCTATACCACCCTCTTTTATATTTGGACAAGATATATTTATTTCAAACATATCTACTCGTAAATTTTCTAAATTTGCAAACTCTTCTGCTACAGCAATATAATCCTCTGTAGTTTTTCCACAAAGATTAATTATTATTTTCGTTTCAAAATTGTTTAAAAATGCTAAATCATTTTCTATAAATGCTTTTGCACCATAGTTTTGTAACCCAATAGAGTTTAACATTCCTCCATATGTTTCTGCTATTCTATGCGGTTCATTACCAGTCCAAGGCTCTTTGGATACACCTTTACAAACAATGGCACCTAGCCTATTCAAATCAAAAAATTCGCTATATTCTTTTCCACTACCAAAAGTACCAGAAGCAGTCATAACAGGATTTTCAAAATTAATACCTGCTATATTTACATTTAGCTTCTTTTTCATAAAAACCTCTTTTTCTAATGTAAAATTAAAAATTGATATAATTGCTTTCAAAAATAGGACCGTTAACACATATTTTTTCGTAAATATTGTCTTTATTTTTAACAACACAACCAACACAAGTACCAACTCCACACGCCATATGTTCCTCTAAAGATAGGTATAATTTTGTATTTTCATCCTTATACGTTGCAAGAGCTTTAAACATAGGTTTTGGACCACAAGCAAATATATAGTCGTATGTTTTGTTTTCATTTTTTAATAAATCTATTATATTACCTTTAGTACCTTCAATCCCTGTATCTGTAGCTAAATAAACATTTTTTGTAAGTTGTTTAAATTCATCAAATAATATTGATTTATTTCTAAAACCAAGGTAAACATCGAAAGGAATAGAAAGCTCGTACAATTTTTTTGCAAAAAAATATATAGGAGGTGTTCCTATTCCTCCACCTATTAATGCAATATTTTTATTTTCAGTTGGTATTTCAAAAGTATTACCTAAAGGTCCTAAAATTTTAAAAGAATCTTCTGGTTTTGCCATGCTTATTTCTTTTGTACCCGCTCCAACAATTTCATAAATAATAGTTATAGTAGACTCTGTAGCAGAGCAGATACTTAGGGGTCTTGGTAACAAATTTACACCATTTTTCAAACATATCATTATAAATTGTCCGGGAAATACATTTTTTGCAAAAGGTACACTAAGGGTAATTTTGTATATATCTGTGTGTATATTTATATTTTCTACAACCTTTGCATTTGTAAAAACTTTCATTAAAACTCCTGTATCTCTTTTATCATTTTAAGAGTAGCATTTCTTGCAGATTTTGCATAATTCTCTTCGTCTATTTTTTTATTATTTAGATATGAGTATATAATTCCACGAGAATTATTTATTATTGCACCAGTTTTGTTTTTATTAAAAAAAGGTATTAATTCATTAGAATTTGCTCCTTGACTACCATAACCAGGTACAAGGAAAAATGTATGTGGCATTATTTTTCGTATTTCTTTTGCAATATCGGTATAAGTTGCACCTACTACAGCACCAATACGACTAAATCCTTTGTTTCCTATATAATCTGCACCCCAATTATTTACCATTTTTGCGATTTCTATATATAAAGGTTGTTTTCTTTCTGTTATTATATCTTGTATATCTCCACTATTTGGGTTACTTGTTTTCACAAGTACAAACAATCCTTTATTAAACTTAGTGCACTCTTCTAAAAAAGGTTCTATAGAATCGTATCCCAAATAAGGATTTACAGTTATAAAATCGCTATTAAAAACTGGCTCTATATTATTTTCTATTTGTATATTTCCCAAATGTCCAATAGAATAAGATTTTGCTGTACTTGCAATATCTCCTCTTTTTATATCCGAGATAATTATCATGCCTTTTTGTTTTGCATATCTTATTGTTTTTGTATATGCGTCTATACCATTACTTCCGAACATTTCAAACATTGCTATTTGTGGTTTTATACAAGGTACTATGTCAAATACAGAATCTATTATATTTTTTGAAAATTCAAAAAAAATTTCTGAAACAGCTTTTGTTGTATGACCATATTTTTTATAAAAATGTTCTTTTAGACTAAGAGGAATGTATTCTAAAATAGGGTCAATACCAACTACAATAGGGGCATCCATTTGATGTATTCTTGTGGCTAATGTATCTACTATATTGTCTTGCATAGTTCTCCATTATCTAATACAATTTTCCCATTTACTATTACAAATGCTGCTTTTCCTTGTACTTCTCTTCC
This sequence comes from Defluviitaleaceae bacterium, assembly GCA_009787355.1. Classification (GTDB taxonomy): domain Bacteria; phylum Bacillota; class Clostridia; order Lachnospirales; family UBA5962; genus WRGD01. The sequence goes on along the minus strand of WRGD01000104.1, from coordinate 2,370 downwards.
GTGGAAAGGTGTATTTTTACTAAGTGATTCAAATTTATTTTTGTCTATTTTATATTTTAAATTTGGGTCTATTATCGTAATATCTGCATCTGCACCCACACTTAACGTACCTTTATTTAAATTTAAAATTCTTGCTGGATTTATAGTCAATTTTTCTATAAGTTCTTTTGGAGATAATATATTTTTATTTACAAGTTCTGTTATACAAAGCGGAACTGCAGTTTCTAGTCCAACTATTCCATTTGCTGCAAGTTCAAATTCACAATTTTTTTCATCTTTGTGATGTGGTGCATGGTCAGTTGCTATTACATCTATTGTTCCATCTTGTAATGCTTTTATTAATGCTTCTACATCTTCTTTTGCTCTAAGTGGTGGACTCATTTTAAAATTGGCATCGTATTCTTTTATATCTTCATCGCATAGTGTAAAATGATGTGGACAAACTTCTGCTGTTACTTTCTGTCCTTTTGATTTTGCAAATCTTATATGTTCAAGGCTTTCTCTGGCACTTACGTGCATTATATGTAGCCTTGCATCTACTGAATTTGCTAAAATAATATCACGAGAAACGATAAGCTCTTCCGAATCGTTGCTTATTCCTCTAAAACCCATAAAATCGGAATGTTTACCTGAATTTATTTGACCTTTTGCAGTTAAATCTGTATCTTCACAGTGGCTAAGTATTGGAAGGTCGAACATATTAGCATATTTCATTGCTTGTTTTAATAAATTTGCATTTTTTACAGAAAGTCCATCATCAGAAATTGCACATATTCCTACTTTTTTCATTTCACCTATCTGACTAAGTTCTTCACCAGCCAAATCTTTTGTAATAGCTCCTACTTGAAAAACATTTATAATTGCTTCTTTTTGTATTTTGGAATTTATGTATTCCACTATTATTTCATTATCTACAGTCGGTTTTGTATTTGCCATAGCACATATAGTTGTAAAACCACCCATTGCTGCACTTTTTGTACCTGTGGATATTGTTTCTTTGTATTTAAAACCTGGTTCTCTCAAATGAACATGCATATCTATAAGACCTGGAGTAACCCACATTTTATCTGCATTTATTGTTTTTTCATTTTCTTTTGTGATATTTTTGTCAATTTCTTTTATTTTTCCATCTTCTACAAAGATATCACAAATTTCATCTATATTATTTGCTGGGTCTATTACTCGTCCATTTTTTATAAGAATTTTCAAAAAAAACATCTCCTTTATTTTTTTAATTACTTAAATATTTCAAAACAGCCATTCTAACAGCTATACCATTTTCTACTTGAGTATCTATAAGACTTTTTTCACTATCTATAATTTTTGCAGAAAGTTCCACACCTCTATTTATAGGTCCGGGATGCATTACTAAAACATCTTTTTTGGCATACGACAAAACTTCATCATTTATACCAAAAAATTTTGCATATTCTGATGTACTAGGAAACGTTGCTGTGTTTTGTCTTTCTTTTTGAATACGTAGTGCCATAACAACGTCCGCATCTTTTACGGCTTCTTTTATATTTGTTGTAATATATACTCCAAGACTTTGAAAATGTGGAGAAATAAGTGTAGAAGAACCACAAACAACAATATTTGCTCCCAATTTTGAAAGTCCAAAAATATTACTCCTTGCAACACGGCTATTTGAAACATCTCCAGATATTACTATTTTCAAATCTTTAATATTGTTTTTTTGTTCTTTTATCGTAAAAATATCTAACATTGCCTGTGTTGGATGTTCGTTTATACCATCTCCTCCATTTATAACACTTGCTTTTACATTTTTTGCAAGTAAATGCGAGGAACCTGTCATACTATGCCTTAGTACAATTATATTAGTACCCATAACATCTAGTCTAGTACCTGTATCTATAAGCGTTTCGCCTTTACTTACACTACTTGTAGAAATATTCAAATCGTCTGTTATAGCACCTAAATATCCTGATGCAAGTAAAAAAGATATTTTTGTTCTTGTGCTATTTTCATAAAAAAGGGTTGTAACGCTTGTATTTTTTAGTGAATTATCTCTAAAATTTTTGTTTTGTATTTTAGGTTTTTCAGCACTTGCCAAATTTAGTATTTCTAGTAATTCTTCTTTTGGCAAATCTTTTATTCCTAGTATATCTTTTTTCAAAAGTTACCTCATTTTTTGTCTATATAGTTTTTCGCCAGTATTTTTGCTTTTTCATCAACATTATATATATTTTACTCGTAAATGTAAAATGTTTTTTATAAGAACGCAACATATATAATTAAAATTACGTACTTATTAAAAAAAATGGAAATCCTATTGGAAATCCATGTTTTCTGTTTCTTTTACCTCTTTTGTGATTTTTTCAAATTGTTCTTTAGATATTCCTGCTCTAG
>WRGD01000103.1 GCA_009787355.1 Defluviitaleaceae bacterium | reverse complement strand
TCTAGTAAACTAAAGAACCGCCGTATACGGAACCGTACGTACGGTGGTGTGAGAGGTCGGCTATTCAATTATTGGATAGCCTCCTACTCGATTGATTAAATTAAAACAGTATATTTTCTACATATCTGGTTTCTTGTAACTGTGTAATACTAAAGTGTATAATATTAAAAATAATAATTGAAAGGCTGTAGAAATGATATATTAGTGGTTTTTACAAACGTTTATTAATATGAGTTTACCAAGGTATAAAGAAAGATACAAAAATTATTCAAAAATTGTAAAGCTGTTGTAGCTAGAAATGAACTATCGCATATTTATAGTTTTGAAATTTCTAGAGAAATATTAGAAAGAATAAAAAATTTTTATATACATGAAATGATGAAGGTTGAGAAGTATTTTGCAGATAAATAGTGAAATTAAAATAGGTTTAAAAATTGAAGTTATAAAGGAAATAGCAAATGTAATATCAAAATATACAGATATACAAAATGCTAAAATATTTGGTAGCCGTGCTATGGGAAATTATAAAAAATATTCTGATATAGATATTGCTATATACAACACTGACTTAGATACAACTATTCAAATAAAAAACGATTTAGAAGAGTTGGATATTATATATTTTTGCGATGTTATAAACTATAGCATGATATCAAATAAAGATTTGAAAAAAAATATAGATGAGAGCGGCTTTTGCATAAAAAACATTTTATGAAAATTCATTTTTGACAAGATAAATCATAAATACATAATTGTATATAAGAAAGGGGAACTTTTTATAAACTTGTCTCCATACCGCTAACAAAAGCCATTTTGGAACTATTGAACTCCAAAATGGCTCGTAGTTTTTGCTATTTGTAGTTTTTAAAAGGCTGTAAATATATATTTGACAAATAAATATCTAAATCTTTAAAATGTTTATCTAAATATTTTTTTATATGACCAATTACAATATTTTCAGTAGCAAAATGAGTTGCGTCTATTAAATTTAAACCAATAGCCTGTGCATCATAACTTTCATGATATCGTATATCTCCTGTTATATAAACATCTGCACCTTTATTTTTGGCTATATAAAACATTTCTCTATCACTACTTGCACCACCGCACAATGCAACTTTTTTTATTTTAGCATTTTCATCTCCAACAAATCTTACTATATCTACATCTAATTTTTCACTTACAAATTTAGCAAAATCTTTTAAAGTATAACTAGTTTTTGTATCTCCAATTCTACCAAGAGAAAATTCGTTTGTTATTTCTTTTAAATGACCTTTGTTTTCTAGCTCTAAAGTATGAAAAAGTATATCATTTAAACCATTATTACAAATATCTAAATTTGTATGTGCCGAAAAAAGACAAATATCATTTTTTATTATTTCTATTATATATCTACCTATTGTATCGTATGTTGTAATTTTTTTTATAGATTTAAAAATAATAGGATGATGAGTAATTATCATATCACATTTTTGTAAAATGGCTTCTTTTAATACATCATCGTTTATATCTAATGCTAATAATATTTTTTTTATATTTTTTTCATAATTTCCAAGTAAAAGTCCTACATTATCCCATTCTAAAGCTAAACTTTGTGGTGCTAATTCTTCCATTTTTTCTATAATATCGATACATTTAATCATTTTCTGTTTCCAAATAAGTATCTAATCTATAGTTAATTTTATTTAATAAATCATTAAAATTTATTATTTTTGCTTTTTCTTTTTCTATTAAAAACTCTTTCGCTTTTGATAAAAATTCTGGGTTATTTAACATTTTTGTTGCTCTGTCTAATTCTTTTATTATATTTTGCTTTTCTTTTTGTAGTCTTTGTATTTCTTTTTCAATGTCTACAAGATTTTCTAAATACACAAATCCACTTTCTATTTGTATTTCTACAGCGTTTTTATCTATATTTTTATTATTTTTTATATCAATTATGTTTATCCTATTTGCACCTGCAAGAGATTTAAAATATTCTTTCGAATCTTCAAAAATAGAAAAGTTATTTTCCAAAACAAATGTTATACTTATTTTTTTTGATTGTTCTACATTCATATCATGTCGGATATTTCTTATTTTTTTGATTATATCTTTTATATTTTCTATTATTTGCTCTTCTTTTTCAAAATTGTAGTTTTGGATTTTTGGCCAAGAAGACAAAACGATTGTTGGCTCTACTTTTTGTATATTAATAAATATTTCTTCTGTTATAAAAGGTACGTATGGATGGAGAACTTTCAAAATATTTATAAGTATATATTTAAGCGTATATAATGTATTTTCTTTTAAATTTTCGTTTTTCAAATTTTGTTTTGATATTTCTATATACCAATCGCAATATTCGTTCCAAGTAAAGTCATATATTTTTCCTATTGCCATACCAAAATCATAATTTTCAATATTTGTAGTTATTTCTTTTACAAGATTATTAAATTTGTTAAGTATCCACTTATCAACTGTAGAAAATTTTTCAAAAATAGAAAAATCTGTTTTGCTTATATCAAATTCTAAATTTTTATCTTGATTCATTTCTATAAATCTTGCTGCGTTCCAAATCTTATTTAGAAAATTTCTATTTGCTTCAACTTTTTCTATATAAAAACGTTGGTCCATTCCAAGGGAACTTCCTATTACCAACGTTAATCTTAGAGAATCTGTACCATATTTTTCTATTATTTCTAGAGGATTTATACCATTACCAAGACTTTTGGACATTTTTCTACCATTTTCATCTCGAACAATTCCATTTAAAATAACATCTTTAAAAGGCAATTTACCAGTATGTTCTATACTAGAAAAAACCATACGTACAACCCAGAAAAATATAATATCTGGACCTGTTACAAGCACATTTGTAGGAAAAAATGTTTTCAAATCTTGTGTTTGTTCTGGCCAACCGAGTGTGGAAAATGGCCAAAGTGCAGAGCTAAACCATGTGTCTAACACGTCTTCATCTTGTTTTATATTTTTACTATTACATTTTTCACAATCTGTTATATTTGTTCCTACTGTTATATGTGAACATTCACAGTAATAAGCAGGTATACGATGACCCCACCACAATTGTCTAGATATACACCAATCGTGTATATTTTCTAACCAGTTTAGATATATTTTTGAAAATCTTTGAGGATAAAAATTCAAATTTCCACTTTCATAAGCATCTATACAAGGTTTTACAAAATCCTTCATTTTTACAAACCATTGTGTTTTTAGTAATGGTTCCAATATAGTTTCACATTTTTCATGTACACCTATGGAATTTTGTAAATCCTTTTCTAATACAAATTGATTTATACTTTTAAAATCTTGCAAAATTTTTTCTCTTGCAATATATCTGTCTAAACCACTATATGTTTTACCATTTTCGTTTATTGTAGCATCATCGTTTAATATATTAATCATAGGTAAACCGTGTTTTATACCTATTTCATAATCGTTAAAATCGTGTGCTGGAGTTATCTTCACAACACCTGTACCAAATTCCATATCTACATATTCATCTGATAGTATAGGTATTTCTCTATTTATAAACGGAATGATAGCCTTTTTACCTATATATTTTTTATATCGTTCATCTTTTGGATTTACAGCAAGAGAAGTATCTCCGAGTAGTGTTTCTGGTCTTGTTGTTGCAAATGTTAAAAAGTCTTTAGTACCTGCTACACTATATTTCAAATAATATATTTTAGCGTTATTTTCTAAATGCTCTACTTCTGCATCGGAAATAGTTGTTTTACATTTTGGGCACCAATTTATAAGTTTTTCACCTTTATATATATATCCTTTTTTATATAAATTTATAAAGGATGTTTCTACTGCAAGTGATAGTTCTTTGCTCATAGTAAAGTTTTCACGGTTCCAATCTGTAGAAATGCCGAGACTTTTACATTGATTTACTATTAAACTGCCATATTTTTCTTTCCATTCCCAAGCTCTTTTTAAAAATTTATCTCTGCCTAAATCTTGTTTTGTTTTTCCTTCTTTTTTTAGGGAATCTACTATTTTTAGTTCTGTAGAAATACTTGCATGGTCTGTACCGGGGAGCCAAAGAGTATTATATCCTTGCATACGTTTAAATCTTGTTAGAATATCTTGTAGTGTCAAATTTAAAGCATGACCCATGTGTAATTCCCCGGTTATATTTGGTGGTGGCATAGAGATAGTAAAAGACTCTTTTTCACTATTTGAATCTGCATGGAAATAATCTTTTTCTATCCAATTCTCATATATTTTTTTTTCAGATTTTTTGGGTTCAAAATTTTTTTCCATAAATATCTCCTATTTATTTGATTTTTTTCTTTTGATAAATTTTTTATTGTAATATCCATTATGATTTTAATATATTTAGCTTATATATACTCTTTTTGTGGTTGATATATTGTAAAAAAAAATATTGTAATTTGCAAGGTCTAAGCTGAAAGTATTTTTATATATTCGACAAATTTATATTTTCATCACATATATCTAATATTCTTTTATCGTGAGAAGTGATTATTATAATTTTGTCTTTCTTTTGTTCTAGCAGTATTTTTATTAAGGTATTAACACTAGCAATATCTAATGTATTTGTTGGTTCATCTAATATAATTAAAAATGATTGTTTACTTAAAGAACGTATAATTGCAAGTTTTTGTTTTTCCCCACCCGAAAAGTTACCACCATTTTCATTAATTTTTGTAGAAGCATTAAATTTTTTTAGTTCAAAAAGTTCTAAAAGCAAACTTTGGAATTTTATTATATCTTCGGTCATATTTATACCAAAAGAAAGGTATTCTTCAATTGTAAGGTTTAAAAATTCTGGTGATTGCGAGGAAAATGAAATTTTGTTACGTCTCAAATTTTCCATATCAATTTTAGAAATATTTATATCATTAAATAATATATTACCACTATATAAATCATCGTACAAGCCAATTATACAATTTAATAATGTACTTTTTCCGCTTCCATTATCTCCAGTTAAAGAATATATGTTTCCTTTAGAAAATATATAGTTTAAATTTTTAAATATAAAATCTTCACTATTGTCATATTTCATTGATAAATCCTTTAATTTTATATTGTTTAATTCTAAGAAGGTTATTTTTTGATTTTTTTCTGGAATATACTTATATAGTCGTTGTAATCTTTCAACAGAGATTTTTGCACCTTGATAGTTATTTGCAATTCCTAAAAAAACTTTACTAGAAGATATAATCATTGAAAAGTATATATTTATCATTGTAAAAAAACCGATACTCAAACTACCTTGATATACTCTGTAACCGCCAAGTCCTATAACAATAATTTGACAAATAGTAGCAACAAACTTTCCCGAATTTTCAAATATATAGTCTGCCTTAGCACTGTTAATAGCTGCTTTCTCCATCCTTAAAAATGAATTTTTATACCTAGCCTGCATTTCATCTAATACAGAATTTATTTTTATAAACTCTATCTTGCTTATTTGTTCAAGTCTTCTCGAGGAATATTCGTCTCCACTTGCTCTCCATTCCATCTCTGCTTGATATACACGCTTTTTCATTGTAAAGTAAATTAAAAAATATGTAGGTATAAGTAAAAATGTTGTAAAACTTAGCAGAGTATCCGCAGTAAAAATTATGATAGATGACACTACAATTGTTATTGTATGTAGTATAACATCCACTATACTATTAGAGAAAAAAATTACTAAAGATTGAGTATCCTTAATAATTTGACTTAATAATTCCCCACGGTCTATTTTTTTATGTTTAGATAAACTTAGCTTAATTACTTGTTCTGTAACGTTAATTCCCATATTAAAAAGAAATTTATTATTAAAAACAGAAGAGTATACGGAACTAAAACCTGCATTAATAATATCTATAATGTTAATAATAGCCACTATAATAACAAAAGTTACTATTATTTTAACATTTATATCTGAAACTAAATAGTCTATATAGATGCCCGAAACAAGAGGCATAACTATACCTATAGACCATGCTATAACCATACTAACAATAAAAATAGCTAAATTTTTTTTATTATCTTTAAAAAATGGTCTTATGAATTTCATTATTTCGATTAATTTCATGTATAATTCCTATTTTATTTCATTTAATTTTTCAATATCAAATATTTCATCTCCATTGTTTTTTATAAACTCATCATGAGAGATAATTATTATAATCTTGTCTTTTTTTATTTCGTTAAGGTATTTTATAAATTTTTTAGTAGTTTGTAAATCTAGTGCAGAAGTAGGCTCATCGAAAATCATAATATCAGAATTTTTGAGAAGAACTTTTAATATTGCTATTTTTTGTTTTTCACCACCAGAAACATTTGTATTTTTTTCATTAATCATATAATCTAGTCCAAGATTATATATAAATTCATTCATGTTTAAAACATCTAGGCAAAAATCTAAGTGTTTATCATTGATATTATCTATAAAATCTACGTTATCAAAAAAAAGATTAAAATATATTGAACCACTTAATAACAATGGTTCTTGTTCAGCAAATCCTAAATGTTTTTTTCTTATATTTATCATATTTAAATTTCTTATGTTTATATCGTTATATGTTATTTTTCCTATATATTCATCAATATAAAGCCCTATCATCAAGTTAATAAATGTTGTTTTTCCTGTTCCATTATTACCTGATATAGCATATAGATTTCCTTTGGTAAAAGTTTTATTAATTTTATTCAAAGTATTTTCGCCAGAGTATGAGAAACTTAAATCTTCAAATTGTATTTTATTAACTTTTTCTAAATCATATATTCCAATACTTTCTGGTGTATAATCGAGTATTTCCTTAATTCTATCGTAGGAAACTAATGCTTGACGATATGAAGCTCCTATATCTGAAAAATATTTTCCAGAACTAAGCATCATATTAAAATAAATAGTGAATATTGCAAATATTCCTATTGTGAAGTTTCCTTCACTAACTTGTAATCCCCCATATATAAATAGAAATATCTGTGCAAAAGTAGAAATCAAGTTGTCCCAACTAGAATAAATATAGCCTATTTTTTGGCTATAAAAAGCTGCTTTTTTTAGGTTTAGAAACTTTTCATTTAATCTTTTATGCATTATAAGTTGTAATGAATTTATTTTGATATGTTTTATATATTTTAATTGTTCAAATAAACTTGAAACGAAAGTTGCTTGTGCTTCACTACTAGCAAGACTAGATTTATAAAAGGGTCCTTTTAGTGAAAGATAAGCGATAAAATACATAAGAACAAATCCAAGCATAAATATCGCAATTATTTTATTAGCATTTATCATTACTATAAAAGGAAAAATAAGCATTATTAAATTAGAGATTATATTTTGAGATACGCTTATACAAAATACGATTAAATTATTTGAATCGTTATTTATTCTTTGTGTAAGGTAGGTATTATCTTTATCATTGCTATAAGAAAGCGAAAGGTTTTGTATATGTATTATAATACTTTTGTTAAGAGCATGACTTGCATTTAATCGTATATTTGTATATAACACAGTAATTATATATTGTATAATTATTTTTAACAAATTTAAAGAAGCTATAACAATAGAAAAATTTAAAATATCGTCAAAATGAGCACCTCTAGTAAGAATATCAATAAATGTTCCAATAACATATGGGAAAACAACACTCATACAAGTAACAGAAAATACTAAAATAATATATATTACAAAATTAAACTTATATTGTAATATATATTTACTACAAAACCTTATAACCTTCAAAAAATATCCTCCTTTATGATTACGAAACTAATAGTTAGCATTAATAGTATCGAATAAATCATTTATCATTAGCTTTCCTTCAAAAATAATCTCTTCAGCATATTTAACTCCAAAAATTGAACCATTGTATCTATCTTTAGAGATTATGCTTTCTAATAAAATATTTTTTAAATATGAACTTTTAATATTTTTTCCAAATTGACTTTCATAGCAATAAATCGCATTTAATTTATTAGTATAAACATCTGTTACATCTACATTAAAAGAATTATATTCTTTTGCGATATTTTGCTTGTAAAAATACATATATTTGCAATAATATGGGTTACCTAATTCAAAATCAAGATTGATACCTGCAAAGTACCTACAATATTTTAACAACCAATAAGACTCGATATGGTCAGGGTTTAAATCTGAAAAATGAGGCGAAAATATTATTTGTGGTTTATAATGTCTTATTAACTTCGTAATACTTTCTCGTTGTTCAAAAGATTCTCTACAAATTCTTAAATCGGGAAAATCTAATAATACATGCTCAGATACTGATAGTTGTTCGCAAGCTTTTTTTAATTCTATAATTCTTTCTCCTGTATCATTACAAGAACCTTCACCAGAAGTTAAGCAGACAACTATAACCTTATGTTTTTTCGACATTTTCTTTATTAGACCACCAATAACAAGTTCTACATCATCTGGATGAGGAGAAAAAGCAAGTATATTAGCCATTTTGACCACCTTTATTTATGATTTTTATAGTTTTGATAATTTTTCTAAAAATGATAACATTTTAGATGAACTTATTTTTTCAAAATTATTTGCGTTATTATATGCTTCTTTGGTAAGTTGTTTGTAATAATCAATATTATAAAATACCTTATCAAAAGCAGATTCCCAAGCAGATAAATTATTGTAGTCTTCCACTAATATCTGTGATTTTCCTAATGCTTCAGGTATACCTCCTATATTACTTGCAATTGTAGGTATCCCATTAAAGTTAGCCTCGACTATACAACGCCCAAAACCCTCTTCATTTTGTGAAGGATATATAAGAAGTTTAATACCGTCATAAATAGATTTATAATTTGAAGTTATAGGCATTAGTTTAATGTTATCGAGTTCGTTTATACTATACAAATATTTTTTATTAGTAACTCTCCAATTTTCAAAAAATATAAAATTTTCATATTTATATTTTTGTGCTAAGTGTAAAGCAACCTCAACACCCTTATTTTTAGTAGGATTAACAAACAAAATATTTTGTTTGTCTTTTGTATAAGAATTAAAAAAATCAGATTTTTTTATAATTGGGTAAATTACACAAACTTTATCGCCAAGATGAAGCAATTTAGTGGCGATAAAGTTTGATAAACAAACATATAAGTCTGCTCCAATAGATTCTAGTTTTTCAGTATCTTCAACAACTCCATGAACAAATAGAACAATTGGAATGTTTTGATTGGTTATTTTCTTTAGTAGCTCTACATCAAACATTTGAGTAAAAATAATATCAGGTTTATAGCTCTCTATTAAATTAGCTAATATACTATTATAGTTGTTAGTATTATTGAGTATATGTTTTGTATATACATCATTTTCTACTGTAATATTATTATCCATTAGCTTAGTATAATTGTTTTTGTATAAAAGAAATCTTTCAATAGTATTTAGTGAAGATACTTCATAACCATACGAAACCATTTCTTTTAATATTTCATCAATACTTAATTCAGCACCTGAAATGTGATATGGGGGTATTCCGTTTTTATTGCAAAACAGTATCTTTTTCATAAACAACAGCACCTTCACTTATTGCAAATTCAAATATTCTGCATACAAATTCGTAAAATGGTTCTATTTCACCTTGGTAGTTTGTTAATTTTTGTAAAAGTTCAATAAAATCAATTACTTTTGATTTTGGTAGCATATTATTGAAAGTATCACAAAACATATTTAGGTTTATATTTCTCGAGAGAGTATTAAACTCCTCTGGATATATTAAATCACTAATACCTAATAAATTAAATTTTAATATTAATAAATTTTCATTTATAAAGTAACTACAAATATCACTTTGCAAAAAACTATATGGTATAAAATTTAAGAATATTGCATAGCTATATTTATAGCCTTTATATAGTAAAATGCCTTTATCTTCGATATTTTTATGAAATTCTGTACCAATAAAAGGGGTTGCAAAAAATCTAGAATGTATAATTCTTAAATTTTTACCTTTTTTTAATTGCTTGAAATAATTATATGTATTAACAAGAGATGTAAACGTTTCACCTTGGTAAAAAGCCATAAGTAATATTTCTATTAATTCAAATTCATGTTTACAAATTTCATTAAAAGCATTTTTAAAAGCAGATACATCATTTTTCTTATTCATAGTGCTGTACAAATCAGCATCGGAGGTTTCAAATCCTAGCTCAAAACCCAAACATCCATTTTTTTTCATACTAGCTAATAAGTCTTTGTTTCTATATATAAATTCGGGTCTAGAAAGACAAATCCAGTTAAAAGAAATATTTCTATCTTCTATAGCTTTTAAAAAGTTTACCATCCAACTTCTATTAATCATAAGATTATCGTCATAAAAATGAACATCTGAAATATTATGATTTTCAATGTTTGAGACTATTTCATCTAATACATCATTAGGGTCTCTAAATTTAACAGATGTACCCCAAGCTAAATGTGAAGAACAGAAATCACATTTAAAAGGACAACCCCTTGAAGCCATAACAGGTAAGGCTTTTTTCGAAAAATCGACATGAATATTTTCAGTATATCTTTCTATATCTGCAATATTCCAATCGGGAGTGCTTATTACATCACTAGAACATTTAATTATTACATTATTCTTATTGTCATTTGTATAATTATTATCGTTATTTATAAAATGTTTTTTTATTATGCCAAGTAGGGCTTCCTCACCAGAACCAACAACACAGTAATCTGAACCGCTATCTATAAACAAATGTGGCTCAACATTAACATGATTACCTCCACAAACAATCATAGGATTAAATTTGGTCTTAATAGCTTTTATAATTGAAATAGTTTGTTCTACTTGAACACTTTTAACTGTAAAAGCAACTAAATCTGGATTTATATCTATTATTTTGTTAATAGTTTGTTCAACATTTAATTTTTCTAAAAATGAATCTAAAAATAGATACTCAAAAGTGTCATCTAAATTTTTTTTACAATATGAATAAAGAGAAGCAATACCCAAATGTGGTGGTACATAGCCTCCCATTCTAACAAAAGGTGGTCTTACAAATAGTATTTTTGTCATCTAAATTTATCCTCTTTTATACTTATTATATCTAACTATATTTTGATAAGTATTTTTCCAATTCAATATAAAGCTGAGTTGTTTTTAGACTTTCATAATTAAAGTCAAGTTGTTTTTCTGCAAGAATTAAAAAAAATTCGAATACATAAAAATATATTGAGCTAAAAAACTTAAAGTCTTTAATATTTACTTCTAATCCTAAAACTTTGTGATTTTTTATTTGTCTTAATTTTTCTTTTATAGTATCATCATATTCATCAATAAAAGTATCAAAGCAAATTTTCAAATTTTCAACATCTTTATTTACATATATAGGTTTAGATATTGAATGTAAATCTATCTCATAATAAGATTTAAATTTATCAAAATAATCAGTTCTATAAAATGGTATTATAGTTTGATATAAACCACCACTATTTTGAATATTAAATAATTTATTAGATTTTATAAAGTCAAATGTTTCTCTTATTTCATGTAATGCACTTATAGCTTCAAACATTATGATATAGATTGTTATATCAGAGTAATAATCTTTAATAATATTAATTGCTAATTGATTAATTAAAGGCGTTGTTTTTTTATTGAACCGTTTTAATACTTCGACATTATTAGACTCTATACCTAAATAAATTCGTACATTATGATTATTTAATAAATACCTAACAGCTTCTTCATTTTTTACAATTTGGTCGCTTCTAGTTTGAAAAGTGATTGTTATATCATGGTTTAATTTAGATATTTCTTTAATTAATTCAATTGCTCTTTCTGGGTTTATAAAAAAATTACAATCTACAAAATTTATAATTTTATAGTCGTTTTCTTTAAGATTATCTGATATTTCTTTGATAACCTCTTTAATATTTCTTGTATCCCAAACTGATTTTTTACAATGAACACAAAACGAACATCTAAATGTACAACCTCTGCTAGACAAAACCGGTAATTGAGATATCTCTATTCCGTCGCTTGGAAAATCAAAAATTATATCACTATGGTCTGGACGTGGTAAAATATCAAGCTCTAAATTATCATTTTTATCTACATTAGAATAAACTTTATCATTTATTTTATAACACAATCCCGGTATTTTATATAAATCATTAGAATTTTGAAATTTAATAAAATCAACAAAAGTATATTCTGCATAACCTCGCAATAGATAATCGATAAAAGGAAAATCTTCTAAAATTTTAGAACCTACTAAATTAACATGGTGTCCACCTAATAATATTATATTTTTTTTAGTTTTTAGATGTTTAGCAAATATCGCAGTATCTCTAAAATTCGGTGTATACGTTGATATACCTATAATATCATAATTTAAAAGATTATAATTGTTACACAATTCTTCATCTGATAGTAATGAATCAGAAAAATCAAATATATCACAGTTAATATTAGATTCCTTACACATAGCTTTTAAATAACCTAATCCCAAAGGAAATGTACTATCTCCAAAGTTCAGTAATCCTCTAAATGGAGGATTTATTAATGCTACTTTCATACGATTTTTTTTATATATATTTTACAATTATTTTTCAAGCAAATTTCTCCATTTTCAGAATATCCCATTTTATTATAAAAAATAATTGAGCCTTCGTCATCAGCAGTTAAATATATATCAGATATTGATAATTTTGCGAGATTATTTTCAGCGTGTTTAACTAATTTTTCACCAAATCCTTTTTTTCTATGAGAAGGAATTATATAAAACTCTCTTATACATCCAAATCCCTCTTTTTCACACCAATCGCTTTCTTTACTATCTATTTGATATGAAATAAAACCAATAGGATTTTCATTTTCGAATATTAAATCTAAAAAACCAATATTTTTTTCAGAGTGAAGTTCTATTTCTTTACATACATATTCAAGTTGTTTATCAGTCAAATCAATTTTTAAGTCTTTAGTAAAATAATCAAAAACCATGTTTTTAAATACTTCATAATTATCTTTATTGTACTTGCATATCTTATAGGAGTTTTCCAAAATAAATATTACCTTTCATTTTTAAAATTTTAAATATTGTTTTTAATGAATTTAAAAGTGATTATGTTTTGTTTGATTAAAATAAATCTTTAACCACTGCTATTAAGCGATGGTTAAAGATGATATTTGATACATTTATTATTAAATATATCCGCAATTTTCTTAATTCTAAATGTCAGGATGCCAACCACTTACAGTATGCGTTTTACCAAAAGCAACGAAAACATCCCCTACGTCAGCTTGAGGTGTTAAATTTTCTAATTCCGATGAAAGTCCAAGAACCAATTCATCAGCTACAACACCCATTTCTTTTTGAAGCTTAATTTTTTGATCTGTTGTTAACTCTATAGAAGTTTTCATAAATATCAACCCCCTTTATTTTTATAAACTAATAGCTTGTAAATTTGCTATAAATAAATTCTATCACAAGAATTAATGTTAATATATACGTAAATTCCGCAAAGTTTTATATTACAATATTAGAAAATTTAACATATAAAAAATTTATTTCATACAAATTATTTTATATATTTTAAGTTTATATTGACTATAAAAAATTCTTAACCACAACTTATTAAAAGTAGTGGTTAAGAAAAGCAGTAGTTAAGTAAAATATTGATTTCATTATTAAATAAGTACCATAAAATATATCAATTTTTTAATGCTATCCACCACTTACAACCCATGTTTTACTAAGAGCAACAAAAATGTCTCCTACATTATCTTGAGATTTTAGATTTTCTAATTCCGACGAAAGTCCAAGAACCAGTTCATCAGCTACAACACCCATTTCTTTTTGAAGTTTAATTTTTTGATCTGTTGTTAACTCTATGGAAGTTTTCATAAATATCACCCCCTTTTTTATCTTTATTAAATTAATAGCTTGTAAATTTGCTATAAAGAAATTTTATCATAAGAATTAATATAAATATATACGTAAATTCCGTAAAATTTTATATATTCTAATATTTAGAAAATTTAAAATATTAAAATATTAAAAAATAATATTTCAATATTTTATTTAGGGATTGTTCATACTATTTATCAATATTATAGTTAATTAAAATTATTCCTTGTTCAATTCCTATTCTTATTGCCTCTGCTTGCGATGACACATCGAATTTTTTGAAAATATTAGATATATGAGTTTCAATAGTTCTTGTACTTATATATAGTTTTTTAGCAATATCTTTACATTTATTACCATCAGCAATTAATTGAAGAATTTCTTCTTCACGATGTGTCAGTATCATATAGCAATTTTCAACATCTAGTTGATATAAAGCTGTTTCTTTGCAATATAAAATGATTGATATTTGTCTAACCAAATCTTGATAAGGTTTTTTTATATCTAGCAAATAAATTTTTCTATCATGAATTTTTTTCTTCCAGCCTGTCAAAACTGTATGGTACAAGAAACAAACGACTAATTTCTTTTTTTCTATTATTGTATCAACCAATTGTAAACACATTTTAAAATTAGCAATGTCGACTTCAACCAACATTACATCAGCAAAGAGACATTTAGATATTTCTTGAAATAATTCATAGAAATTTAAATATGTATTAATTGATTTACAACCTAAATTTTTTTGTAAAACAGATTTAAAATTATTAACAAAACGTTCATCTAATCCTAATAAAACGATATTCATTTATCCTCCATAATTACTTTTCATTTAACCTATTCAAAAAATTTGAAAGGGTTAGTATCAAAATTCCTGAAATCGCATTCCCTATACCATGTATCAAATCGAATGGTATTCCCGCAATAATCCATGTAATTGTACCTTCAAAATTTAGTCCAAACATTAATATTGGTAATGGTACATACAATATTCCAAAGATTAAGCCGTAAAATCCACTTGTAAACATATATATTGGTGTTCTTAATTTTTTAGGTATATTTAATTTTCCTAAAAACATAAATGCACACCATAGTGGAAGCCATATGTACAAATAAGGTAACCACCATAATGAAAATCCAGTAAATAAACCTTCAATTAATACATATAAATATATAGGAATTAAAGCTTTAGCACGAAATGTTAATGTCATAGCTGATATAAACAAGCCCAAGAGAGTAATATTTGGTATAATTTGCATCATCAACTTTGATATAAACATTATCGAAGATAATGCTGAAAATATTGCAAGTTCTTTTGTTTTTAATTTTTTATTCATTTAAAATGTACCTTTCAATTAATTTTTTTGTTACATCTCAAAAATAACAACATATACAAAAAACTCATTTATCTAAGTTGTTATTTTTTTAACAAAACTAACTTCAAAAAAATCAATTATCTAACTAAATTTCAAAAACTAAACACTTGACATTTGATTTAGTTTGATTTAGTTTGATTTAGTTTGATTTAGTTTGATTTAGTTTGATTTAGTTTGATTTAGTTTGATTTAGTTTGA
>WRGD01000102.1 GCA_009787355.1 Defluviitaleaceae bacterium | reverse complement strand
CTCCCCACTAAACCCAACACAGCGTAATTCTGCTGTTTTTTTATTCATTTTTTTGTAAGTCCTTTGATATTTTTTCTAGGTAGTTTTTAAGTTCTGGTATATAAAAAGTAGCAACTTCCCAAATTATATCTTCGTCCATACTGTCATAACCATGTGCAAATCTGTTTCTCATGTCTATCATTTTTCGCCATGGTACTTCGTTGTATTTTCTCTGTAATTCATTACTTAAATCGTTTGCATATTCACCTATTGTTTGAATACACATTGATATAGAATTTTTTCCAACGTAATCCAAACTAAAAGTATCTTGAGTTAAATTTAAGCGTTCTATGGTACCTTCTATTTGTGAAATATATTTCAAAATACCATATATAGCTTTTTTGTCATCATTTTTCATAAATAACAACCTCATCTTCTAAAATACTTTCCTTAAAAACAGAATTTTGTATTCCTTTGTAAGTTAGCACGTCAACAGATTTACCTAAAGCATCTTCCAGAGCCAAACAAAAACCAAAAAAATCTATTCCACTAATTTTGTCGCTTCTTTCTATCAAAAAATCAATATCGCTGTTTTTTGTTAATTTACCAACTGCAGCAGAACCAAAAACAGCAACTTTAGGCAAGTCGTATTCTTTTGCTATTGGTATTATTTTTTGTTTTATTTCTTCTATTGTCATGAGGTTTTAGTCCTTTCTGATTTTTTAGTATTTTTTATTTTAAGTTAACTTTAAACATCATTCCCACTCATCCTCTATTTCATCAAGACCTTGTCGCCAGTCTTTACCAAAAATATCTTCTGGTGAATAATATTTTTTTGAACTAACTTCAAAAGGTATACCTTTTGTGTTTACTATTTTTTGAAAAAATATATTTATAGCTGTTTGAAAATCAAGTCAATTGCAACCATGGTTATATTATGTCATACAAACATCTTCGCAAGCAGTGCCTTTTTTATATTTTCAAGTTTATAAAGCTCGGTAGTTTGGACTTGTAGTAAGTTATCTAGATTTTGAAGTGTGGTAGCTATAGCAGTTTGTTCTTTTAGTGTTGGTAATAATATTGTAATATCCTTTAACATAGGCTTGGTTAATTGTGGTATACCGCTTTCTGAAACTTCATAATCATTTTCAATAGTTTTCATGTAGAAATAACAATATCTTAAATTTAACTTAGCTTTTGGTGTTATAACTAAGAGTCTAACTATAGGAAAAAATGGTTTATCTACATAATTAGTCCAACCAATCGTTCCTCTAGCTGATATGGTTAGACTAGGTTGTAAGACTTTTGAATATTCAGTATAACCATATAGAGATTTATTTTCTATACCATTTGATAAAATCTCAACTTTATATTTCTCTGTCGGATTAATTGAAAAGCTTTCTTTTGGAACATCTCCTCCTGCAATTATGTCAAATATTTCTTCAAGCCTCCTACTCTCCCATTCTCCACTAAATCCAACACATCTTACCTCTGGAACTTTTGCCCCATTTTGTGGGAACATCTTTGTTAGTAGAGCTTTTTTTATGTTTTTTGTTTTTTCATGTTGTTCTTTTTTTATGGTTATGGTGCGGTCTAGGTTCTGGAATGTCGTGGCTATTGCAGTTTGTTCGGATAAACTAGGTTTATGTATTTCTAAATTCATATACGACTGAAAAGAAATATTTAATAAACCGTCCATTCTTGCAGATGACGAAACTCTCTTTTTTAATTCACCATCAAAAATTCCACTATTTAAATAAATAGCAAAAAAAGATGGGTTATCATTTATTATAGAAAAAGAATGATATACAAACGGTATTAATGCTTTTTCAACATCTAATATAAAGCAACTTCCGAAATTTCTAAACTTTGAATATCCGTGATTATATGATAATTCTCCTTTGTAAAGTAATGTATACTTTCTCAAACTTTCGCCAGCGTTATAGCTAGAATATTTTTCACTCTGTTCAATAAAACCAGTGGAAGCCGAAATCATCATTATCGGAATATTTATATCTCCATTATATTTTCTATTTACAATAGTTGAAATATCTTTAAGATTTATCTTCTTCCACGCACCATTGAACCCAACACAGCGTAATTCTGGTGTTGTTTTATTCATTTTTTTGTAAGTCCTTCTTTTTAATATTTTGTATGCTGTATATCACATCCCGTCATTTAACATATCCACAAAGGCATTTATCCCCTTTATATCAAACTCTGAACCTACTAGGTTTTGTAGCGATATTGCTAGGTCTTTTTTTGCTTGTTTTGCGTCGTGTGATATTTGTGTGTATGTTGTTTCGTATTTTTTGCTTAGTTCGGTTATTTTCATTATTAGTGTTTTTATTATTTCGTTTGGTAGTGTATTTATTTCTGTTATTATTGGCTTTACCCATTTTTGGTTAATCAAAAACATTGCCTGTTCGTCGTTTAGGTTTTCTATGGTTGTTTTTGTTTTTAGGTGTAGTTCGCTTTCTTCTTTTTTGATTGTTTTTTTAAGCTCTTTCTCTTCTTCTAGTAGGCTACTTGCTGTTTGTTATTGTTTTTGATATATCTGTTGTGTTTAAGGTTACAAATGGTGTGCCGTTGTCGTTAAAAAGCTCTGTATAAAGACTTGGCATTGTTTCAAAATATCTGATTAACTGGTCTAATTCTTTTTTTGGTATTCCCCCAAACATTGTTGCATATATATCAAAGTTTTCTGGTGTTTCACCACTATCAATATATCTTGGTATGTTTAGGTTATAGTTGTTTTTTCTTATTTCATCTCGGCTTACTTTTCTTGAAAACTTTGCAATATCTAGTCGTGATGAAATAGTATCTGCTATTTTTTTAATATCAGACGCTTGCAATTTGTTATTTTTGCCGTCTTTTACAAAGTTTTTAGATGCATCTATAAAAAGTATGTCATCTGTATGTCTTGCTGTTGGTTGTTTTAGTACAATAATAATAGTTGCAATTCCTGTTCCAAAAAACACGTTTGACGGCAAGCCTATTATTGCGTCTACGTTGTTTTTTTCTATAAGCTGTTTTCTTATTTTGCCCTCACCGTCATTTCCATTTGGGTCGCCACGGAAAAGCACGCCATGAGGCAAAACAATTGTCATAATTCCATCTGGCTTTACATGATAAAGGTCGTGAAGCAAAAAGGCAAAGTCAGCTTTTGACTTTGGTGCAAGCCCATAACAGCTATATCTTGGCTCTGATTCTTTGTCTGTTGGGTCCCATACTTGGCTATACGGCGGATTTGATACAACAGCATCAACATAGATTGGTTCATAAGTTGCTTCTGGGTCGTTTTCATCAAAAAAAGACCAGTCAACTTCTAATGTATCGCCGTTTCGCACTTCTATGTTGTTTGGCAATATACCACGCATAACAAGATTCATACGTGTTAGGTCATATGTGTTCTTTTTTAGCTCTTGGGCATAATATTTTATTTTGTCTTGAGCTTGTGTATATTTTTCTGTTGCTTTACCAATGTTTATTAGAAGTGAACCAGAACCACTTGTAGGGTCGTATATTTCTATTTCTTTTTTATCTTGCAAATGATTAGCTACAATTTCACTCATAAGAACAGATACTTCGTGTGGGGTATAAAACTCACCTGCTTTTTTACCAGCATTTGCTGCAAAATTACTTATTAAATATTCGTAAATAAAACCAAGTACATCATAATCTTGCTTTTGGTCCATTGGTATATCTTTTATTAGTGCTAATAAGTCGCTAACTGCTTTTGTTTGTTGTGATGTACTTTCACCTAGTTTTGTTAGACCTGTTTTTAATGTATCAAAAATACCTTTGAAAAGTTTTTTGTGATTATCGCTTATGTTTCTGTCAAAAGCATTAAGTGCAGTTGTTACATTTCCCACACCAAAATCAAACCGCCATCTATCCAAGTAGAAAATAGGTTTTCGTAAGATATAAAATAACCAAGTGAGTTTTTTATATATTTTACTATTTCTTCGTCGTTTTCGTTAACTTCTTGTTTTATTCCTTTATCGGTCATTCCTTCATCTTTTAAAAACTTTAGTTGTTTGTCTGACAAAAATTTGTAAAAAATAAAGCCTAATATATAATCTTTGTATTCGTTTGCTTCTATCTTAGAACGCATTTTATTAGCAGATTGCCATATTTTTTGTGCTAGTTTTTGTTTGTTCATTTTTATTCCTTTTTCAAATAGTATTGTTGTTTTTAATATTTTGGTGTTTTAGCGAGGCTTTGCATATCTATTTTAGTATACTTTAATAATTAATTATATCACACAAAACAGTTAAAAATATATAGTTAGGATTCTAGTTCGATGCAGAGTAATATTAAAAAAGTATGTTATCTGTACAATTTTACAGATAACATACTTTTTTATAAGAGTTCATCACCAAATTCCTCTATTGCTTCTTCCATTATTTTATTGAAAAGTTCATATGCTTTAGCATATTCTTCTTCGTTGTCGATATTATCAAGCTCTATTCCTTCTTCATTTTCTAAATATCTAAAAATAAACATATCCTCATCATCAGTATCAATATTGTAAGCCAAGGCTATATATTCTTTTTCATCCATATCAAAAACACCAAGAGGATAACAATCTGTCTTATTACCATTTTCGTCTATTATTGTTAATACTTCTTCATAAGAATGTTCATTGCATCCACAAGTACAATATTCATCATGTTTTTCGTGTTCCTCATTGTTCATCTAAATAATCCTCCTATAAGTTAAAAAAAATAATAACAATAAATAAGAATAATTGCAAGTAAAAAATTTATAATAAAATAACAGAAACAAAATTGCCTTTTTTTATACTCTCACCTGCATTTATTATAAAATATCCATCCGCATTTGACAAAGAAGATATAAATGCTGATTTTGCAAAAATCGGCTCGGCTTTGTAACTAACATTTTCTTGTATAAGTCTACAAGGATAAACAGTTAATTTTCCTTTATCCGAAAAAACATCTTGTGTAATATTTGCATATATGGGAAATTGCTTTTTTGTATTTGTTATTTGTAAACTAAGCCAAGAAAATAACATTTCAAATACAACAAGAGAAGAAACAGGATTTCCGGGTAAACAACAAATAATAGTATCCGAAATTTCATCGTAGCTAATAATTGTAGGTTTTCCGGGTTTTAGAGCAAGACCATATGTAAAAACACCATTATTTGTCGTTTTCTGAACTATTTCTAAACTATTATCTTTTAAACCCTTAGAACTACCACCAGATATTATAATAATATCACTTGTTTTTAAACTTTCTATTTTTTCTTCTAAATCAGAATTGTCGCAAATAAGAGATGTAGTTATTACGTTGTAATAATTCTTTTCACTAAAACTTTTTAGTGAATATGTATTTATATCCCTTATTTTTCCATTAATAGCTTCTTTTTGTGGGTTTACTAGCTCCTCACCTGTAGATATAATGCTTATATTTAATGGAACATAAACAGAAACTTGCATAATTCCTAAAGCCATAAGTAATCCTATGTGCTTTTCTGAAATCTTTGTTCCTTTCTTTATTACAATTTCATTTATTTTTACATCATCACCTATATTCACAATATTTTCGTTTTTAGATGTTTTCTTATATATAGCTATTTTTTTATCTATTTTTTCTGTATTTTCTACCATTACAACAGAATCTGCACCATTAGGCACCATACTACCGGTATATACATAACAACATTTATTTTTTTCTAAGTTTATATTTGTTATAGTACCTATATCTATATATCCAATATTTTCTATAAAAGTCGGGAAATTTTTAGATGACTTTTCAGTATCCTCAGAAATAACAGCGTAACCATCTACTATAGACCTTCTAAAATAAGGTATATTTTCATTAGAAATAATATCTTCGGCTACAATTCTACCTAATAGATTGTGTATACTTATATTTTCTATTTTTAGCTTAGGTGTTACTTTTAATAATTTTTCTCTTGCGTTTTCAATTGTATCTACTTTTAGAAAATTCATTATTTCTCCTAATTTTTTGTATTAATTATATTTGTTTTTTTGAAATGGGTCAATTAATTACTATGGTTTCTTTGCTTATTAATTGGAAGCATAATACAATGTCTACTCAGTCACGAAGTTACATTAAACATGATTTTATAGAAAAAATTGGTGTTATGTTTGGTCTTACTTCTTATCAAATAGAAGAATTAGCAAACAAAGCAGGATTAACTTTATGCGTAAGAGATAGAGAAAAAATACATCAAAAAATTCAATTATAATATTTTTATACATAACCTAGCAACTATTACTCATAGACAATCTAACAATTTTCAAATAAAATTGAAAAATATACTTTTTATAAATTTTGGGGATTAAATGTGAAGAAAATTTTATTTACACTATCTATTATAACTTTATTTTTTATATTTTATACAAATAAAGCTTTTGCAAATTTAATAAATATACAAAATGTAAATTTTAGTAATAGTTATGTGATATCATATTTCGAAAATAGAGTTTCACGGATTCTAGGTACAAATTTTAACATTATGCTAAATTCAGATGAAAAAATTTCGTATGAAAGTTTAGAAAAAGAAGAAATAAATCAATATAAAAACCATATAATTCATACAGAAATAAACTGGTCTTTAGCTGATGAAATTTTTCCACGTGAATCTGATGCAACAATTATAGATGTTCTAACAGGTGAAAGTTTTAGAATAAGGAGAACATTTGGAACAAATCATGCCGATGTAGAGCCTTTAACAGAAGAAGATACCAGAATTATATATAACCTGTGGGGTGGTCATAGCTGGACACAAAGGGCTGTAATAGTTATTACAGATACAAATCATGTAATGCCTGCAAGTATGAATGGTTTTCCACACGCAGGTTTAGATGGACATCCTGTACTTGATGTAGTAGATAACAGAAGTGGCGGTTACGGAAGAGGGCAAAATTTTGATGCTATAAAAGGAAATGGAACAGATGGGCATTTCTGTATTCACTTTGCTGATAGTAGAACACATGGCTCTAGAAATGTACATTCGGGGCATCAAAATATGATAAGAAACGCACAACAATATATAATCGATAATTTTTAAAATATAGATTTAAATGTTCTCTTACAATAAAAACAACGTGGAATTTAACTTCCACGTTGTTTTACTTTATACTACAAATTCAAATTAAGAACAATAGATTTTGGTCTTGTCATTGCTTCTATTGCGTATTTTACACCTTGTACTCCAACTCCAGAATCTTTTACTCCAGAAAACGGGAAAATATCTGGTCCACGCTCGGTTTTATTATTTATTTGTACTGCTCCTACCTCAAGTTTATTTGCTACATAGAAAGCCTTATTTATATCTTTTGTAAAAACAGATGCCTGTAGCCCATACTCACTTTTATTTGATATTTCTATTGCTTCTTCTATATCTTTTACTCTAATTATTGGTAACACTGGTCCAAAAGGTTCTTCCCAAGCAAGTCTCATATTTTCTGTAACATTGTCTACTAAAGTTGGGTACACTAGATTTTTATCACGTTTACCACCTATTAAAATATCTGCACCTAGTTTTTTTGCATCTTCTATCAAAGATTCTACAAATTCGGCTGTTTTTTCATCTATAAGTGGTACAACTGTAACATCTTCATGTATTGGATTACCTGCTTTTATTTTAGTCATTTCATCTTTTATAAGAGAAACTAAATTGTCTGCAACATCTTTAGTAACAAGTATACGTTTAATAGCTGTACAGCGTTGCCCAGAATAAGAAAAAGCACCACTTACTATATTGTTTGCAGCTAGATTTAAATCGGCATCATCAAGTACAATAGCAGAATCTTTACCACCAAGTTCCATAAGAAGAGGCGTCATTTCTGCAAGTTTAGATAGCTTTCTTCCTACTTCTGTACTACCTGTATAATTTATAAAATTAATACCTCTATGCGATACTATATAATCGCCTATTTCTGAACCATATCCTGTAACAGAGTTTAAAACACCTGCTGGAACTCCCGCCTCTTCAAAACATTTTACCATGTGTAGTGCAGAAATAACTCCTTGTGTAGCAGATTTAAAAACAACACTGTTACCTGCCAAAATAGCAGGTGCTATTTTGGATGCTGCTAAATTGATAGGATAATTAAAAGGAGATATAGCCAAAACAACACCAAGTGGTACTTTTGTAACAATTGCCTGCTTGTTTTTTGTATAGCCGGGATATACAGAACCCGTTAAACTTTCGCCTTGCAAAATGTCGGAATGATTTGCAGTAGACCTAATAAGGTCGGCTGTTCTCAAAACTTCTGTTTTTGCACTCTTTATATCTTTACATACTTCATAAAGCATTATTTCAGCTATTTCATTTGAATGTTTTTCCAAAATATCAGCAGCTTTATATAAAATTTCTACACGTTTTATTATAGGTACATTGTCCCAGTTAGCTTGAGCTTTTTTTGCACTCTTTATTACATTATCTATGTCTTTTTTAGACATAGCAGTTACTTTTCCTACTAGGCTACCATCTAACGGGGATTTTATTTCTATAAGATTTTCTAAATTTTCACTCTCTACCCATTCTCCATGTATAAGATTTTTATATACTTTGTCATTTGAAATTTCGTTAAACATTTTTTTACTCCTTAATATTGCTTTATGTTAGAAAAGGTTATCCTTGCCAAATCATAGCACTAGCTACTTTTAAAAAGCCTGCTATATTTGCACCATCTACATAATTTCCTTCTAATCCATATTTTTTTGCTGTTTCATCTATTGTTTTAAAAATATTAATCATTATTTCTTTTAAATGATTGTCTACTTCTTCAAAAGACCAAGATAATCTAAGAGAATTTTGAGACATTTCTAAGCCACTAACAGCAACACCACCAGCATTTGCAGCTTTGCCCGGTAAAAATAGCACACCATTTTTTATAAAATACTCTACTGCATCTGGGGTTGTAGACATATTAGAACCTTCAGCAACTACTGTAACACCATTTTTTACAAGTTTTTCGGCATCTTTTAAATCTATTTCATTTTGTGTTGCACTTGGAAAAGCAATATCACAAGCAATATCCCAAACACCATTAGAATTGTCGTGATATGTACTTGTAGGTACTAATTTTGCATATTCTGTAAGTCTTTTTCTCTCTACTTCTTTTATTTGCTTTAAAATGGCTATATCGATTCCATTTTCATCGTATACATATCCAGATGAATCAGAAACCGTTACAACTATACCACCTAGTTCTTTTACTTTTTCAGCTGTATATATTGCTACATTCCCTGAACCAGAAATAGATACACGCTTTCCTTTAAAATTATCATTTTTTACTTTAGATAACATTTCTTCAGTGATATATACAACTCCATATCCCGTAGCCTCTGTACGAACTAAAGAGCCAGAATTATTTACATTTTTACCTGTTAAAACTCCAGTAAATTCATTTTTTATTTTTTTGTAATATCCATACATATAACCTATTTCTCTGCTTCCAACACCAATATCTCCAGCTGGAACATCTGTAAATTGACCTATATGCCTATAAAGTTCGGAAATAAAACTTTGGCAGAATCTTTTAATTTCTCCATCGCTCTTTTCTTTTGGGTCAAAATCGCTACCACCTTTACCACCACCCATCGGTAGATTTGTTAGAGCATTTTTAAATACTTGTTCAAAACCTAAAAAGCTGACAACAGACTCATTTACAGTAGGATGAAAACGTAGCCCCCCCTTATAAGGACCTAAAGCACTATTAAACTGTACTCTATATCCTCTATTTACACGTGTTTTTCCATTATCATCTACCCAAGGAACTTGAAAATGTATAAGACGCTCTGGTTCCACTATTCTTTCTACAATACCATGTTGCTCAAATTCTGGGTGTTTATGGATTATTGGTTCGATACTTTGTAATACTTCAAATACAGCTTGTAAAAATTCTTTTCCTTGGTTACGTTTTTGCACATCTGAATATACTTTTACAAGATATGGATTATTAAGCTCTTTCATAATACCCCCTCTAATAATTAATGTTTTATAAATTGTTTATATTTTTATTATGATTTTCACTTACAAAATTATACCACACGTGTTTTTGTATTGCAATGAAATAAAAACTTGGTCATGTATTACAATTATAGAATAATTAAAATTTTTATTATATCTTATAGCTGAATTAAAACAAATTATTTCATTTTGTTTGAAATTTATAAAAAAATTTAAAATTTTATATTAATTTAGGTTACAATTAGTATAAAAAATGTCCTATATATAATAAGAGCATATTTTTCGACTTTATTCTTAAATTTATAAAAAAGGAGTTATGTATATGGATAAGTACATAATTATAGGAAGAGAAGAAATATCTGTAACAGACAAAGTTTATTATGAATATAAAAGATTTGATTGGAGAGAGAGAAAAGAAGAAGAAAGAAAATTAAAATGTATTCTGGAAGATGGTACACGATGTAATTTACCTTGTACGAAATGTTATAAAGACCGTAATAAAAATACTTTTTCTTTAGAAGAGTTGCTAGAAAATGAAGAATTAGTATTAACTAGTGATTTAAACATTGAAGAAGAAACAATAAAAAATTTAGATTTTGAATTGTTACACAAATCTTTAAAAAAACTAGATAAAAGTGATTACGAAATTATATATAATCTTTTTTTTAAAGATATGACATTATCTGAATGTGGAAAACAATTTGGGAAAAGTCATGTTGCTATAATAAAAAAAAGAAAGAAAATTTTAGAAAAATTACGATTATTTTTAGAGGAATTTAATTATGAATATGAAGAGTGATGAGATTAGTAATTTAGAAGATTTTATAGAAAAGGCAAATTTAAAATGAAAAAGTCTTATAATAAAATTACTATTTACGAAAATTCAATAAAAAACAAAATTTTAAGAAATGTAACAATTGAACTATTAACAAAATGTAATTGGAGATGTAAGCATTGTTACATAGATTCTCATACAGTAAGTGGCTTGCCAAAAGAAAAAATATTTGAAATTTTGAAAGAATTAAGAAAATCTTATACATTTGATATAACATTTACAGGTGGAGAAATATTTTTTAGACAAGATACTATGGAAATAATAGAATATGCTAGAAATTTAGGCTTTAATGTTTCCTTGTTATCTAATGTATCTTTGTTAGATGAAGATAAAATTAAAAAACTAAAAAAATTAAATATATTTAAAATGTATTGTACTATATTCTCAATGAATTGTGATATTCATGATAATATAACAACTATAAAAGGTTCACTTGAAAAATCTATTGAAAATATAAAATTAATTAAGAAATATGGTATAGATTTAGAAATAAGAACTATTTTAATGAAAGAAAATCAAAATGAATATAAAAATATTTACAATTTTTGTATTGAAAATGATATAGAATATACAGCTACAACAAGTGTTTTTCCTAGTATAGACGGGTGTAAGAGACCTACAGATTTAAGAATAGATGATAAACAAAAATTAAAAGAAATAATTAAAGATATAGATTATATACGAAAATTTGATAAAAAAAGAGATGATATTATACAAGATTCTATTTGCTGTAACATATTGTTTAATTCTCTTTATATAGATTCAAATGGCGATATATACCCTTGTAATTTACTTTATATTAAATTAGGAGATATTTATATCAATAATATTTTAGATATTTGGAAAAATAGTCCTGTTCTAAATGAATTACAAAATTATAAATCTAGTGATTTAAATAGTTGTAACAAATGCGAAGCAAAAGATTTTTGTTATAGATGTACAGGGATTGTAAAATTAGAAGGTAAGTCTATTTTTGAAAAAGATTCTAAAGAATGTGAACTTGCATTTATTCGTAAAAGTCTTTTTGATGATTGAAAAAATTTGTATTGAAAGGAGGTGATAGCATGAGTTATAGTAAACCAATTGTAAATATTTCTAAAGCAATAAGAATTACTCATACAATGAAACAAACAAACTGTAGTGGAAGTTCTACTCATAGTATGTCCGCTAACTAAGATTTATTTTTAATCTTACAACTAAAATATAGGTTATTAATTTAACCTATATTTTAGCATTTTAATATAAAGGAATTTTTAGAATATGATAAAAAATACATTTGAAATAACAAATAATGTAGCATGGCAACTAGAACCAATAGAGAATTTTATATATATTTACAATATAAAAGATAATTATTATATATACTTGGAGGATACAGCAAAAGAAATATGGCATTTGATTTGTGATAAAAATACTACAGAAGAAATAGCTAAAAAAATTTCTGAAAAATATCAAGTTGAATTTATAGAAGTTTTAGAAGATACTAAAGAAACAATACAAGATTTAATCGATAGGGGTGTTATCAATCTTGAAAATAATCACTAAAAATTTATACGAAAGAATAGTTGAAAATTCAAATAAAAATAATGTTTTACATAGCATTATGATAGAAATACAGTCTATATGCAATTGGAGATGTAAGCATTGTTATATACCAAACTATACAAAACAAATTAAAACAGAGAAAATCTTAGATATTTTAAAAGAGTTAAGGGAAATGGGTACTTTTGAAGTTGTTCTAACTGGAGGAGAAATATTTTATAGAAATGATACTATAGATATTATTCGTATAGCTAGGAATATGGGTTTTAATGTAACTCTTATGAGCAACATATCACTTTTAGATGAATATAAAATAAAAGAACTAAAAAATCTTTTTATAAGTACAATATCATGTACAGTTTTTTCACTAGATGAAGAAATACATGATTTTATTACAAATGTAAAGGGTTCCTTGAAAAAAATTCTAGAAAATATATACCTTATAAATGAATATGATATACCTTTAGAAATTAAAATGCCAGTATTGAAATATAATCAAAACTGTATAGATAAACTACATGAATTTTGTATAAAAAATAATTTAAAATTTAAACCAGATTTATCTATAACAACTAAATTGGATGGAGATACAGAACCTCAAAATTTAATGCTAGAGAATAATGAATTAGAAAGACTTATATCAAAAGTAGATAATATAGTAGGTTATAGAAAGTTTAAAGAAAATAAAGATAATCAACTCGTATGTGAAAGAATGAATTGCTCCCTGTCTATAAATTCGGATGGAGATATTAATCCGTGTAATCTTTTACCTATACCTATAGGAAATATTTATAAAGATAGATTAAAAGATATTTGGAAAAATTCAGAATTACTTTGTAAATTATCAAAAATTAAATATGGAGATTTAGAGAATTGTAAAAAATGCGACGTAAAAGATTATTGTGTAAGGTGTCCAGGTACAGAATATATGAATAGTGGTAGATTATATGGTTGTTCAAACTTATCTAAAAAAATAGCAACCGTTCGTTACAATGTTGATAAAAAAGAGGATTTTGTTTAAAATGAAAAAATATTTAAAAGAAATACAAATCTGGATAATATTAAATTTTTTTATAATTCTTTTAGGAGCTATTTCTACAGCTTTTTTACCTTATATACATATGATATTTATAGATGGTATTTTTGTAAACAATAATATAGAATTTTTAATAATATCTTTGTTGTATATTTCTTTAATATTGGTAGATATTATTTCTGGATATTTTAGTATGATTATAAGCTGGAAAATAGGTATACAGTTTGAAAATAGTTTAAAAAGAGATTTTATTATGTCTCTTTTTTTAAGACCTTTTGAGATTTTTAATAAAAAATCTATACCAGAATACGTTTCTGTTCAATCAAACGACTTAACATCTCTAGAGATGAACTATGTATCTCCTATTATAAGTATTGCTGTTTCCCTATGTCTTTTTATTACATATGGATTAATATTGTTTTTTCTTGTTGATTTTCGTATTGCAATAATTTTATTTATTACTTCTGTAATATCTGTTTTTTTAACAAATATAAATTCTAAAAAATTATCAGAAAGAAGAAAAGATTATTTAGATAATTTAGAAAAATATTCAAATAAAGTATCAAATTTATTGGAAGGTAAAAAATTAATATCAAAAAGTTCAATAAAAAATTTTGAAATAGAACATGAAAAACAATTACAAGAAACAGCAAGTTTTAGATATATTTATGGAAAAAATAAAAGTCTTGTAATATCTACAAATGGAATAGTTTTGTATGCTATAAATATTATTGGATTTGTATTTATAGCTTACCTTTCTTTTAATGGAGAAATTTCTATAGGTGCTACCGTTGCCTCTTTAGGTTATATAGGAGCTTTTGTAGGACCATTACAAGAAATAATATCATGTATAACAATGCTAAACTCTATCAAAACAGTTAAAGAAAAAGTCTTAAAAGAAACAGAATCAAAGTATAGTTTTAATAATAGAGAAATAGATAAATTTCAAAAAAATATTATTTTTGAAAATGTAAGCATTGTTCAAAGTAATTTCTCATTAAAAAATTTTAATTTTACATTCAAAAAAGGCAAAAAATATGCAATAATAGGTCATAATGGTTCTGGTAAATCTACAATTGTAAATTTACTTATGGGATTTTTGAAACAAAATAATGGTACTATAAAAATAGATGAAATAGATATAAATACTTTAGATGCTTCTAAAATTATGTTCTGTGTAAATCAAAATGAGATAATGTTTGAAGATGATTTTTTTCAAAATATAAGTTTATTTTCTTACTATAATGTAGATTTTTATAAAAAAATATCAACAAAATTTGATAATTTCATAAATAAATCTATGTTAGAAACTAAAAATTGTAAAAATTTAAGTGGTGGTGAAAAACAGTTAATTTCTATTTTACGAATGATTAATAGTAACACTGATATTTGGATTTTAGACGAGGCTTTTTCACAAATTGATGAAAATAAGTATAGGGAACTTGAAAATATTATTTTGGGTATAAAAGATAAAACCATTATATCTGTAACACACGATACAGGAGAGCATTTAAATCTTTATGATGAAATTTTATTTCTTGAAAAAGGAGAATTAAAAGAGCATATAGTTAATAAATTAGTCATGAATCAAAATAGCATATGATTAAATACAAGATGATTGATAAGAATAGAAACAACAATAGAATGCATCTCAAAAGATTTAGAATAACAAATAGTTTTGTGTGAAAGCCTTTTAAACCTAATACGAAAAGTTAAATGTTTACGTTCTATCTTTTTATCCTATTTTGATTCATGACCCATAAAAAAAAGAGCTATTTAGCTCTTTTTTTTGTGTGTGTGCCGTGCATGGTACAAATCTAGGAGGTGCAAGTCCACTGTAGGGGCTTGTCGTAGCCAACTACTAGCGAAAGGCAAGAGCGTCCAT
>WRGD01000101.1 GCA_009787355.1 Defluviitaleaceae bacterium | reverse complement strand
TTAGTTTCATCGCTTTTTCATATCTAGTCATTTTTCATCCCTTGACCATTTTACTCTTTTTTATATTTTTTATAAATAGTTTCCGAGGAGGTCTAATTATTATACTGGGAAACGTAAGATATTTGAGTTTTAAAAATAAATTTACTTATACACTGAGAATGACATTTTATTTCTTGCCACACGCCATACCTACTTTGATTTTTATAAAAATAAATTTTATTTTTGATAATATAGTTTTATTAAGTTTTACTATTTGTATAATTATTTTTGTCATATGGATTTTATTTAATTACAAATCATTAAAAATTTCTTTATCAAAAGAAGTAATAGCTATGTCCAGAAAAGAAAATAAATATACTATATTTTTAGGGATATATAACAGTATAGGAGCTGCGGTAAGTGAAGAATTATTTTTTAGAAAATTTATACTTTCTATACCCGATGTTTCTTTAATTTTATTAATATTTGTTAGCATATTATTTTTTGTAATAAATCATTATATGTTGCCATGGAGTAGCTCATTTAAAACAAAAGATTATATTAATCAAGCAATATTTGCTACAATAAGTTCTTTAATTTTTGTTTATAGTGGTTCAATTTTACCTAGTATTTTTTTGCACATTCTTTTTAATATACCTAGTATTTTGTTCAATATTAAATGCTTCGATAGGCACTATATTAGAAAAAATTATTTTGATGATATTTTAGAAAAAAAGAATAACTATAATGAACTTGAAATATAAAAAATTTTCACTAAATTAGAAAAGAGGTATGCTTTGTTATATGTATGAAAAAAATAATTTATCAATCAAAGAAATAGAAAATCTATTATCAAAAATTGTAGATAAAGTAATAAATGTTAATTTGAAAAATAATATAGGTACATTTAAAATGGGTGCTTATAAAATAATAGATAACAAAGGCACAGAACAAGAAATAATTTTAATTTATAAAGGTGAAATTTCTGATATAGAAAATGTACGTATAAATTCCGCTTGCTTTTCTAGCGACTTATTTGGCGATACTCGTTGTGATTGTAATGAACAATTGCAGAAGTCTATAAATTATATTAATTCAATTGAAAATGGAATGGTTATATACCTTTTAAATCAAGATGGAAGGGGTCAAGGTACTGTAAATAAATTGAAATCTTATTATTGTATGGATAAATACAATTTAACATCTGCAAAATCTTTTCAAATGTTATATTTAGAAACCGATATAAGAAATTTTGAATTAGCTGCAACAATTTTACATGATAATAAAATTACATCCATAAATATGATAACCAACAATCCTGAAAAAATAAAACAAATCGAGAAATATGGTATTAAAATAAAAAATAGAATATCAATAATAAGCGAAAGACCAGAATTACAAAAATATTTGATAAGTAAAAAAGAAGAACTTCAATATTTACTATAACTTTTTTATTTTTAGTGGAGATATAATTTGAAAAAATTATTAATTGTTGGTGGTAGTGGTGGCATAGGTATAGAAATTATTAAAAATATTTTACGTTCAGGAAATAAAGTTATAAATTTAGATAAATCAAAATCTAATATTAAACATAAAAATCTAAAAAATATAATTATAGATTTAAATAATGTTAATTTAAAAATTTTAATCGAAAAAATAATTTTAGAAGAAAAGAAAATAGATTATTTTGTATGTTCTATTGGATATTATAATCCTAATGCTAAAAATACACTTGAAGAATATGAAATTAATATAAAAATAAACCTCGATATTCCTATTAAAATATCATTAATGATATTAAACCATATGAAAAACAAAGTAAGAAAAGGAACAATAATTCTTATCACTTCTGAAGCTGCAATAGGTGGAAGTCGTTCCCTTGGTTATTCTGTTAGTAAATCTGCTTTAGAGGGATTTAGAAGATTTTTGGCATTAGAAACATCCAAAACTTCTATTAATATTTATTCTGTAGCTCCTGGAATTATTGATACTTCTATGTCTTCAAAATTATCTAAAAAAAGAAAATCAAGTACAATAACTAAAACATATGAAAAACGTATGGGAAAACCTATAGAAGTTTCAAAACTTGTATTATTTCTTATTTTTCAAGCACCTAGTTATATGAAAGGTCAATGTATATTGATAGATGGTGGTCTTGCAAGTAGATACAAATAATTTCTTATAGAAAATAATATTTAGAGGTAACATATGCTAATATCAATAGAAGGTATAGATGGAGCTGGAAAAACAACACAAGTAAATATGCTTTCAGATTTTTTTAGAACCAAATTGAACAAAATGGTTTATATAACAAAACAACCTACAAACTTTTATAGGTCTTATGATAGATTTAAATCGTATATATACGGTAAAATAGATACTGAAAACTCCAAAATTTTATATGAATTAGCTCTAATAGCTGCAACAGATAAACTTCGTCATTATGAAACTGAAATTTTACATAATGAAAGTGATATAATTATTAGTGATAGATATATACATTCTACTTATGCATATTTTTTAGCAAGAGGTATTGAAGAATTAGTTTGGCTAAAAGAAATAAATAAATTTTTACCTATGCCACAATTTACTTTCTATCTAGATATTAATATCAAAGAAGCTCTTAGTCGTATTATAAAAAGAGATAATACTATAACTAATGAGGAAAAAAATTTAAAAACAATGTCTTTTGTAAGAGATAATTTTATTTTACAACCTTGGGGAATAAGTGAAAATTACTACATTATTGATGGAGGGGGAATAAATAATAGTCCTGAAAAAATTCACGAAAATATAGTACAAATTATTTTAAACAATATGTAACAAAATTTTTCAATATCTGAAATATGTTATAATGATGAAAAGTTGTTTATATTTTAGATATTAAAATCAAGTATTTCGAAAAAATATATGTGTTATATAATTTGAAATATTAGTCTAATAAAATTAAAGGTAGTAAAATGATAAACTCAAAAGAAGATTTGCAAAAATCTATAAACAAAAATAAAATAATAGTTTCTGACCTTGATGGTACGTTACTAAGAAGTGATAAAACAATTTCTAAATACTCTGTTAGTATTTTGGAAAAATGCAAAAATATAAAATTGCCAGTTTGGTATGACGAAAAAGATGAAGCTATAGCTTATAAATATATAGAAGCATTTAAAAAAGTTATAAATAATATTCATGAACTTATATAATACAGAAAAGGTATCCTTATGACTTTAAAAAATTTTAAAGAAAAAGATTTTATAAAAACTATTCTTTCAAAATACGCCACAACTGCGAATAAGAATAATTTTGATGACTGCATTTGTATAGATTTACAAGATTTATTAGGTATAGAAAATCTGCCTTATCTCGTATATTCAATTGACCATCCATCTTTTATAAAAAGAAAAGGTATGGATAGAAATGAACAGTATAAATTTTACGGAGCATGGGCGGCAGCCTGTACTTGTGGAGATATACTTGCAATGGGTACAATGCCTAAAGGTTTTTCTTTTGATTTATCTGCTCCTATTGATACAGAAATAAATGATATAGAGTTAATAATGAAAGGGATACTTAATACTTTAAATTTTTATGGTGCAAAATTTGAAGGTGGTAACATTGATGTAAATAATCTTGAAACTGTATGTATGGCTTGGGGATTAGTTAAAAGAGATAAAATTATAAGAAGAATAGGAGCAAAATCTTCTGACTATATTGTAGCGACAGCTGATTTAGGTGTGGGTTGGGCTTGCTATTTAATAGAAAAATTTGGTCTTGAAGAAAAATTGCCAAATGTAATTGTGAAAAAAATAAGAGAATATAAAAAAATCCCAACTGCAAATGTAAAAGCTATGCAAGAAGTTTTTGAACTTGAAGGAGCTATAACAAGTGGCATGGATCTTACAGATGGTTTAATAGAATTTTTGTATACTGTTAGTGAAAATAATAATTTAAGAGTAGAAGTTGATTATAAAGAACTTCCTGTATCTGATTTTTTAAAAATATTATCTGAAGTTCTTGGCTTTGATGCTAAACTAATGTGTTTTAGTCCGGGTTATGATACGCCTCTATCACATGGATGGACTATTGATAAAAATCATATTGAAGATGTTAAGTATATATTTAAAAAACATGGTGGAGAATTAAATATATATGGTAGAGTTTTAGAAGGTCAAGGTGTAAAATTAATAAATAAAGATAATCGAATTAAAGACATTCCTCTATTTTATGATGATCAATTTAATAGTGAGAATTTGATAGAAGATTTTAAAAATATTATTAGAAATCTTTAATTATGAAATAAAATGTTTTAAAACCTTGAGCAATATGTAACAAAAATTTTTTTTAATATCTAAAATACGTTATAATAATAAAAAGTTGTTGATATTTTAGATATTAAAATTACAGGGTAAATATAAATGATAAACTCAAAAGAAGATTTACAAAAATTTGCAAACTAAAATAATAATTTCTGACCTTGACGGTACATTACTAAGAAGTGATAAAACAATTTCTAAATACTCTGTTATGATTTTAGAAAAATGCAAAAATGAAGGGTATAAACTTATATTTGCAACTGCAAGACCACCTAGAGATATCTATAAATATCTTCCTACACAATTAAAAAATGAGATTGTCATCTCTTACAATGGTGCTATGATATTAGAAAATTGTAATACTATATATAGAAAAACAATTGATAAAAATATTGTTCTAGAAATTATTAAGATATCAAAAAACCAAGGTTTAAATCGTATATGTATTGAAATAGATGATAAACTATATGCAAATTTTGATGCTACATATTATTATGGATGGAACCCATGTGAAATCGTAGATTTTAATGAATTAGATTTTATAGAAGTATTAAAAATAATAATTTTTAGTGATAAAACAATACAACCTGAATTTATTAAAAAGATACCTACAAATTGTACAGGAGTGATTACAGATAATAATTCATTATTGCAAATAATGAATAAAGATGTATCGAAATGGTCTGCAATTAAAAGAGTAATTGATAATTTTGAAAACATTAAAGATATCATTGTATTTGGTGATGATTATAACGATTTTGATATGATTCAAAATGCAACTATAGGTGTTGCAATGGAAAATGCTGTTCCAGAATTAAAATCAATTGCCAACTTCGTAACTAGTAGCAATGATGAAGATGGCGTTGCCGTATTTTTAGAAAAAAACATATTTAATATATAAAATGAAGGACATATATGAAAATAATAGAAGCAATAAACCTAAAAAGAGATTTCACCATAGGTAAAGGAATATTTAATAAAAATAAAAAAACAATAAATGCTGTAAAAGGTATCAATTTTCATGTAGAAAGTGGTGAAATTTTTGGACTGCTAGGTCAAAATGGAGCTGGAAAAACAACAACAATAAAAATGCTTATAACAATGCTTGCACCTACAAGTGGAACTTGTGAAGTGCTTGGACACAAGACTTTTGGTGAGGAAAAACAAATAAGAAAAAATATAAATTTTATTTTTGGAGGTGAGTACGGACTTTATCGTAGACTTTCTGCAAGAGACAATCTTAGATATTTTGCAAATTTGTATAAAGTGCCTATAAAAGATAGGGATAATTACATAAATGAATTGTTAGAATTAGTAGAAATGAGCGATAGAGCAGATACACCTATAGAAACATTTTCTAAAGGAATGACACAACGTATACAAATAGCCAGAGGACTTATAAACAAACCTAAAATTTTATTTTTGGACGAGCCAACAATAGGATTAGACCCATTAGGTGCTGAAATGCTTAGAGTTACTATAAAAAAAATAAATAGTCAAGGAACAACAATTTTTCTAACAACGCACAATATGTACGAAGCTGACGAACTTTGTAATAGAATAGCTATAATAAACAAAGGAGAATTTTTAATTTTGGATACTCCAAAAAATATAAAAATTTCTACAGGTATAGATGAAAAAGATACACTCGAAGAAGCTTATATTAAAATTATAAAAGGAGCTAAAAATGAAATCATCTAGCGTTTTATGGACATCTTTTATACTACAAATGAAACAAAGTTTTGCAAGACCTATGTTTAAATATGTAATGCTCGTATCTCCTTTTTTGTCTTCTGTAATACTTGGGGAAATATATAGATACGCAGGTAGAGGCGATGAATACTTTCTATCTTATGTTGTATTAGGTTCTGGACTTTGGAGCCTTTGGGGTTCTATTATCTTTTCTTCTATAGGAGATATAAATAGAGAAAGATTTACTAATACATTATCTATAATATTTTCTTCGCCTACAGATTTTCGTATTATCTGGCTTGGAAAAATATTAGGAAATACATTTTTATCGGTAATAAGTTTTTTTATTAGTGTACTATTTTCTTCGATTTTATACGGTATTACAATTAGTTTTAATAATTTTGGTTTTGTATTGCTTTCACTTTTGATAACTATAGTATCTTTTATTATTATAAGTATATCTACGTCATATTTACTTACACTTTCTCGAAAAACAACATTATTTATGAATTGTTTGGAGTTTCCTTTTATGCTTTTGTTTGGTTTTGCGTTTCCTGTTTCTATGCTACCTACTCCTATAATGTATTTTAGCTATATTTTTCCTATTACATGGGTTATAAAATTATTGCGTTCTAGTTTTAGTGAAAATTTAGAAAATTTTGGATATTACTTATCATTTTCAATTTTAACAATAGTTTTATTTATATTTATATCCCACTTATTATACAAAATTATATATAAACAAACAAAAATACTCGGAACATTAGATATGGTATAGGAGAAGTAAGTATGAAGAGATATTTATCACAAATTTCTATAATAGCAAAACGTAATTTTTCTTATTTCAACTGGAGTGAGTTTTTTATATACAAGATACTCTTATCTATATTAACACTAACTTTTTATGTTTTGGTAGCAAATTTTACAACAGGAGAAATAAATTTAGAGAGGTGGGTAGTTGGGAATGCTTTTTTTATGTGTGTAATGGAATGTATACATTATGCAGGTGTTATTTTTAACGCCGAGAGATTTAACGGTACTCTTAGGAGTATAGTTGTATCTCCGTCAAGTAATCTTTTTTATATTGCTACAATTTCTAGTTGGAATGTTTTTATAGCATTTGTTACAGTATTGTTTAGTTTTTTAGCTGGTGGTCTTATTTTTAATATCAACTTTACAGATATTAATTTTTTAGTTGTAATAACTGGT
The DNA here is from genome assembly GCA_009787355.1 of Defluviitaleaceae bacterium. Classification (GTDB taxonomy): domain Bacteria; phylum Bacillota; class Clostridia; order Lachnospirales; family UBA5962; genus WRGD01. Next base: position 7,974 of record WRGD01000101.1, on the reverse strand, counting down.
ATATTCGCAGCTATAATATCTACTGCTAGTTTGGGTATATTATTATCTGTTTTTTCTCTTGTAACAGATAGTATGTATCTTGTATTAAATACAGTTGCATCGCTTATAATGATATTTTCTTCTGCAAATTTCCCTATAGAACAATTGCCAAGGTATGTGAGGTGGATTAGCTATATATTGCCACTATCAAATAGTATAAGAGCTACTAATATTTATATGTATGATACTACCTCTATAAACTTTTTTAGGTTTTTAGGATATGAATTATGTTTAGCTATATTTTATGTCGTAATTGCTTTGTCTACCATAAAAATTATAGAAAAAATATCAATACAAAAAGCTACACTTGAAATATTTTAAAATTACAATAATCAATAATATTTTTGCAGGGAAATTTACCCTCCAAAAATGTATAGGCAAATCAAATTAAAGTATATTGATTTGCCTATACTTAGTAATATTTTAAAATATTCTTTGTTTTACTACCTCATACATAAGAATAGCACTCGCAACAGAAGCATTTAGTGAATTTATGTTACCTATCATAGGTATTTTTGCTCTAAAATCACATTTTTTTAGTACAAGTGGAGATATTCCCTCACCTTCTGAACCTATACATATTGCTACTGGTATTTTAAAATCTATATCAAAATAATTGGCACCTTTCATATCTGCACCAACAATCCATATATTTTGTTTTTTCAATTGCTCTATAGTGCTTGCTATATTAGATACTTTTGCTATTTTTATGTAATTAATAGCTCCAGCAGAAGTTTTTTCAACTATAGATGTTAAACCCACAGAACGTCTAGATGGTATTATGATACCGTGTACACCAGAAGCTACAGCTGTACGTATAATAGCCCCAAAATTGTGTGGGTCTGTAATATTATTTAGAATAATAATAAAAGGATTTTCAGATTTCTCCTTTGCTACGTTTAAAATATCAAAGACTGTAGAATATGATACAACAGGAGCAAAAGCAATTATACCTTGATTATTTTCTCCGAAATTATCCAATTTTTTTTTGGGTACATAATCTACTCGTATTTTTAGCTCTTTAGCTTTTGCAAAAATCTCTTTTATACTTCCATGTATTTCTCCCTCTTTTATTATTATTTTATCTATCAATCTACCTGTATTTAGTGCTTCAAGTACAGCATTTCTACCTTTTATTATAGTTTTATCTATTTCCATCAAATTTTATTCCTTGTTTTCATATAAATATTCAAAAATCAGCTTTAGCCTTTCTATTTTACCAGTCAAAAATAAATAGCCAAAAAGAGCTTCCAGACCTGTAGCATGCCTATATTCCGATACAGAAGAGCTTTTTTTTACCTTTGTTACAGAATTTCTTCCTCTTTTTAAAATACTGATTTCCTCATCTGTTGCTATTTCTAATAATCTGTGGTACATTTCACTTTGTGCTTTTGCACAAACCATAGAAATAGATTTTTTATGAATATTATGAATATTTGTGTTTTTTACTAATTTTTGTCTTACAAAAACTTCAAAAACTGCATCTCCCATATATGCAAGAGCTACAGGATTTAAAGCTATTATTTCTTTTTCATTGTGAATATCATTCATTATATTTCCATCTTACACCAGCTCTTGTGTCTTCTATTGTAACACCCAAGTTTAGTATTTTTTCTCTTATTTCATCTGCTAACTTGAAATTTTTGTTTTTTCTAGCATCTTCACGCTGTTTTATCAAGTCTTCAATTTCTGTGCTTATATCTTTATTTTCGTGTAATTTAATACCTAAAATATTTAAAAATTTTTTTATTTCTTCATAAATTTCTGTTAAAAGTTCTACACAAATTTTTTCTCCATTTGTATTTACAAATTTTATATAATCAAAAATAGTAGATATTGCAAGAGATGTATTTAAATCATCCTGCATGGCAAGATGAAAATTAAGCGAAATTTCATCTGATTTGTCGTAAAAATCTTGCTGTAAGTTAACTTGTACTGTATTTTTAGTTTTAATCAAAAATTTTAAATTCTGAATAAATTGATTTATTCTTTCAAGTCCATTTTTTGCAGAAATAAGACTTTCATTGCTATAATTAATAATAGAACGATAATGCGAAGACAAAATAAAAAAACGAAGAGTATTATAGCCAAAATTATTTGCTATATCACGTATTGTTAAAAAATTGCCAAGAGATTTTGACATTTTTTCATCATCTATATTTATAAATCCGTTGTGCATAAAATAATTTGCCAAATTCGTATTGTTAGCACAACTACTTTGGGCTATTTCATTTTCATGATGTGGAAATAATAAATCTGAGCCACCACAATGTATATCTATCGTATCTCCTAGGTATTTTTTTATTATCGCAGAACATTCTATATGCCAACCCGGTCTACCATCTCCCCATGGAGATTTGTAAAAAGGTTCACCATCTTTTTTTGCTTTCCAAAGTACGAAATCTGTTTCGTGCTTTTTTGTATTATTTGTATTATTTTCTAACCTTGTTTGTAATTCATCATTATTTATGTTTTTTAGTATACCGTATTCACAACTTTTACTATCAAAATATACATTACCGTCTATCTCATAAGCATTACCTTTTTTCACTAAAACATCTATCATTTGTATAATAGCTGGAATTTCTTCTGTAACTCTAGGGCTATGTGTATATGGTAATATGTTTAGTCCTTGTATATCTACTATTGCTTCTTGCATATATTTTTCTGCTATTTCTTCAGATGTTTTATTTTCATTCAAAGCTTTTTTTATTATTTTATCATCTATATCTGTAAAGTTTTGAACAAAATCAATGTCATATTCATAATATAAATCTTTTAAATATCGTCTTAATGTATCAAAAACAATAAGTGGTCTTGAGTTTCCGATATGCAAATAATCGTAAACTGTAGGACCACAAACATAAATTTTTATTTTATCTCCGAAAAATTTAAAATCTTCTTTTGTTTTTGTTATAGAATTAAAAATTTGCATATCAAAATATTTTCTTTCATTTTTTATTTGTGGCTAACCAAACAAATAGCTTTTGCTGCTATTCCTAGCTTGGTTCCTGTAAAACCTAGTCCTTCTTCTGTTGTAGCTTTTATATTTATTTTACTTTCTTCTATTTGAAGTATTTTGGATAGATTTCTTTTTATTTCTTGTTTGTAAGGAGAAATTTTAGGACTTTGTGCTATTACTATAGTGTCTAGATTTTCTATTTCATATTTTTCTTTTATTAAATCTAACACATGTTTTAAAAGTATAAGGCTATCTATATTTTTATATTTTTCTGATGTATCTGGAAAATGGTCGCCTATATCTCCCATACCACAAGCTCCTAAAATAGAATCTATAATAGCATGTGTTAAAACATCTCCATCTGAGTGGGCTAAAAGTCCATATTTTTTGTTTTCTATTATAAAATCTATTTTTACTCCGCCAAGTATTAAATTTCTATTTTCAGCTATTTGATGTACATCGTAGCCTATACCTATTCTTTGTTTTAACATATTTTTTATATTACATATAAAGCTGTGTGTAGTAGACTAAGTATACACAGTTTTTTTTGTATCTCACTTAATATTTTATTTTTGTGTTCGTAATCTATCATTTGTATTATCATTTCATTTTCTATTTCTATTGCCATAAGTATACCTTGCTGTATAGATGGTTCGAATATAATTGCATCATACGGGCTGTAAAAATCACCATATATTCTTCGATGTGTATTATTCAAAGATTCTTCTATTTCTTTGGATAATAATGATAATCTGTTAAAGATATTTCTGGATTCATGTAGTGATTTTTCTTCTAACATACCATAAAAAATTTTTGCATTTCTTTGATTCTGTATAAATGTTTGAAAAATACTATGATTTTTCACTCTATTACTTTTATTTATATCCAGAATATTATTTTGTTCTTGGTTTATTTTTTTTTTAAAAGATTTGAAAATATCTTTATTTAGCTTTTTTTTATTTTTATTTTCCAAGTTTAAATTTTCTTTTGAATTTTCAAAATTTTTATCTTCTCGGACATTTTTATCTTCTATATCTAGTATTGCTGCACCATTTACAAAATTTATTTTATTTTCCGAAAAAGCTTTTTGTATTGTTTTAAAATCTTGAATTTCCTTTACAGTCATATATGCCTCCTTAATTTATAATAGGGTTTAGCCTGTACTTAAATATATTAAAGATAACAAATATTTGTGAAAAGGAAATTTTTATTTTATACTAAATTAATGCATCCACATTTGTATATTCAAGTCCAAACTCATCTGCAACTGGTTTATAAGTAGTTTTACCCATATATGTATTAATACCAGGTATTATGTGTTTGTCTTGTTTTGCTGCCTCTTCTAACCCTAAGTTTGCAATAGCAAGACCTTGTCTTATTGTTGCATTTGTAAGAGCAATTGTAGATGTTCTAGGTGTACTACCTGGCATATTTGCAACACAGTAATGTACTATATCATCTATTATAAATATTGGATTGTTATGGTAAGTCATTTTGGTTGTTTCGCAACATCCACCTTGGTCTACTGCTACATCTACAATAACACTACCTGGGAGCATAGTTTTTAAATATTCTCTTTTTATTAGTTTAGGAGCACTTGCACCCGGTATAAGTACAGCCCCTATAACTAAATCTGCGTTTTGTATTTCATCTTTTATTGCTCCTGCAGAACTGTATATTGTTTGAATACTTGTACCAAAAATATCATCTAAATATCGTAATCTATCTAAATTAGTGTCGAGAATTGTTACATCTGCACCAAAACCAATTGCCATTTTTGCTGCATTTACACCAACAATCCCACCACCGATTATTACAACTTTTGATTTTTTTGTACCCGGTACACCACTAAGTAAAACTCCACGTCCTTTGTATACACGCTGTAGATATTTTGCACCTTCCAAGACACTAAGTCTGCCTGCAACTTCACTCATAGGAGTAAGCAGTGGCAGACCACCTCTATAATCTGTTATCGTTTCATATGCTACAGATTTTACACCTGCAGAAAGAAGTGCTTCTGTAAGCTCTTTACTTGCTGCAAGATGAAGATAAGTATATATTATTTGACCTTTTCTCATTTTACTATATTCTTCTTCTAAAGGCTCTTTTACTTTTATTATCATTGATGAATTAGCCCAAATTTCATCTGCTGTATCCATTATTTTAGCACCGGAATTTATATATTCTTCATCTGAAAAAGAAGAACCTAGACCTGCTCCTGATTCTATAAGAACAGTATGTCCGTTTGAAACATAATCGATAACATTTGATGGAGTAATACCAACTCTATATTCATGTGTTTTAATTTCTTTCGGGCAACCGATTATCATTTTTTTCCTCCTAGTAATTTTTTAATTAATTTTTTAATTATAATATATTAATTGCTTAGATTGAATCTGCAAATTTTGTATATTTAGATATCCATGTTAAATCTACTGTTCCTGTTGGTCCATTTCTATGTTTTGCTATTATAAGCTCTGCTTTTCCTGGATATTCTGTATCTGGGTTGTAATATTCATCTCTGTATAGAAATGTTACTACATCTGCATCTTGTTCTATTGCTCCAGATTCTCTTAAATCGGAAAGCATAGGTTTTTTATCTGCTCTAGATTCTACAGCACGGCTAAGCTGACTTAATGCTATTATTGGTATAGAAAGCTCTCTTGCTAATGATTTTAAACTACGAGATATTTCTGATATTTCTTGTTGTCTATTTTCTATACGCCCAGATGTAGTCATAAGTTGTAAATAATCTATAAGAACAAGACCAAGTCCACGTTCCAATTTTAGTTTTCTACATTTTGCACGTACTTCCATAATAGATATACCAGGGGTATCATTTATAAAAATAGGTGCCTTAGATAAATCTGAAATAGAATGTACTATCTTGGTCCAATCTTCGTCTACTAAATCACCAATACGTAATTTTGAAGAATCTATCATTGCTTCTGATGCTATCATTCTATTTACAAGTTGTTCACGACTCATTTCTAAACTAAAAATAGCTGTTGGTATATTCTTTTTTATTGCAGCGTTTTGTGCTATATTAAGTGCAAAAGCAGTTTTTCCCATAGATGGTCTTGCTGCGATAAGAATTAAATCTTGAGGCTGTAAACCAGATGTTTTAATGTCGAAATCACTAAAACCAGTTTCAACACCTGTTATTTTTCCTTTTGATTGTGTTAATTGTTCTAATTTTTCTACTGCAGAGGTTAAAACTTCTTTTATATGAAAAAAATCTGTAGAATTTTTAAAAGATATTAGATTAAAAATCTCTTTTTCGGCAAAATCTATAATATTTTCCACAGTTTCTTTTTCTTCAAAACTTTTATTTGATATTTGTTCTCCAATTTTTATAATTTTACGAAGCAAAGATTTTTTTTCTACTATTTTTAAATATTCATTCAAATTTGCCCAAGTAGATACACTAGATGCTAAATGAATAATATAATCTCTACCACCTATAGCTTCTGTTAGGTCTTTTTCATCCAAATAAGATTTTAGTGTTACAATATCTACAGGGATATTTTTAGTAAAAAGATTAATCATTGCCTCAAATATAATTTTGTGTGTCTGTAAATAAAAATCATCTTTATTTATATTTTCGGCTGCTTCTAATACGGCATCTGCTCCAAAAAACATACTACCCAAAACAGCTCTTTCAGCTTCTATATCTTGTGGTAATGGTCTTTGTATTTCCATAAAACTCCCTGTTTTTAAAATTTCCTATGCAGAATTTACTTTTATTTTCAAGCTTACATTTACTTTTGAATGCAGTTTAATGTCTGCCGAAAATTCACCGATTGCTTTTATATCTCTTTTTAGTGATATTTTTTTCTTATCTATATTTATATTTGCTTGTTCATTTAGAGCAGATGATATTTCTTTGTTTGTAATAGCTCCAAATAACTTTCCACTCTCACCAGACTTAGCATTTATTACTACAACTATATCTTTTATTTTTTCGTATATTTCTTTTGCTTCATCTAACAATTTTTGTTCTTCTTCTTTTATTTTTGTTTGTTTTGCTTTAAGTTTTTGTAAATTTTGATGATTAGCTTCTACAGCTAAATTTTTAGGAAAAAGAAAATTTTTTACATATCCATCTGATGCGTTTATTATTTCGTCTTTTTTTCCTATGTTTTTTACATCTCCCAAAAGGATAACTTTCATATTGCCTCCAAATTAAAATGAAATGAAATATTGCACATTTTAGAAAATTTTTATACGCATATTGTAACATATATGTTATCAATATAAAAGCATTATAAAAATTCAGTTATTTAACAAAATAGCATAGTTTAAATTTTTTTATAGATTTAAAAATTAGAATAAATTTCATGTTATCTAAGACAAAATTTTCAAACAATTAATTAAATTTACTGCAAGCAAAAAGCACCTAAAACTATATGTTTTTAGGTGCCTTTAGCTAGATATTTTCTTTCCTTAATATAAACTGTTTAAATTATCTATTTCTATAGTGGAAGATATAGATAATAAAGTAACCTACGAATTGGGTCATTCAGTACACAGTTATTATACGAGAAATAATCAACCTTTTGTATACGGACATTATACTATATTTTTAGCTGAAATTGCTTTCGATTAATATCTTATCAGAAATATAAAAGATTGTCAACTAAAAATTAAATCGAGTCATGTATCACTTTAAGTGAGGTAAGAAAAAGAGTATACTAAATCTAAAAAGGAAATTAGATTATGTCAAATATAAAAATAAAATGTATTTATTGTAACAGTGAAAAAGTAAGTAAAAATGGTAAAAAACCAAAAGGAATACAAACACTATTGTGTAGAGATTGTAACTTTAGCACAGAGTTTTTTAAAAAGAGTGTAATTTTTCTTGGATTATAAAACCATAAAGATAAATGAGAAAAAATTTTTAGATGGATATTATGATGATATTTTTAATTAAGAAGTGGAAATTCTAAATATTTTACAATATATGTATTTAT
>WRGD01000100.1 GCA_009787355.1 Defluviitaleaceae bacterium | reverse complement strand
CAAATTTCTGGTAACGATACGTATTTGGGAAACACCCCTTCCCATTCCGAACAGGTTGGTTAAGACAAATACGGCTGATGGTACTTGGTGGGAAGCTGCCTGGGAGAGTAAGTGGTTGCCAGTTTTTGATATATTTTTAGGGGTATGATGTAATGGTAGCATTCCGGTCTCCAAAACCGTCCGTGAGGGTTCGAGTCCTTCTACCCCTGTTTTTAAATTTTGAGTTTTAATGTGAAGATTAGATTTTTAATATGATTGTCTATGTATATATAGGAGGATATAATTATGTTTAAATTTGTAATATATAAAAATAAGTTTGTTTTCAGATATTTTTCTAATCGAAGAATATAATTAATTACATATAATGTTGTTTTTTAGTATTATTTTGCAATTATTAAATGCTGTTTTTATTCTTTGTATTTTAGTTATTGTTTTTTATCACGCTTTTAGAATAATAAAAAGTATTATAGACAATATAAGAAAATAGTTAAATGATTGGTTTGATTTATTGTGATTTATATAGGCGAATTTAATTATTGTGAATATATAGAAAATCTAATACACAAATTAGGACTAATTTTGAATATTAAAGTGTTGCTTTTAGCAACACTTTTTTTGTACAAAAGTTATGTACACTTATCCTTAAATAGTGTATAATTAAAAATAATGAAAGTTGGGATATAATGGATTATCATAAATCTGTTTTATTAAATGAGAGCATAAATGCTCTGAATATAAAAAAAAATGCTATATACGTTGATGGTACTTTTGGCGGAGGTGGTCATACAAATGCAATTGCAGCTATAGCAAATTTTGTTGTTGCTATAGACCAAGATGAAGAGGCAATAAAAAGAGCCATACCAAATGAAAAAATTAAACTTATTCACAGCAATTTTAGTGAAATAAAAAAAATATTGCATGATTTGAATATAGATAAAATAGATGGTATGCTCTTGGATTTAGGAGTTAGTTCTCATCAAATAGATACAGATTATAGAGGTTTTTCTTATAGAAAAAATGGCAAGTTAGATATGCGTATGGATAGAAAACAATCTTTAGATGCTTACGAGGTAATAAATACTTATTCAAAAGAAAATTTAACTAAAATTTTTAAAATTTATGGTGAAGAACCTTTTGCACCTCTTATAGCTAAGCAAATAATTTTAAATAGGGAAATAAAAAATATCGAAACTACTAACGAATTGCAAGATATAATTTTAAACTGCGTACCTAAAAAATTTGGACTTGCTCCCGTTAAAAGAATTTTTCAAGCTGTGAGAATAGAAGTAAATAGAGAGTTGGAGATATTAGAGAAGACTATATATGATATTATTGATTGTTTAAATGTTGGTGGTAGACTTGCTATTATTACTTTTCATTCTCTGGAGGATAGAATAGTAAAAAAGACTTTTAATGATTTATCTATCAGTTGTATATGCCCTAGAGATTTTCCTGTTTGTAACTGTAATACTGTACAAAAAGTTAAAATTTTAACTAAAAAGCCTATACTTCCGACAAATGAAGAAATACTTTTAAACTCTAGAGCAAAGAGTTCAAAATTGCGTATTGTAGAAAGGTTATAATATGGCTAGAGTAATTAAAAATAATAGTTATAGAGAATATGAACCTAAACGTAAAAATGTGAAAAAAAGAGTTGTGAAAAAAAGAGAAGTAGTTTTTGTTAAAAGTTCTAAAATTAAAAATTTAAATTTTTCTTTGTATATATTTTTATGTATTACATTTCTATTTATTTTCTTTGTTGTTTTAACTTTTGCAAATCTTACATTACAACGTACAGAAAATAATTCTTTGCTAAACACACTTATACAAATTGAAAATGAAAATGAAAGACTAGAACGATATATTTTTAATTCAAGAAATTTAGAAGAAATAGAGTATCTTGCGAAAACTAGACTTAATATGTCAAGACCAAATCAAAGTCAAATTATATTTATAGATTTAATAGAGCAAAGAATTTTTGATGGTGAATAAATGGACAAAATAGATAAAAAATCAAAAGAGTTATTGAAGAAAAATAAAATTACAAAAAAAAATATAAAAAGAAGAACTACAAGACAGTTTTTTGTATTTGCTTTTTTTTCTGTAATACTCATATATTTTTTGTTACGTATAACTTATATTTATGCTGTGTATGGAGATGAATATAGTCAAAGAACTATAAGGCAACAGGTGTACGGCAGAAGAAGCCATGTAGATAGAATTATACGCCCAAATAGAGGTACGATTTTAGATAGAAACGGGCATATTTTAGCAACTAGTAATACTGTTTACAATGTTTTTTTGGATGTAAGACTTTTAGCACAAGCTAGAGAAAATCAAATAGCTCATACTATACAAGGTTTGTACGATGTTTTAAATATAGAACCTAGCCGTATTCTTTCCTATATAGAAATAAATCCAGAAACAGAAAGACCAAATAGAGATACACATTTTTTGATTTTAGAGAGGGAAGTAGATACTCTAATTGAGCAAAGACTACGTTCTTTATCTCTTTTGCACGTACATAGCGAAGAAGATACACAACGTTTTTATCCAACAAATAATATTTCGGCAAATATAATTGGTTTTTTAAGTGGAGATTATAACCATTGGGGATTGGAAGGAAGATATAATGATTATTTGATAGGAATAGAGGGTAGACGTGTGCGTATGTTCAATGAATTTGGCAGTGCTGTAACAAATCATTTTAGTCCTATAACTGGTAATACACTTGTAACAACTTTAGATTATAGGCTTATGGAAATGGCAGGAAGAATAAGTGAAGAATACGGTAATAGATATAATGCAAATATAGCACAAGTATTAATAATGGACCCAAATACAGGAGAAATACTTGCTATGTCTCAGTATCCTACTTTTAATAATAATTATCCTACAAATTTTAGTTATATAAACAGTGAAATATTAAGAAATCGCTTTCCAAATTTAAGTGTACAGGAGGCTACAAATGAGCTTTTTGGTGTTTGGACAAATAGGGCTATTAGTTATTCTTTCGAGCCGGGTTCTATTTTCAAGCCTATTGTACACTCTGCTGCTTTAGAAGAAGGTTTGACATATTTGGGAGAAGAATTTTTTTGCCCGGGGTATATGATAGTTGCAGGTCAGAGAATATCTTGTTGGATAATAGGTGGTCATGGAATTATAAATTTAGAGCAGTCTATGGCAGCTAGTTGTAATGTTGTTAGTATGATTCTTGGTGCAAGGCTTGGAAGAGATACTATGTATAATTATCTTAGAGATTTTGGTGTAGGTAGAACAACGGGTATAGATTTAAATGGAGAAGCTAGTGCTTTTGCTTTAACATATTCCAGAAATCAATTAAATCCTGTAGAAATTGCTACCACTTCTTTTGGGCAAGGTTTTAATATGACAGCGATACAATCTATGGTTGCTTTTTCATCTATTATAAATGGTGGGGATATTGTTGTTCCATATATTGTTTCTCAAATTTTGGATGGTGATAATATTGTTATTCAAAATACCAAAACGATTAGAAGAAATGTAATATCCCGTGAAGTTTCTGAAATTTGGAGAAATTCGATGGTAGGTACAATAGATTGGTATAGAGGAACGGGGACAGGAGCAAGAATATCAGGACATTTGATAGGAGGAAAAACAGGTACAGCACAACAGAGTGATAGAGTATCTGGTGAATATGTTTTTTCATTTTTAGGATATTTGCCAGCAGATAGTCCTAGATATCTTGTTATGGTTAGTTTAGATAGACCTAATTTTCCAAATGAGGGTAGTGGACCTATTCAGCAAATGCTAAGAGATGTAATTGAAGAATTGATATTCATAATAGGAATAAGACCACATGCAGAAGAAAATATTATAAATTCACAAAATGAAACTTATATAATTATGCCGAATTTTGTAGGTAGAACTTTTTTAGATGCTTTTACTTATTTTAGAGAGAATGGAGTTAGTGTAGATCCTATAGGAAATGGTACTATAATTGCAAATCAATACCCAGAACACGGTAATATAGTTATGTATAGTGATACAATAAGGCTTTATTTATCTGAAAATGGAGATAATGAATATATTATTCCTGATTTTTTAGGTATGACAATAAATGAAGCAAGAGTTATATTGGATAGTTTAGTACAAGAATATATAATTGTTCCTGTTGGATTTAATGAAAATAATATAAATAACAGTATTGATATTAACTCAAATTATATAGTAATAACACAATATCCGGGTGCAGGTAGTTTTGCTAATGAAGATTCTACTATTATTCTTATGGTTAGTAATTAACTTGACACAGAATTAAATAAAAGTTATACTTGTGGTAGTTTTTTGTAGAAATGTACTGACAAAATTAAAAATATTTGGATATCTTAGTTTAGAGAGTAAATATATTATGACTAATGAAGATTATATGAAGATTGCAATAGATTTGGCTAATAAAGGGGTAGGGTATACAAATCCTAATCCTTTAGTTGGTGCTGTTATTGTAAAAAATAATAAAGTAATAGGACAAGGTTATCACGAAAAATATAAAAATCCACACGCAGAAATAAATGCACTTGCGTCTTGTACAGAAAATCCAAAAGATAGCACTATATATGTAACATTAGAACCTTGTTGTCATTATGGAAATACGCCTCCCTGTACAGAAGCTATTTTAAAGAGTGGAATAAGAAAAGTAATTGTAGGTTCTAAAGACCCAAATCCAAAAATTTCTGGAAAAGGTATAAGCTATTTAAAAAGTAAGGGTATAGTTGTAATAGAAAATATATTGAGAGAAGAATGTGATAGTCTTAATGAAATATTTTTTCATTACATACAAACAAAAACTCCTTACGTCTTAATGAAATATGCTATGACAATAGATGGTAAAATATCTACAGCTACAGGGGAATCTAAGTATATAAGCTGTGAGCAATCTTTAAAAAATGTACATTTGGATAGACATAAATATTCTTCTATAATGGTTGGAGTAAATACAATTATTATAGATAATCCAAAACTTACTTGTAGAATTAATGAAAATAGTGAAACTGATAATGAAAGTTTAAAAAATCCAATAAGAATAGTTTGCGATACAAATTTAAGAACACCAATAGATTCTTTTGTTGTAACTAGTGCGAAGTATATACCCACTATTATAGCTACTTCTATTACGGATAATGATAAATTATCGATTTATAAAGAGCAAGGCGTAGATTTTATATATTTAGATAAAAAAGATAATATTCTAAATTTGAATATGTTAATGAAAGAGCTATATGAAAGAAATATAGATTCTATTTTGCTAGAGGGTGGTGGTTTTTTGAATTGGTCTGCCTTAAATTCTAAAATTGTAAATAAGATAAATGCTTATATCGCTCCAAAAATATTTGGTGGTAAATATGCAAAATCGCCTATTACTGGTCTTGGAATTTCTTCTATTGATGATGCAATTATTGTTAAAGATTTATCAATTAAGAAAATTGGAGAAGATTTTTTATTCGAAGGTATTCCCAGTAGTTAAATAAATGGAGGTAATCTTTATGTTTACAGGGTTAATAGAAGAAATAGGCAACATTATTACCATTAAAAAAAATGCTAAATCATCTGTTTTACAGATAAGAGGAAATATTATTTTTGAAGATATTAAAATAGGAGATAGTATTTCTGTAAATGGTGTTTGTTTAACTGTAACATCTTTTTCACAAAATATATTTATGTGCGATGTAATGGAGGTAACTTTAAAATCCTCTTCGCTCGGATATTTAACAATTGGTAGTAATGTAAATTTGGAAAGAGCTATGCAGTCAAATGGAAGATTTGGTGGTCATATAGTAACTGGTCATATAGATGGTACTGGTAAAATATCCAATATAATACACGGTGAAAATTCTACTTTTTATACAATTTGTACAGATAAAAATATTTTGAAATATATTATAAAAAAGGGCTCTGTAGCTATAGATGGTATTAGCTTAACTGTTGTAGATGTTAGAGATAACAATTTTGATGTAAGTATAATACCACATACAGCAAAATCTACAATACTTCATACAAAAAATATAGGTAGTATAGTTAATTTAGAAAATGATGTAATAGGCAAATATATAGAGCGTTTAATGTATTTTAATGACGAAGGTAAAAAAAATAACACAAACAATACGAAAATAGATGAAGGTTTTTTAACTAAGTTTGGATTTTTGTAGGAGGCAAAATGTTTAGTTTCAATACAATAGAAGAAGCAATAGAAGATCTTCGTGCTGGTAAAATAATTCTTGTTACGGATGATGAAGATAGAGAAAATGAGGGCGATTTTATATGTGCAGCAGAATTTGCTACACCAGAAAATATAAATTTTATGGCTACTCATGGCAAAGGTCTTATTTGTATGCCTATGACAGAAGATATAGCTAAAAAACTTTCTTTTAGTAAAATGGTATTAAATAATGATGACCCACATGGTACTGCTTTTACAATTTCTGTTGACCATATAAAAACAGGTACTGGTATTTCTGCTTTAGAACGCTCTATAACAGCTATAGAATGTACGAAAGAAGATGCATTGCCAAGCGATTTTAGAAGACCAGGACATATGTTCCCTTTGGTATCTAAAAAAAATGGAGTTTTAGAGCGAGATGGTCATACAGAGGCAACGGTAGATTTGATGGAAATAGCAGGACTTAAACCCGTTGGTATTTGCTGTGAAATTATGTCTGAAGATGGTTCTATGATGAGTCAGACAGAACTAATAAATTTTGTTAAAAAATGGGATATGAAATTTATTACTATAAAAGATTTAATATTGTATCGTAAAAAAAATGAAACTCTTATTTCAGTTATTTCTAAAGCTAATATGCCTACAAAATATGGAGATTTTGTTGTTCATTCTTATATAGACAAAATAACAGGAGAAAATCATATTGCTCTTGTAAAAGGTGATTTGTCTAAAGAAAATGTTCTAACTCGTGTACATTCTGAATGTTTGACTGGAGATGCTTTTGGTTCTCTTAGATGTGATTGTGGTGAGCAATTTAGTTATGCTATGAAAAAGATAGAAGAGAATGGTTGTGGAATTTTGCTGTATCTTCGTCAAGAAGGTAGAGGTATTGGAATTATTGAAAAATTAAAAGCATATGCACTTCAAGATACGGGTTTAGATACTGTAGAGGCAAATTTAGCACTGGGACACAAAGAAGACCTAAGAGAGTATCATATAGCAGCTCAAATTTTAAAAGATTTAAAAATAAAATCTTTAAATCTTCTTACAAACAACCCTACAAAAGTAAAAGAGCTTGAAAACTTTGGAATAAATATTTCTAATAGAATACCTATAGAAATATCACCAACAGAACACGACGATTTTTATTTAAAAACAAAAAAAGAAAAAATGGGTCATATATTAAATTTGAATTAAGGAGAATATAAATGGATATTAATTTAATAGAAGGTAATTTTGTAGGTAATGGTTTAAAAGTTTCTATTGTAGTATCACGTTTTAACGAGTTTATAACATCTAAACTTTTAGGTGGTTCAATAGATGCACTTACAAGACTCGGAGTTAATAAAAATGATATAGATGTGGTATGGGTACCTGGTGCATTTGAGATACCATTAGTTGCTTCTAAACTTGCAAAAGAAGAAAAATATGATGCGGTAATATGTCTTGGTGCTGTTATAAGAGGCAGTACAAGTCATTATGATTATGTTTGTAGTGAAGTTACAAAAGGCATTGCAACAGTTTCTTTAAACACTGGAAAACCTGTTATTTTTGGTGTAATAACAACAGAAAATATAGAACAAGCAATAGAGCGTGCAGGAACAAAAGCTGGTAACAAAGGATACGAAGCTGCATTTACTGCCGTTGAAATGGTAAATCTTTTGAAAAGTATATAAAGTTTTTGGTAGGATTTAGTCCTACCTTGTTTTTTATATTAGAGATATAAGAGGTTTATACATACTGTTTAAAAATTTATTTATTTTGACACATATGTATATATGCAATTTTTTTGAGTAATAATTTATTATATATAGTTTTTTGTATCTTGTTTATGATATAATATTTATTATTTTGTTACATATGATTGAATGTCATCATACTGTGTTTTAGTAGGATTTTTGTACTTGTTTTACGAATTTTATTATTTAAGATAAGGAGGATAAATGAATTATTCAAAGGAATCTAATTATAAAAAAAGAAAATCTGCCTCTTCAAAAACAAAAAAAGCAAGAAATAGAATAGTAACAATAGTATTTAGAATTTTAGTTTCTGTTTTTATACTTTTTATATTTGCAGCAGGTGGAGTAGCTTTTGGTGCATATATGGGTGTTTTAGAAAGTATATCTCATTTGGATAATATATCTGCACATCCAGATTTTGAATCTTCCATTGTTTTTGATAGATACGGAAATGAAATTGCGAGATTTTTGTCTGAAGAGAATAGGGAATTTGTGTATTTATCTCAGATTCCTCTTCATTTACAGCAGGCTTTTATTGCAATAGAAGACCAACGTTTTTTTGAGCATAACGGCGTAGATATTCGTGGTACTCTTCGTGCTATATATGTAACACTTTTTGTAGATGGTAGGATGGAAGGTGGTAGTACAATTACTCAACAGCTTATAAAAAACAATGTATTACGTATTCAAAGAAATACAATAGAATCAAAATTGCAAGAGCAATTTTTGGCACTTAGACTAGAAAATGATTTAACAGAGCAATTGGGAAGTAGAGAACTTGCCAAAAAACATATATTAGAGCTTTATTTAAATACAATAAATTTAGGTGGTCAAATACATGGAGTTCAAACTGCTGCAAGATTTTATTTCAATAAAGATGTAGAAGATTTAACAATTTCTGAAGCTGCTGTGATAGCATCTATAACACAAAATCCATCAAGATACAACCCTGTAAACAATCCACAGTTTAATAGGCTAAGGCAAACAACAGTTCTTAATCGTATGCTTGCACAGGGTTTTATAACAGAAGCAGAACACGCTTATGCACTTGCCGACCCAGTTTTTGATAGAATAAGTGAGTTTCGTATAGAACAAGTAGAACAAGGTAGTATAAGAAGCTATTTTGTAGATAATGTATTTAACCAAGTTGCAGACGATTTAATAGCTGCAGGCTTTGCAGCGACACGTGTAGATGCGAGTCATTTTATACACAATCGTGGTCTTAGAATAGAAACAACAAAGAATCCACGTATACAAGCTATTTTGGAAGAAGCATATATGAATGATTCTCTTTTTCCAAATGAATTTGAAGTATTTATAGAATATAGAATAAGTTTTAGAGATAACGAACAAAACATTCACCATAGAGAGACAACAGGTACTGTTGCAAATTTTGGGGCAGTAGATGCATGGGTGGAAAACACTAGAGCTAGTTTTTTAGGTGAAGATGGCTATCTTATTGCAGAAAGATATTTATCTACTCCGCAGCCACAATCTGCAATGGTTATATTAGACCATAATACAGGTCATGTACATGGTATTATAGGTGGTAGAGGAGAAAAACAGACAAATCTTAGTTTTAACCGTGCTACAGATTCTAGGAGACAACCGGGTTCTGTTTTTAAAATGGTTGCAGCATATGCACCAGCTTTCGATTTAGGTCTTATGGCACCGGGTTCTATAATTATAGATAGACCTCTTACTGTAAATTTACCAACTGGTGCATGGTCTCCTCAAAATTGGCAAGGAAGATTTTTTGGTCCAATAAATGTTAGACGTGCAGTTGCTGATTCTTTTAATGTTATTGCTGCGAGAATAACGTTAGAAGATGTAGGGATTGATAGGGCATTTGATTATTTAATGAATTTTGGTTTTGATTTGCCAAACTCAGATAGAGTACCAGCAATGTCAATAGGTGGTCTTACACATGGCGTTACACAAATGGAGCTTGCTGGAGCTTTTGGAGCTATTGCAAATAATGGTATTTTTATAGAACCTATCGTATATACAAGAGTTTTGGATTCAAATGGAAATGTAATATTAAACAATGAACAACAGCGTAGACAAGTAATGAGACCTCAAGCTGCATATCTTCTTACTAGTACAATGGAAGATGTTCTTACACAAGGTACAGGTAGTATGGCTAGATTAAATTCAAATATGGCTGTTGCTGGAAAAACAGGTACTTCTCAGTATACTCGTGATTTGAGTTTTGTTGGATATACACCGCATTTTACAGCTAGTATTTGGCTAGGTCATGACCAACCGAGAACACTTAGAAATCCGGGTAATGCACATTTAAGAATGTGGTCATATGTTATGAATCGTATACATGAGGGATTACCTGTTATATCTAGTTTTGAAAGACCACCAGGAATTGTTACAGCACAAATAGATTTAGATACTGGACTTTTAGCACTGCCAGGTATTTCTACTAGGGTACGTACAGATATATTTGATTCTGCTTTTATGCCATCACAACGCAGTCTTTTTAATGATATTAGGTTGTATACACCTTCTTCTTCAGATTACTACGAGGATGAAAATTCTGATAATACAACGACTTCAAATAATACAAATGATACGACTGAAAATACTGATTTTTCAGATTATTTCAATTTGCCCCCATCTTTAGAGGATGAAGAATTGGAAAATGCTGCTCAATCATTATTAGATATGGAGGGTAGCACAGTAAACTTGCCAACTCAAAGTTTACCTATAGTAACAACTCCGACTGTTGTTACTCCAAATGTTACTGCTCCTATAACAAATCCAGACGTACAAGTTACACAACCATATACTACGGAACAGACGCAAGGTCAAGTACAACCTCCACAAGTAGAATATGTACCTAACCCTATTAATGTAATTCCTGCTATAGTACCTGAAGAAACACCTCCTTTAGAAATAATTGTACCAGTAGAAACATTTGTACCACCTGTAGAGCAGCCACCTGCCCAATTACCAACTGTTCCAGAATTTAATGAAAGAAATTTAAATTCTTCAGATTAAATAATTTTTTTAAATAATTTTATAGTATAAAGATTACTTTGGTAATCTTTATACTATTTTGGGAGAAAAATTGAGCTACATAATTAGGCTATTTTTTAGCATAGATTTTGCATTAATATTCACTTTATCGTTAATTTTTTGGAATATTTTTGTTTTTGTATTGTATGGTATAGATAAAAGATTAGCCATAAAAAATAAGCATAGGATAAAAGAAAAAATTTTAATTTTTTGTAGCTTGATATTTGGCGGTATTGGTACATTTTTTGCTACTATTTTATTTAACCACAAAAAAAGAAAAATAATTTTTAAAATTATCATACCGATTTCTGTATTTTTAACATTAATACCCACCATTCATATAATACATTCTTATATATTAGATAGAATTATAGTATATAGAGAAAAAACATTTTTCGATAGTCAGTGGTCGTCAGAATTAGATGGCTATAGAATTGCTTTTATGACGGATTTTCATACGATTTCAGAAGAAAGTATGAACAATGTTGTAAGGGAACTTAATAATAGAAATATTGATTTGTTAGTTCTCGGAGGAGATTTTTCATTAAGAGATAATCATTATAGAACAATTCTAAATATTATTTCTAATATAGAAACAACAGATGGAATATTTGGAGTAGAAGGAAATCATGATAATGCTGAAAGATTATTTTTAGTTAAATCAGAGTATGGAATAGGAATATTAGATAATTCTGGTCTGTATATACATCCGAATTTTTTTCTTGCAGGTGTACATGACTTGTGGAATAGAAATCCAAATATTAGTGTTGCTACGAGTAATGCGAATAATGATAGTTTTATTTTACTTGTATCCCATAATCCAGATGTTAGTATGATTCAAGATACAAGTCATTTAAATTTAATATTAAGTGGTCATATACATGGTGGTCAAATTACATTCTTTGGCTGGCCTTTTTATTTGTTTAGAGGTAGTATTACAAGTTTTGGCACTAGATTTGCTTCTCGTTTTTCTGAAAGTTATGATGGTATACCCGTTTATACTAGTTTTGGAGTTGGTGAGTATTATAGTGTACCACGTGTCTTTGCAAGACCAGAAGTTGTTATTTTTACCATGTATAATAAAAATTAAATTGTTTTTCTGTATTGCAAAATTTAGCTGATTTTATTTGGCGTAGTGAAATATTTATGGTACCATTGAGTAATTTAGTTAAATTAAAGAAGTATTTATTAAAGGGGAAATATTTCAATGGTACAACAAACAACAAGATAATTGCGTATTTTTTAAAAGCAATAGAATATAAAGCATCAAAAATAAACTAATGAAATACATTAGTCTTATTTTTGGTGCTTTTTTATGCAGAAAGGAGGTATGAAATGAATTTAGAGGAACTAGAACCAAATATTTTAATAAAAAAGATAGACTTAAACAGAAGAGTTAGGGAAATAAAATGCCCGATAAGTTATTCTTATATAGCTTTAGTTGATGGTGGGCTAGTAACAGATATAATAGGGAATCCAAAAATAGAAAGTATTTGGACTATAAATAATAAAAATTTTGAAATTCCTTGGGGTGTTGGGGATTTAGAATTAGGCAAGATGAAATTTGGTATGAATGGTGGACTAATTTTAAAGATAGAGAACTTTATAACATCTATGATAAAGGATTTAAACAATAAAATCGAAATATCAAAAAGAGATATACAAGTTTTGGTAAATGAAATTATAAAAGAAGTATGGATAGACGTTGCTCGAAATTTAAAAATTGAAATTTTAGAAAAAAATAATATACAAAATCTTTTAGAAAGTATTCAAATTCGAGATAAGTTGCTCGATAAAAATCTTGGATTACAAAAAATCTCAGTATTAGGATTAATAAAATATTAAAAGAAATGAGGATATAAATTTGATTTTTATAATTAGAAATATATTTATCAATAAAAGACAAAGAATATCAAAAGAGTAAATAAGAAATATACTAGAAAATTCACCAAGAAAAATAAAATTAATAACTGATATGTTGGAAATTTTAAAATTGAGAGAATACGCAGAAAATTTTCAAAAGATAGATAAAAAAATAAAATAAAAAATATCAGATTTGTATAGATCAATAGAAGAAGAGGGAGGGCAATCTCAATCTGTTGAATATTTATCAAAGCATATAAATGAACTAATAAAAGCACGCTGTTCATCTACAAATAATTATTATGATGAATACATATCGAATGAAAAATTAATAGATTTTACTTTTCAAAGATACCGAGCAATTGAACGTGGTAAAAAATATTTAGATGAAAGCTATAAAATAAATTTAAAACTTTCTGAAGAAGATTTATCTAAAATAGAAAAATATATGTGGGAATCAAACCTTAAAATATTAATATCAAGTTATAATGATGAGCATTCAAAAGTAAAAGACTTATCCAATTCAATAGAACTCCTTGAAAATTCTGCTAGAACACAAGAAACAGCAATAAGAATAACGAGACAAAAAGAATTACTGCCAGATATAAAAGAACAAGAAGGAAGATTAATCCTTATTGGTCAAGGGGGCGAAGAAATAGCTGCAACTAAAGACGCTTTTGAACTATTAAAAGAGAAGTTTTCAGTAAATTATTATCAAGAAGAGATAAAAGCAAAAGAAAAAACAGAGATTAAGTCGCAAATAAGAAAAGAACAAGAACAAGAAAATAAAACAAAAACCTAGAAAATTTAATAGAAGAATAGGAGAAAAAAATAATGTTTTCAGATTTATTCAAGTCAAAAGAGCAAAACTTAATAAATAATTACCAAGATATAGCAGAAGGAACAAAAGCAGAGCAAGAAAAGAACATCAATTACAAAACCTAAAAGTAGCTAAAATAAATTATCTTTTAGCTGCAAAAGAATTATATCAAATTTCGATGGAAGAGACTGGAGAAACGAAAAATGTACTTAAACAAAGAGCTGAACAAATTGAAAACTTTGCCGACAACATAAGTATAGTAGAAAATCATGAACGAAAGCAAGAAAATATAGCAACAGAAAATGAACAAACAAACAATACTTTTGTAATAGAAGAAAAGCTAATAAATACTCAGGGTTTTGCTTCTGTTGCAGGGCTTGATGATGTTAAAGAAGCTATGCAAAGAAGAATAATAGACCCTATAAAACACCCCGAGCTATACGATAAATACCGTATTTCTAGGGGTGGGTGTATCCTCCTCTACGGTCCTTCCGGCAATGGGAAAACACTAATTGCTAGAGCTTTAGCAAGTGAAATTAATGCAAAGTTTTTATCAGTTAGATGCTCGGACATAATCTCGAAATACTACGGTGATTCTGAGAAAAATATAAAGAACTTTTTTGAAGAAGCCAGAAAAGAACAGATTTCAGTAATATTTTTCGACGAATTTGATGCGATTGCTAGTTCCAGAAATACGACAAATTCTGAAGTTATGCAACGTATAGTTAATGAAATTTTATCCCAAATCGATGGATTTATCAAACATAAAGAAGAAAATACTCTACTTTTACTAGCTAGCACAAATAGACCATGGGCAATAGATAGTGCAATAATGCGTTCTAGGAGATTTGACCAGAAGATATATATTCCTTTACCTGACGAGAAAGCTCGCAAATACATACTTCAAAAGAGTTTTGAGGGTATACCTGTTGAAGAAATGATGGATATAGGGGAAATAAGCACGAAAAACAGATGGTTACAGTGCTGCAGATATATCAGAATTTTCAAATAGATGTAAAGAAAACGTTCTAAAAAGATGTATAAAAATAAAAGAGGAAAGTGCTACAGAGGAAGAAGCACAAGCAAAAATAGATAGTGAGAAAATTTTAAAAGATGACATAGAAAAAACATTGTCGACTTTTAGAAGCACTGTTGATATAAGAGATATTGAGAGAATGGGAGAGTTTAGGGAGAATAATGGTTAGGGGGTGGTGATGTGGAAAATAAAAAAGAAAATAAGTGTTTTAGATGTGGTACTATTCATTAATATATTCCAAAACAAGCAGAACATTACGTATGTGAATCTTGTAATTATACTAATAGACCTCCTCGGAAACTAAAAACCATGTTCAAAATTAATAATGGCACAAATAAGAGAAATTCTTAGATTAAAACGTTTAAGACGATTACGATAA
>WRGD01000099.1 GCA_009787355.1 Defluviitaleaceae bacterium | reverse complement strand
CAGTAAAAGATATTAAGAAGTTTAGGCTACTGGTAACAGGGTTATTTTGAAATGTTTCATTTTCCAAATAAAAAACTCTAAAATCTACATTTGCTCTGCCAGAAGCTTCAAATTTAAAATCTTCTTCGTTGTGGTTTAACTGTTCAATTAAATATGTTGTAGCGATAATAATCATAGCAAAAATAGCCTATAATAGGGATAATAATTTTCCATAGCTTAAATGCTTTTATAATATAGTATTTCGCCAGTATCCATTAAATTCAGCTGTTGTAGTTATGTTTGGTAGGGAAGGGTTGCCAACAAATGAAAAATTATTACCAAGAGTTAACTCCCTTAGTGATGATGTATTTTGAAACATGTGATTCATGGCTATAACATTTGAAGTATCGAAGCTAGACAAATCTAAGGTAGTCAGACTACCAGCTCCTGCGAACATACTAGTCATATATCTAACTCTACTTGTATCAAAATAATTTAAGCCTTTAATTTGTGTTAAATTGATAAAATGAGAAAATAAACCGTTTAAACTCTTCCCAGCTGTTATTTGTCCTGTGAATGTAATACGATAAATATTTGCAATATTAATATTTTCCCAATTATGGTTTTTAATATTTAGGTTGTAAACTTTGAAAAAATAAGGCTCGTGCTATAGTAACAGTAAATATTACAATAGTTGATTGTGATAATGTAAGTACATAAGGTATTGAATTAATTAATATTTGTATAGGTGCATTACCGCCATCTATAGTAAAAACAAGAATTAAAACATTTTACAAAATGTGAAATTGAATTTATAATTAAAAAATGTCATATAGTAAAGAATTAAGACAAAAAGCATTGGAAGATTTAGAAAAAGGATACAGTAAAAAAGATGTATCCGAGAAATTTAAGGTTCATAGAACAACTCTCAGAAACTGGGAGAAATTAAGAAAAGAAACAGGCTCATTAGAAAATAGAGACCCTAATAGAAAATCTTTTAGTATAGACCTTGAAGAGTTAAAAAAATATTGTGAGAAAAATCCTTTTGCTACTCACAGAAAAGCTGCACTATATTTTGGTGTTTCTGAGCGTGTTATTATATACTATAAAAATAAAATTGGTATAACACGAAAAAATAAAACGAATAAATTTAAAGAAAAAAAGGAGTGAGATTTATAATTCGACTTAAATAGGTCGTATAAAAGCTACAAGTAAATATTAATACATAGGCACTTTGTAAATTTAATAAGAAAGATAAGTAATAAACTTTCACTCAATTTACAAAGTGTCTTTTTTTTATTTTAGATTTTTTCAAGTTCATTTATTATAGTTACACTTGAACTAGTACCTATTCTGGTAGCTCCTACATTTATCATTTCCCAAAACTTTTTAGCATCTCTTATACCACCAGAGGCTTTTACAGATACATTTGGATTACAAATTTCATACATTAGTTTTACATTTTCTACTGTTGCACCATCTGTCATTCCTGTAGATGTTTTTACAAATGTAGGTTTTATTTCTTTTGCAATTTTACAAATCTGTATTATTTCATCATTTGTTAGATAGGCATTTTCAAATATAACTTTACTTACTACATTTGTTTCGTTGCAAACAGAAACTATTTTTTGCATTTCTTTTTTTATATATTCCCAGTTGTTTTCTTTTACCTCTGTTATGTTTATAACATAGTCTATTTCATTTGCACCTTGTTCTATTGCTAGTTTTGTTTCAAATAGTTTTGTTTTTAATTTTGTTTGACCTAGTGGAAAACCAACGGTTGTACAAATTTTTACATCTAGATTATTTTTCTCTTCTAAAAGTTTTTTTACAAATGCTACGTGTACAGAGTTTACACATACAGCACCAAAACCGTACTCTATTGCTTCATCTACAAGTTTTTCTATATCTTTTAGTGTAATATTTGCTTTTAAATTTGTGTGGTCTATAAATTTTTTTAACTCTTCTATTGTATATTTTTTATAATTCATATTTTCCTTTATTAGTTTGGTATATATTCCGAGAAAACTACATTCCTAGAAATTTCTACTCCGTTTAACCTTGTTATATTTAAAATTTGTCTATGACGACCAAGTACAGCACCACCTTGTGGTTGTTCTACATTCGTAAATATTTCTAACTCTTCCTCTGTTATAATATTTACAAGGGGTATGTTTATATAAACAAAAAGAACTTCACCAACGTTTAAAACATGGTTTGGATTTATATGATTATTTAGCTCAAATATTTCTTCTATAAGCATATTATAAGTATTTGCGATAGACCAAAAAGAATCACCAGAAACTACAGTATGAATTGCAGTTTCTCTTGTATATCTCATTAAATTATTTAGTGCATTATCTATGCTTGTTACGTTCTCTGGCTCTTTAAAATCGTTCACGATTTGCAAATTTTCTGCATCTATCCTTAAAATATTTGCATTTTGTGATATATAATTTTTAGCTATTAAATTTACTATGGTATTTGCAGCATCACTATTGATAACTGTTGCTATATATTCATTATCTACGTAAAAAGATGAGGCATACACAAGATACGTAGCCGATTGTAACATCATGTTTATTGTTTGTTCCACTGTATTACGATCCCTAGCTCTTGTATTTACTCTCTCAAACCTTATAGCTTCTACTAACTTTACATCTGTATTTAAGTTATTTCTAAATAAACCTTCTATTGATAGTTGAAGTCCTTCTTCTGTTGCAGAATTTATTTCTATATTTGAAATATAATCATCTCCCAAAAAAACTCTATAGGAATTTGGGTGTATAAATATAAAATATAAAATTGTAAGTGAAGAAATAACAAAAAAGATAGTTACGATTTTACTATATATTTTATTATATGTTTGTTTTCGTTTTTTTAATTTTGATTTATTTTTTATGTTTGTTTCTGTATATCTATTTTTATCTATAAAATTTCTAATATTTCTATTTTCTACATTTTTTGAATTTGTAGGCTTTTTTTTATTTTGATTTATTTTGTTTTGTGGAATATTTTGTTTCCTTTGTTCTTTTTTTCTAGCAAGTTCAACATGTGCGGGTTGCACACGTCTTCTTGTTTTTTCATTATCTTTCATAATATTGTTTTATTCTAAATTTAATTGTCTCAAGTAAAATTCTATTGCAACTAGTTTAACACAGTTAGCAAATATTTCTGCTCCTTTTTCTAGCTCTTCTATTGTTAAAGCAGTTGGTGCTATTCTTATATTATTATTTTGGGGGTCATTTCCGTATGGAAATGTGCTACCTGCTGCTATTAAATTTATACCGTACTTATTACAAATTTCTGTTGTTCTTTTAGCGAGTCCATTTAGTGTATTAAATGATATAAAATAACCACCTTTTGGGTTAGACCAATTTGCTATATTCAAATCTTTTAATTCTTTGTTTAGAATATTTAAAAATAAGTCAAATTTTGATTTTGCTATTGGTGTTGTTTTTTTCATCAAATTTTTGATACCATTTAAATCTTTCAAAAATCTTGTATGTCTTAATTGGTTTACTTTGTCAAAAGATATTATTTGTAGTGCCAAGTATTTTTTTATATGTTCTATTTGTTCGCTACCAGAAAACAAGGCAGAAATTCCAGAACCGGGTATTGTTATTTTTGATGTAGATGAAAAACCTATGACCATGTTTTGTTTTTTGTTTTTTTCTAGTTCATTCCAAATTGGTAGTAAATTTCTTGGATTTTCTGTATCGAAATCATGTACAGCATAGGCATTATCATAAAAAATACAAAAATCTTCAGCAGCTGGCGACAAATTTGCTAATTTTCTTATTATTTTATCTGAATATATATGACCTGTAGGATTAGAATATTTAGGAACACAAAAAATACCTTTTACACTATCATCTTTTATAAGTTCCTCTATTTTTTCTATATCTGGACCATCTTCTTTAAAATTTATAGCTACAAGCTCAAAATCGTAAGATTTGCACATATCAAAATGTCTATCGTAGCCCGGGCATGGAAAAAGTATTTTTACTTTTTGCTTGCTCCAAGGAGCTTTTGAATATACCAATCCTTTTGTATAGGCAAGTGTAACAATAAAATGCATAAGCATAAGGCTAGAGTTTCCACCTACTATAACATTTTGGTACGGTACAGACATAAGCTCACCCATAAGTTTTTTAGCATCTACTATACCATCTAAAACACCATAATTTCTACAATCTATACCATCTTCTGTTTTAAAATCACTATCTTTTTTTAAAATTTCAAACATATCGTTTGAAAAATCAACCATATCAAAACTAGGTAACCCTCTTGTTAAATTGTAGTTTTTGTTTTCAGATGTCAGATTTCCTAGGTCTTTTTTTAAATTTTCGTGTATTTGTTTTAATTCTTCTTTTGATAAATCTTTATATTTCAATTTTTTATCTCCTAAATAAGACCTTCACGAAACCTAAAATAATCCATTGCAACATGTGGAAATAGTGCATATGTCAAAATATCTTCAGGTTTTCTAATATAATCTTGTATAGCTATTTTTGAGCTTTTCAATACAGGTTCTGTTAGTTCTTTTGGTGATACTGTTATAGGCTCTTCATTTCCTAGTATTTTGTTTTTTATTTTATCTGAAATAGGTGCTGGAGTTTTTCCGTACATACCTTTTACTAAATCTTTTACTTCTTTTGAAACCATTTTATATCGTTCGCCTAAAAGCACATTAAAAGTAGCTTGTGCCCCTATAATTTGGCTAGATGGTGTAACAAGAGGTACATATCCCATATCTGCTCTTACATTTGATATTTCTTTTAGAACATCTGGA
Source organism: Defluviitaleaceae bacterium (assembly GCA_009787355.1). Taxonomy (GTDB): domain Bacteria; phylum Bacillota; class Clostridia; order Lachnospirales; family UBA5962; genus WRGD01. The sequence goes on along the minus strand of WRGD01000099.1, from coordinate 10,213 downwards.
AACTTATCCATAGCTCTCTGTTGTTTTAGCTGTGAAACTAAATTTGAAAGCATACCTCCTGGTACTTGGTATATTAGAGTTTCTATATCTACACCTAATATTTGTGGGTCTATTAAACCATCTTGTAAAGCCTTTTCACGTAATGGTCTAAAATGTTTTGCAATTTTTGTTAGGCTTTCTACATTCAAATTTGTTTTGTAGCCAAGAGAATTAAAAACAGCATTCATAACTTCTGTAGATGGTTGAGAAGTGCCAAGAGCAAAAGGAGAAGAAGCTGTATTTATAATATCTACCCCAGCTTCTACAGCTTTCAAATATACCATATCTGCCATACCACCAGTACAATGTGTATGTATTTCTAATGGCAAATTTGTATTTTGTTTTATACTAGAAACCAAATCATATGCTATATCTGGTAGTAATATCCCAGACATATCTTTTATAGCTATAGAGTCTGCCCCCATATTTTCTAGCTCTTTTGCAATGTTTACAAAATAGTCTATTGTATGTACAGGGCTAATAGTATAGCAAAGTGTAAGTTGTGCATTACCACCATATTTTTTTGTAGCATTTATACTTGTTTCTAAATTTCTAAGGTCGTTTAAAGCATCAAAAATACGTATAATATCTACACCATTTTGTATTGTATATTTTATAAACTCCGATACAATTTCATCGTGATATGCTTTGTAACCAAGCATATTTTGACCACGAAATAACATTTGTAGCTTAGTTTTTTTTAGTTTACTCTTTATATTTTGCAGGTTTTCCCACGGGTCTTCTTTTAAAAAACGCAGGGCAGCGTCAAAAGTTGCACCGCCCCAAGCCTCTATAGCATAAAAGCCTGCATTGTCCATTTCATTTAGTATCGGTAATATATCTGAGTTTGGCATACGTGTTGCCATTAAACATTGCTGACCATCTCTTATTGTTGTTTCTACAAATTTTATTTCATGGTCTTTTTTTCTTAAAATTGGTCTTTCTTTAAACTCTTTTGTAAAATTCATAATAGCACCTTTCTTTATTAATTTGGGAATATACTAAATTCTTGTATTTCTAAACTGTCTACAGTTAAACGTATTCTACTACCAACTGTTATATTTTGCATATTTGGTAAACTGCCTATTATATAGTATGTTACGTTTTCATTTTGTTTTTGTAGTACTACACTAGAAATATCATAAGCAAAATTTACAGAAATGACATTTCCATCTACAAAAGTCCTGTTTCCAAAAGCAAAAAGGCTTGTTAATTCATTTGCCTGTGCTACAATTTCTACTACATCTCCTAATCTTACATTTTCAAAATTTACAACTCCACTACCTGCTCGTTCTAGCCTTGTACTATCTGTTACTAAAAATTCATGATAATTTTCATATTCATCTACAATAGTGTAAGTAAATATATCAAAATCTGATATTTCATTTCTAGATACAAGAGTTCCAGTAAAAGCTCTATTTCTCTGTAGTACATCTATTTGTTCTACGACTCCTCTGGATATAGCTACTGTAACAATATCACCTATTATAATATCTTCTATTGGTATAGAACTGTTATTCATAGTTACGGTAGTATTTTCAGATAATTCAAAAGACAAATTATTTGTCTGTATAGAATATGTAGTGCTTATTGTTCTTGTTTCTATAATAATTTCTTCGTCCGATATATGAGATACAAAACCGTTTATAGAATTTTGAAAATTTAAAGGTTGTCCAACATTTTGGTTTAAGAGTTCTCTAAAACCACGACTTATGCCAAGTAATGCTACTATTTCATCATTGTATAGAAGTGCAGCAATTTGCATATTATGCTCAAGTCCTGTAAAATTAGATATTAAACCATCTACAACAATATTTGCATTTGTAGAAACAGCATAAGACTCTTGTGCATTTTCATTTTGTAGCGATATAGTTAAATTTCTATTTATAGAATTTATAGAAACTATTTCTCCGAGTAAAATTGTAGACCTAGTAGCATTAATAATATTATTATCTACATTATAGTTAATTGCTCTATCTATCATAGTTGCAAAATCTGCACGTGTTACAGGTGCATTTGGCATAAAATTACCATTTTCGTTTGCTGTTACAACTCCAATATTTCTCAGGAAATAAACATAATGTCTAAATTGTGGAAGTATATCTGTATCATCCGCAAATAAATTCGAAAAAATACCAGCAGAAGCTTCACCAGAAAGACCAATAGCTCTAACTAAGAACATAGCGGCTTCTTGTCTGGATAATGCTCTTAAATACTCGTTGTCCATATTTACAAGTATGAAATTAGTTACATTTTCTTCTGTTAGAACACCTAATTGTAGTAAATAAGCAATTTCTCTATTAGAAATATTTGACCATCTATCGAAACGCTCATTCATTTCTTCTAAAAAATCTGAATTATTTCCATATGCAAAATTTATAAAAGCTTGTTCGGCAGGAGTTAAACCTATACTTCTAAAACCAGTCATATTTGCTAAAATTCTAGATGTTTCAAATTTGTCTAAAAGAGCATCGGGTCTAAATTGCCCTTGTGTATTTCCTACCATAATACCTAAGTCTGATATATTAATTATAGCATTGTGTGCAAAATGGTCGTAAGGTACGTCTACGAACCTTTGATTTGCTAAAACTACATTATTTGTAGATGCTAGAATAAAAATAAAAATTAATTTTTTTATTATCTTTTTTAACAAAAAATGTCCCTCCCTAAAGTCAATTTATCTACAGTTTAACACATTAACAAATAAAATTGAAGATGTTTCTACTCCAATTTTATTTGTAATTTTTTCGAGCTAATTTTTCGAAAAAAATTCCTTAATGTTAATAAATTGAAGACAGTTTACTTCAATTTTATTTATTGTTTTTTTAATTTTTTTCTATCAAAAACTCCTGTAAATATTATATCTTTTATACCTTTCTTTTGTAAAATTTTAATAGCATTAAAAGCCTGCTTTTTTGTTAGAAAATATCCAAAAACAGTCGGTCCACTTCCACTCATTATAGAACCTATAGCTCCATTTTCTAGCATTATTCTTTTTATATCATATATTATTGGATATTTTGTAGCTGTTACAATTTCTAAATCGTTAAAAAAATTTTTTGATATTTCGTAAATATTTTTATTTTTTATAGCTGTAAGCATTGCATTTATTTTTTTAGAATTATCTATAAAAGGATATTTCGACAATTTTTTAAAAACTATTTCAGTGCTAACATTAAATTTTGGTTTTGCTAATACAATATAAACAAATGGATGAGGGTTTAGTTTTGTTATTATATCTCCTGTACCCTCTACAAAAGCTGTTCCTTGTGTAAGTAAATACGGTACATCAGCACCAAGACTTCTACCTACATCTCTTAGTTCTTCCATAGAAATATTAAGGTTGTACAATTTTCTAAGAGATATAAGAGTGGCAGCACAATCAGCACTACCACCACCGAGACCAGCTGATATAGGTATATTTTTTACTATTTCTATATATACTCCACCAGATAGTTTATATTTTTTTTGCATTACATTTACAGCTTTATATACCAAATTTTTTTCATCTGTTGGAAGCCAAGGTAAATTTGTGTTTATTTTTATTTTTGATGAATCTATTTTTTTTATAAAAATACTATCATGTAAAAGTAGAGTTTGCATTACCATTTTCAAATTGTGATAGTCATCTTTTCTTTTACTAACTACACCTAGTGCTAAATTTATTTTAGCATTTGCTTTTAAAGTTACAAAATTTTTGTTCATAAAAATTTATTTTAATTCTATTTTTTATATTATTCTGTTTGTATCTTTTTCTTTCGATTCTTTTATTTCTTTTTTCTTTTCTTCATATCCCGGTCTGTCAAAAAGAGCATATGTAGAGTTTTTACCCTCTTCTACTCCCGGTTGGTCAAAAGCATTTATTTCTAAAAGTTCACCCATATATGATGTTGCCATTTCAAAAAAATAAAATAGTTGTCCCATTGTAAACTCATTTACTTCTGGAATAGATATTGTCATATTTGGTCTATTTTCTTTTTGTAATGCGTACTCTGTTGCTATTTTTTCAAATTGTATCAGCTTGTTGTGTGTATGACCACCTAAAAAACCAAGAGACGGTATATCTTCAAATATTTTAGGTATTTCTATAGTTTTTTTGTATTTGTCTACTTCTATAAAAACTATTATTTTGTCAAAAGGACCTTCCATATAGAGTTGAACTTGAGAATGTTGGTCTGTAGCACCGAGTGCTTTTACAGGTGTTTGGCCTACGTTTACTATTTCACCTTTGTTATTATATTTTTTCCCTATAGATTCTGCCCAAAGCTGTGCGTACCAGTCAGAAATATATTTTAGTGATTCTGCATAAGGCATAAGCACAGAAATATTTTGCCCACGATTAAGTCCTATATAATGCAGGGTTGCGTACATAAGAGCAGGATTTTTATATACATCTTCATTTTTACAGATTTCGTCCATTTTTGCAGCACCTTGCAAAAGTTTTCTTATGTCTATACCACAAAAAGCGGCAGGTAAAAGTCCAACAGGTGTAAGTTGTGAAAATCTTCCTCCTACACCACTTGGAATTATGAATGTTTTGTACCCGTCTTGTTTTGCTATTTTTATAAGGTTTCCATTTTCTTTGTCTGTTGTACAAACTATATTTTCTTTTGCTTTTTCTTTACCTAATTTTTTGTTTAGCATATCTACTATTATCATAAATTGACTCATAGTTTCCGATGTAGAGCCACTTTTACTAATAACATTAAATAAACATTTCGAAATGTCTATAATTTCGAAAAGATACACTAATTTTTCTGGGTCTACGTTATCTACAACATAAAATTTTGGTGTTTTTCTTTGCTCTTTTGAAAGTTCGTTGTAATAAGGGCTATTTATAGCTTGTTGTAATGCCATAGGTCCAAGCGAGCTTCCTCCTATACCTAAAAGAACAAACGCTTCTATTTCATTTATTTTTTCTTTTGCATATTTTTCTATCTCTGATACTACATTTTCTTGATTATACGGCAATTCCATAAAATCTAATTTACCATTTTTTCGTTTTTCTGAAATAGCATTTACAGCATTTTTAATTTTTTCATTTAGATTATTTATATCGTTATTAGATATACCATTTTTTATAAAATCATTTGTCATATTATTGTAGTCTAAACTTATTTTCATATTGCCTCCATAAATAAAGAATTTAGAGTTTTCCACATAGTTTTCCACATATGCACAGCATTTTTTGTGGAAAAACCTGTTTTGTATTATTTTTTATCAACTAATAGATGTAAAATTATTTTATCCACATATTTTTCAACATATAAACAGAATTTTTTAGCGAAAAATACCAGAAATTTAATTTTTTTTTGATGGTTTTAATTAGACTTTTTATTATTTTCTTTTTTAGCTTTTTTTAGTTTTTTCATCTCTTCTTTTGTTTTCATTCCTTTCATGTTTGTAATGTATATACCAGACGCATCTACTTTTATGTTCTTTTTTAGTGGTAGAGCATGGAAAACTTGCTTTTCACACATAAAAGTCATTATTTGTGGGCCAACCTTGGCTTTTACAAAATACATTTTCATAAGATTTGCTCTTTTTGGCATTTGGTCTGTTACCATTTTTGGTAAACCAGCATTTTTTATGTTATCTCTTTTTTTATCTATAACATAAATGCTTATAGTTTGACTTGTACTAGATATGAGTTTTTGTTGTTCTGAAACTTTGCTTTGCGACCATCTAGCTAAAAAATATAATCCACCTCCAAGTACAGTAACAACTGCTATTATAATTAGTATAATATCTAGCGGATTCATTTTGTTCTCCTTGTTAATATTCTTTGCAAGGCTTATTTTACCACTATAATATGTTTTTTTCAATTTTTTTATTTGCGAAAAATATAGTGAAATGATAAGATTTAATTGTCAAAAAAACCAACAAACTGATTGTTTTTTTGACAATCAGTTTGTTGGTTAGATTTTTTTTATACTTTCTATATATCTTTTCATTAAATTTCTTGTATTTTCATCTCTAAGGTTGTTACTATCGTAAATTTCAATATATGTTTTAAACGCTAAACCATTAGGAAATATTACAGGAAAAATTTCATTTGTAATTCTATCATCTTCAAAAAGTTTTTTCCATACAGTATTTGATACTTCTGTAGGAGAGATTTGTTTCAAAACTTCTTGTATATTGTTTTCATCATCAAAATTTACATTTGGGAAATTAGGTATATCTACTTTCCATTGCTCTAACATTTGTATAAATTCATTCCAAAAAGATTTTTTGTATAATTCATCGCTAATATTAAAAAAATCTTCCCCATATACTATTTTTATTTTATCAGTATTTTTTTGCAGTATTTCTTTATCTATTTCAGATTCATAGTATTTTTTGTTTTTATTTAAACTGTCATCTACAAACCACATTATAGCTGTTATATTTTTATCTTTATACAATTTTTCTACTATCTCGTATTTTTTTATAAAATTAATGTATTGACCTCGTTTTTTTGTACTATCATGGTCATCTCTTACTTTTTGCTCTACCATGTATATTGTGTTTGTTTTATTAGAGTAAAATATCAAATCTATGTTTAAGTTTTCATCAGTTTTTGTTTTTATTTTTTTAGGTAAGTTTTCAAATCCTTTGTAATTAAACCATTCTTCAAAAATAGCTTCTAGTGCATCTCCAAACCTAATTTCGTAAGATTGTGATATATTTTGTATGATTTTTGCATATGGTTTTGTAGGTCTAAATAATCCTACATATCTATCTGGATATTCTGCTATTTTTTCTAAAAGTTTTGTTAAATTGTTTTCAAAGATTTTTTTATTTACTATCTCGTTAAATTTATGCTGTGTCATCTATTCACCAAGTTCTATTTTTCTATATCTATGTCTAAAATCATCAATTAAAACAAATTTATCATTTTCTTTTATAAACCAAAAATCCCAACCATTATTATTTGTTTTATTTAAAATTTTAGCTGACAATTTGTGTATTGAAAAATTTTCTTTTGTTTCGTTGTCTAATATATATCCATTCCTATTTAAAATTCCACGTAAAATATATTTGTTATCGTAAAATTCTTGACCTATTCGTAAATATCCTTTGTCAATAAGCTCTTCCATAGTAACTTTGGTTAAAGGTATATCATAAGTATTTTCTATTAAATCTATGTCATTTGAAATTTCTACATTTTCAAGTCTATCTTTCGATGAATCTAAATATTTTTTTTCTTTCTCTATCCCTATATATTGTCGTTTGTATTTTATTGCAGCTACTCCAGTTGTAGCAGTACCAGAAAAAGGGTCTAATATAACGTCATCTTTTCTTGTAGAAGATAATATTATATTTTCTAATAATTTTAATGGTTTTTGGGTGTTGTGCAATTTTTCTCCATTTTCTGTTATAAGTCTTTCTTTTCCTGTACATAGAGGTATATTCCAAACACTCTTCATTTGCTTACCACCGTTTAAATGTTTCATAGTTTTATAATTAAACGTAGCTTTTGCATTTTTATCTTTTACACAGCGTATCAATGTTTCATGGGCATTACAAAATCTAGTACCTTTCATATTAGGTACAGGGTTAGATTTTTCCCAAATTATATCATTTAGTATCCAAAAACCGTTTGTGAGTAATATATGACCTGTACTATAAATATTTTGAAAAGAACCAATTATCCATAGCGAGCCATTTTTTTTAAGTATACGTTTACATTCTAGTATCCAATTTTTTGTATATTCTAAAAAATCATTGTATGAATTATATTTATCCCAATCATCATTTACACCTTTAAATGTTGTACCTTCTACTCTTATTAATTCGCCATCTGTTTGCATATTGTATGGTGGATCTGCAAATATCATATCTATACTTTCATTTGATATAGTTTTTAATATTTCTAAATTATCACCCAAGTATAATTTGTGATTTTTTTCATTTTTATTATTTTGTTTGTATTCATATTTTATTTCTTTATCAAAAATATTTATTTGTTCCATAATTTTTTAACTCCATATATCAAACGTACTTTAATTAATAATTTTTTCAAAATTCATTTTACTACTATAACATGTTTTTTTCAATTTTTTTATTTGTGAAAAATATAGTGAAATGATAAAATATATGTTCTTACTAAAACACTCAATTTAAAATGACTATTTAGAGGGATAAAAATGAAAAAATTTAAAATGATAATCTTATTATTTGTATTTTTAATTGTGTATGAGCCAATAATTGTGCAATCAAGTATACCTAATACAGAAACAGAAAACCACGAGACAACTGGGGTTTCATATATTAATGATAGTTATTATCAAATGGAAATAGAGCCAAGATATACAGCTGTTACAAATTTTCTAAATGGCAGAGCGTTTGTAAGGGTGGGAGATTTTCTTGGTCTTTGGGGTGTTATAGATTTACATGGTAATTATATAATAGAGCCTATGTATCTAAGTTTAAATCGTATGTTTACCTCACACTACGAAGGAGGTTTTTTCTTATTGCAAGAAAATGATTTTTCCGATTTCTTAATTGTACGTAGTATTGAAAATGGGTATTATGGAATTGTCGATTTTGATAACAATACTATAATACCTTTTGTTTACGATGAGATAATTGCTTTAGAGGGTACAGATTTTATAAGAGTAAGCAAAACAATAGATGGTAAACAAACAGAGGGTTTGTATAATTTAATAACTGGTGAGATTGTTATTCCCATTGGTTTGTATAGTGGTAATAGAATAAATATTGAATACAATATAGTCCATGTTTGGATTGGAGATTTTTTTTCAGATGCTTATCACGGTGTAATAAATTTAGATACATTAGAGGAAATTATACCTGTAATATACGGTGGTATCGGTAATATTAGAAACGGAATAATACCTTTAAGATTACACGAAACAAATCATTATTTCCATGGTAATAGTAGTCCTCATAATCTTCCCATTTGGGGATTTGCGGATACAAACGGTAATATTATTACAGATTTTAAATATTTATTACAGACTACTAGGACACTAGGAGAAAATTATATTTTTATTGTTAATGAAGATGGCCTCTTGGGTACTATTGATAGATACGGAAACTACGGTGTATACCCACAATTTTCTCATGATGCTTGGAATATAGCTGGTAGTTTGTATAGATTATCAGATTTTTTTCCTGCTAGAAACGAAGATAATCTATGGGGAATTATATATAAAGATGGAATAGAGAAAATACCATTTATATATAGTTATATCGAAATATTAAACGAAGATTTTGCTATTGTAGCAATAGATTTGAGAGATGCCAAGGAAGAGGTGATTACTCATAGAAATATTGTTTATTCTATTTTAAATCTTAATACTGGAGAATATATTTTGCCTTTTGTTAACGATATTCTTATTCGTGATAATTTTAATAATATAGTTTTTGTGGTACAAGATGACAATAGAATAAATATGGGAGTATTAAATCTAGAAACAGAAGAAATAATAATAGAACCAATGTACAATGATATATTTCAATTATCGAATAATTTATTTGCAGCATCTAAGGGTAGTGAATTATTACAAATTAGAGGAGGAGATGGGCTTTGGGATAATCTATACTTATTTTTTGGTCAAAAATGGGGTATTGTAAATTCCTATGGAGATACTATATTACAATTTGAATATGATTTAATAAGAGTACCAATAATGAGAAACAATACAACAAATAATAAACAAGACTTTAATTATGATTTTGAACCAAATACATTTTTAGTAGCTATAGGAGATATACCTACAGAATTTTGGGAACCGTACATTGCAAAATGGGGTATGGTAAATAGCTCTGGAAATTTTATTTTAGAACCAAAGTATGATTTTATAGATGAAATATTTTTTAGTAATGGTCTAACTAGAACAAATATAGGTGGCAAATGGATACAGGGATACGTTAATGGGCATGAAATGATAGGTGGATATTGGGGTATTTTAGACATATATGGAAATGTAATAATACCTGCACAAATGCCATTTACAAGAATAGGTATGCCAAATGAAAATATGATACCAGTTGAAATGGATGGGCTATGGGGATTTATTCGTATTATTGATTAGATTTTGGTCATGTAACAAAATAGCATATAGTCAAATTCAAGATAGTTTATAAGTAAAGAAACAACGATAGAATGCATCTCAAAAGATTTGGAATAACAAATAGTTTTACGTGCAAGTCTTTTAAGTCT
>WRGD01000098.1 GCA_009787355.1 Defluviitaleaceae bacterium | reverse complement strand
TAAATTGCTCTACTTGTTTTAGCTGTCTATTTATATATCCCTCATATTTTATGTGTATATTTACTTGGTTTCGTACTTCTGTAGGTAGTTCTGGTCTATCTTTGTCAAATTCTTTTAAGTCGTCGTAAGTAAGTTCTGGTCTTTTTATTAAATCACCAAGTTTCACACCTGTTGAAATCATCATTAAATTTTTAGCTTGTAAAAATTTATTTAAACTTTCACTTGGTGCAATATTTACTTTTAAAACTCTATCAATTTCCTGTTCAATTTGTTCTTTCTTTAATAAAAATTTATTGTAACGCTCTTTATTTATTAAACCTAATTCAAAACCGAAATGTGTAAGTCTTAAATCTGCGTTGTCTTGCCTAAGTAACAATCTGTATTCTGCTCTACTTGTCATCATTCTGTATGGCTCTTTTGTGCCTTTTGTAACTAAATCATCGATAAGAACCCCAATATATCCTTCAGACCTATCGATTATAAAAGGTTCTTTATTATCTAGCATTAATACTGCATTTATACCAGCTATTATACCTTGTGCGGCTGCTTCTTCATATCCACTACTACCACACATTTGTCCAGCAAAAAAAAGACCAGATATTTCTTTGTGTTCTAAGTTAAGTTTAAGTGTTGTAGCATCTATTGCATCATATTCTATTGCATATCCATATTTAACTATACGACAATTTTCAAGACCTTCTACGCTTCTATACATTTCTTCTTGTACATCTTCTGGCAAACTTGTAGACATACCACCTATATACATTTCTGAAGTATCTAAACCTTCTGGCTCTATAAATACTTGATGACGTTCCTTATCCGAAAAACGAACTATTTTATCTTCTATACTTGGACAATAACGAGTTGGGGCACCTTCTATAACACCGCTATACATAGGGCTTCTGTGTATATTCGCTTGGATTATGTCATGTGTTTTCTTATTTGTATAAGTTAACCAACAATCTATTTGTTTACGCTCTACCATACTTTTATCTTCAAAACTGAAAGGGATAGGATTAATATCACCTTCTTGCCTTATCATTTTCGAAAAATCTATACTATCACGTTCTATACGTGCTGGAGTTCCTGTTTTGAATCTATACATAACTACGCCTAAATCTTGTAAGTTTTTTGATAATCCATGACTATTTTTACTACCATTTGGACCTGTATCAAAACTTTTTTCACCATGTATACATAAACTTCTAAAATATGTACCAGCACATACTATTACTGCATTTGAAGTATATTTTTGATTTATAGTTTCTACACCAGTTATTTTATTATTTTCTTTTATAACTTTTATTACTTCAGCTTCTATTAAATCAAGATTTGGTTCGGATTCTAGCGTTTTATGCATAGCATTTGCATATGCGTGTTTATCAGCTTGAGCTCGTAGACTTTGTACAGCTGGTCCTTTACTAGTGTTAAGCATTCTACTTTGTATATATGTCTTATCTATGTTTTTGCCCATTTGGCCACCAAGAGCATCTACTTCTTTTACCAAATGACCTTTACTTGTACCACCAATGTTAGGATTACAAGGCATACTTGCAACACTATTTATATCTAAAACAAAAAGTCCTGTAATTTTGCCCATACGTGCTGCAGCTAAGGCAGCTTCAACACCTGCATGACCCGCACCTATTACTATTATTTCATATTTATTTATCATTTTACTCTTCCGTTTTATCTACAATAATCTACTTTACAATTCTTTTTCAATATGTTCAAGTAAAGCAAAAAGCCCCTCTGTAACAAGCTCATATGTCTCGTCAAAGTTGCCTGTATAATAAGGGTCTGGTACTTCTGACCATGTTGAATTTTCTATAAAATCAGATAGCTTTTTCAAAGTAACATTAGAGTCGATATTACCAACTTTTCTTACATTTGTAACATTACTATCATCCATACATACTATATAATCGTTTTCTTTTAAATCATTTTCTGTTATAAGACGAGATACTATACCTAAATGACTAAACCCATAACGTTCTAATATATATTTTGTACCTTTATGCGGAGAGTTTCCAATATTATAACTTCCTGTCGCTGCACTATCTACTTTTATTTTATCTGACAAACCTTTATCATCAACCATTTTTTTAAATATAGCTTCTGCCATAGGAGAACGACATATATTTCCTAAACAAACAAAAAGAACTTTTTTCATCGTTCAACTCCATTTTGTAATATTTTTTATTTACCCAAGCAAAACTCACTAAATATTTTATCTATAATACTTTCGTCTAATTCATTGCCTAATATCATACCAAGGCTTGTGTAAGCATTTGTAAGGTCTAAAGATATAAACTCTTCACTATGTTCTTTTTTTATTGTTTCAATGCTAAGTTTTAAATATTCTATACTTTTGTTAAGTAATTCTAAATGCCTACCATTTGCCATAATCATATGACCTGCGACATCTGTATTTGGATAAAAGCTAAATATTTCATCAATAAGCGAATTTATACCATCACCAGACATAGATGATATACATACAACTTTTCCTATATTTCTTAAATTATTTACCGATTTTTCGAAAATGTCTTTTCTTATATCTATTTTGTTACAAACTATTATTAGTCTTTTATCTTTAGCAGAATTTATTATTTCGAAATCTTCTGAAGTTATTTCCTCGGAAATGTCCAAAACAGACAAAACCAAATCGGCATTTTTTATTGCTTCTTTTGTTTTTTCTTGTCCTATTTGTTCTACAATATCATTTGTATCTCTTAAACCTGCTGTATCTATCAAATTTATTGGTATATGACCAATATTAAAATTACCATTTACTAAATCTCTTGTTGTACCTGCTATATTTGTAACAATTGCTTTATCTTCTTTTAATAAAAAATTAAGTAATGAACTTTTACCAACATTCGGCCTACCTATTATTACTGTAGATATTCCATTTTTGATTAAATCAAAATTTTTCGAAACGTTTATTAAATTTTCTATATCTAATATACTATTGTTTACAAATTTCTGTATTTCTCCAGTACCATTGAAATACTCTTCTTCTGGATAATCTATTGCTACTTCTAAAGAGGCTATACACTGTAATAATCCTCGTCTAATATTTTCTATTTTTTTGCTAAGACCACCAGAAAGCAAATTAAGGGACATTTCTTTCGAAGCTCTATTGTTAGAATTAATAATATCTATTACAGCCTCTGCTTGTATCAAATCTATTCTACCATTTAAAAAAGCACGTTTTGTAAATTCGCCGGGCTGTGCAAGAACTGCCCCTTCATTTATAACTACATCTAAAACATCGTTTGCAGTAATACTACCTCCATGACAATTTATTTCTACAACATCTTCTTTTGTGTAACTATTAGGGTGTAGCATAAAAGAAACAATAACCTCATCTATTTTTTTATCATTAAAAAAGATATACCCATAATGAATTGTATGCGTTTTTATGTCTTTTTTTACTTTTGGTACAAATATTTTTTTTATTATATTTAAAGAATTTATACCACTAATTCTAACAATAGATATTGCACCCGGACCAATTGGAGTAGATATAGCTACTATTGTACTATCTGTATTGTAATCCATATAACCCTTTAATTTTTTTATTTTGATAAATAAAAAAGATAAAAAAACATAAATTATAATATCTCGAACACTGGATATTAGATTTAAAATTTGATTTTATCTTGTTTTTTAACTTTATTTATCTTGTTTTTTCTGTGAAATTTTGTTTAAAACATAATGTTGTCCTATTTGAAATAAATTCGAGGAAACCCAATAAAGACCAACAGCTGCAGGAGATGTTACAGTAATAGCTCCCATCATAATAGGCATTGCATACATCATTATTTTTTGTTGCATTTGCATTGGATTAATTGTACCTTGTTCTACAGTAGCAGTGGACATTTGTTTTTGCATCATCATACGAGATGTAAAATATGTTGTAGCAGCAGCAAAAACAGGTAATATTACCCCCGGAAAAGTAAGACCAGCAGGCTGAATTAAACTAATAGTTAAAAAATGTTCCATACCATCTTTTATGTTAAGCAAACCATTAACATAATCTATATCATAATAATTTGTAGGTAAAACATTTAAAAGGGTTTGCCAATCGTAACTTGTATACGAATTGAAAAGTCTTAAAAGGTCTGGTTTGTCAGTCAGCATAAGCTCTGGCATATTAGTTGGAATCTTATTAATACCAATAGATGGTGTATTTTGAATATACGTATAAAAATTCGGAACTCGCATTATTTGATATGCAATACGTGAATATATTTGATTTAACTCATTTATATACAAATAAGGCATTTGAAACATATTGAAAAGAGTTATAAATATCGGCATTTGAAGTATAGCTGGTAAACAGCCTCCTAATGGATTTACTCCATTTTCCGAATACAATTTCTGTATCTCTAGCCCTTTCGCTCTATTAGATTCTGCGTCTTTTTTTCCTTCGTATTTTTTATTTATTGCATCTATTTGTGGTTTTAAAATTTGCATTTTTTCCATGCTTTTATTCATTTTTATAGCAAGTGGAAGTAACAAAGCACGTATTATTATAGTAAAAATAATAATAGAAATACCAAGTGCTGCAGGCCCTGCAATTCCATTTATTAAATTAAAAATAAAATCTAAAATAAAACCAAGAAAACTAGAAATTGGACCAACAATAAAACCCGGTTCCGTTTGAACCATTCTTGATGTATTAAAAATATTCATATTTCTTATACCTTCCATAATGAGGTAATTTGTACTTTTGTAAAAAATAACTACGTAAAAAATAACTACGATAATAAAATTTATATTACATAGCAAATTATATTTATAATTTGAGCAACAAAAATAAAAATGCTACTCAAGTAATTTTCTTATTTACAGGGTCATATCCGCCTTTAAAAAATGGATTACACTTTAAAATTCTTTTTAAAGATAAAAAAATACCATAAAAACCATGAATCTCTATAGCTTCTTTTGCATACTGCGAACAAGTAGGATAAAATCTACATCTAGGACCAAAAAAAGGAGAAATATATTTTTGATAAAAAACTATAAATTTTATCAAAAAAAGATTAATAATTTTCATAATACTTCCTGTCTCTTAAATTATAACAACAAATCATGTTTTTTAAACAAATAGACTAAACTTTTAGATATTTCACTAAAATTACAATCTTTAGAGTCCACTCTAGCAACTATAACAATATTTAATCCTTTTTTTATTTCATCTTTTTTTAATCTAAAAGCTTCTTTTATAAGCCTTCTTGTTCTATTTCGCTGTACACTTTTTCCTACTTTTTTACTTACGGATATACCTATAAAATTTTTGTCTTTTTTATTTTTAAGAATATACATAACTAATGTTTTGTTGGCATAGGACTTACCTTTTTTGTAAACTATGCCAAATTGATAATTTTTTTTTAAGCTTTCCATTAGTTTTATGCACTAAGAACTTTACGACCTTTTAATCTACGTCTACGAAGTACGTTTCGACCACCCGGCGTTCTCATTCTTTTTCTAAAGCCATGTTCTCTACTTCTTTGTCTTTTTTTCGGTTGATACGTTCTTTTCATATAAAAATCCTTTCTATATTTTAATCCCTCTATCTTTTGCGATGGGATACTTTTCATTTAATTTTATCAAATAAGGTCATTGTATCACATGAAAGCAATAAAAACAATTCTACTAAATATATTTTTTATAGTCAAGCAAAATAAGCGGTTTTAATAATTTTTTAGTTTCTAGATATTTTTTGTAAAAATTTAAAATATATGATATAGTTTAAGAATGTATTTATTGATTTACGAATTTAAATCAATAAATATATAAAATAATAACATTTTATATAGAAAAGAGGAAATTTATTTATGGAACATAAAAGTACAGTTTTTTTAGTTGATGATGAGCTTACAAATCTTGCAAAGGGTAGAGAGGTTCTTTCTGACAAATACAATGTTGTTACAATGAACGGTGGAACACATTTTTTTAATACTTTAAAAAAAATTAAACCAGACATTGTTTTACTTGATATAAATATGCCAGATATGAACGGATTTGAAGTAATAACTCGTTTAAAAAAAGATAAACAACATAGTAACATACCGGTTATTTTTCTTTCAGCTTTATCCGACGAAAGGATAGAATTACAAGGATTAAAACTTGGTGCTGTAGATTTCATATTAAAACCTTTTTCTACCCCACTTCTTCTTGGTAGAATTGATACTCATTTATCTTTGTACAGTTTCTTCACAAATATCGAAAAAGAATTAGTAAAACGTACTAAATCTATTTTAAATATGCATAATACTATTATTTCCAGTCTTGCAGAGATTGTGGAATATAGAGATGAGGTAACAGGGCACCATATAAAACGTATAAAAGATTATTTGAGAATTATTATTAAAACTATGATAGAGAAAGGGTTACATAAAGATTACTTAAACAGTATTAATATGGAAATCGCTTTGGAAAGCTCACAACTTCACGATATTGGAAAAATTCATATTCCGGATTATATTTTAAAAAAACCAGATAAGTTAACACCAGAAGAATTTGAAGTAATTAAAAAACACACAGTTGATGGTAATAAGATAATTCGAAATATAAAGATAGAAGATTTGAATACTGATTTTTTAGACTATGCCGCTATTTTTGCTTTATCTCATCATGAAAAATGGGATGGTTCTGGATATCCTTATGGTTTATCTGGTGAAAATATTCCACTATTAGGTCGTATATTAGCTATCGCAGATGTGTATGATGCCCTTCGTCAAAAACGCCCATACAAACCTTCATTTTCTCATCAACAAGCTGTAGAAATAATATTAAAAGATAAAGGGCATCATTTCGACCCTAATTTAATTGATTTATTTGAAAAAGTACATCCCCTATTTTCAGAAGTTATTGTTTTTAGAGGTTACACTTAGGTATAAGATTAAAATATAGTTTAAAAACTTATTAGAGTAAAAAGGATATCATTAATGAAAAATAATTATTTTAAAAAATTAAGTTTAAAAGAATCTTTGATAAGAACATTAATTGTTGTACCCATATTGATTTTTATTATTAGCTTCTCTTTTGTTTTATATATAAGAATAATGCAAGTAAGTTTAGCTAGAGATGAAATTATTTCTAATCAGCTACATGGTTATACTAATACTACAATAGGTATTTTTCAGTTGGTTCGTAATTTTACAGTATCTACTTTAGATACTATTGCAAATATGCCTGTTATACAACAAAATCTATACAATAGACAACAAGAAACAGAAGAAATAATTAATCAAAATTTGATTAGAATATATAATTCTTTATCAAACATTAATAATATAAACTATTTTAAGAACTTTGTTATTTTTGATGCTAATGGTAATGTCGTTACATCTGTTTTCAATAATAGTTCTATGCCTAATATGGAAATTTTTAAAAATAATATGGAAGCGGCTTCTCTTGGAGAAATTTATCTTTCTCTTACAGAATATGATCCTATTTCAGGTACATATGCTTTTCTTTACACGCAACCTATTTTTTATGATAATGTAAATGTAGGTACAGCAGCTGTATACATAAACGCAGAAGCTCTTAGATATTTTTTAAGCGATTTCGATGATTATGAAGAAGTTTTTATAACTATAGTAAATACTTCTGGACGTGTTTTTTTTAGCGAAATACCTGAACATATGGGTATGTATCTCGATGTCTTATTCCCAGAAAACACAAGGGTAGTAGAAGATTTATTTATATACGAAGCACTTGAAAATTTGAAATTAGGATATATGTCATATCACCCAAATTTAGATTGGGTAGCTATTTCATTTATTCCTTATAAAAATATTCCTGGTATTTCAACAGATGTATTTATTTCAATACTTCCGTTTACTTTTGGTATGATTACTTTGGCACTTTCAGTTATAATTTTAATTAGAAAATTTTTAACGCCATTAGAAAAATTATCTGAACAAACATCAGAATTTGTAAACGGAAATCTTAACATTGAATTTATTAAACCTAAGAATAATAATGAAATATCTCGAGTATTTGAAGACTTTAATAGCATTGTAAAAACTACAAATAATTTACTAAAAAAATCTGAGGAAGCTAATTTAGCAAAGTCTAATTTTCTTGCTAAAATGAGCCATGAAATACGTACACCGCTTAATGCTATAATTGGAATGAGCGATATAATTTTGTATGGCGATTTGGATAATACCCTTCGTAACCGTGTAGAAACTATAAAACTTAGTAGTATGCACTTACTTAATATTGTAAATGATATATTAGATTTTTCTAAAATAGAAACAGGTCAATTAGAAATTGTAAATGTACCTTATAGTTTTCATAGTTTTATAAATAACTTAGTATCTCTGTTTAATTCCAGATTTGATAATTCTAATGTTGTTTTTACTGCTTATATGGAAAAAACTGTTCCAAATGATATGCTAGGAGACAGCATTCGAATACAGCAAGTAATTTTAAATATTTTAACAAACTCAATGAAATATACAAAAAAAGGGAAAATATCATTAAATGTTGAATGGGAAGATACTATAGAAAATATTAACGAAAATGATAATACAAAATATAATGGTACAGGTAATATTACTATTACTGTGAAAGATACTGGTATTGGTATTACTCCTGAAAATTTAAAAAAAATATTTCTAGAATTTTCTCAATTTGATAAAGAAATTAATTATGGTAAAGAAGGTACTGGACTTGGACTTTCTATATGTAAGAATTTGTTAAATTTAATGAATGGGGACATAAAAGTTGAAAGTGTCTATAATCTTGGTAGTATTTTCACAATTAAAATTCCTCAAAAATATATAAAAGATGATATTGCCCAAAACCAAGTTAACAATTTTAAATTTACAGATTATGGAGATAAAAAAATCCTGATAAAAGGAAAATCTACAATAATTAATGGAGATAACTTAAAAAAAATCTCTTTCGAAGCCCCTGATGCTAGAGTTTTAATAGTAGACGATAGCGAGGTAAATCTTGAAGTTGCCAAAGGATTAATTTTTCCTTATAAAATAAATATAGATACCACTTTAACTGGTCAAGAATCTATAGATTTAATAAGTAAAATAGACTATGACATAATATTTATGGATCATATGATGCCAGAAATGGATGGAATAGAGACAGTCAGCTTAATTCGTAAAAATGAAAGTATAATTACTAAAAATGACTCTGAAAAATTGAAAATAGTTGCTTTAACAGCAAATGCTATTTTAGGTGTAGAAGATATGTTTCTTAAAAATGGTTTTGATGATTTTTTATCTAAACCTATAGATATAATAAAATTAGATAAGATTTTAAAAAAATATATACCAGAAGAAAAACAAAAAGAGCAAAAACAAAAGTCATATCACGATGTTTCAAACCATGTTCTTAAAATTTTTCTAAAAGAAGCTAAACGAAAACTACAAATTTTAAACAAATGTATAAAAGATAATAATTTAACAGACTACAAAATATATATACATGGTTTAAAAAGTGCTTCTGCAAATATTGGTGCAAAAAATCTTTCACAAAAAGCAGAAAAATTGGAGAAAAAAATAAACAATAATACAACTGTTAATGACATAGAGAATATGCATGATGAAATAATAGAAGAAATTTATTTAGTTTCTAAAAATATTGAATTAGAATTAAATTCTGATACAGTTAAAAAAGATTTAGAAAGTCAAGATTTACAAACTATTGAAGATTTGAAAAAAGCTCTTATTGATTCGGATATAGACCAGATTAATAAATTGTATTCGCAAGTTCAAAACCAAGATATAGTAGATAGTATACTTATAGGTGATTATGAACGAGCTTTGGAGATTATAGAACAATTGTCAGACGAACTTTTAAAATAATAATAAAATGTGCTATAATTTTTAACATATAATTTTTTATTTGGGAGCTAAAATGAGTAATAAAAACATTAGAAATTTTTCTATAATAGCACATATAGACCATGGTAAAAGTACCTTGGCAGATAGACTAATAGAAAAAAGTGGGGTTCTTACCCAAAGAGAAATGCAAAGCCAAGTGCTAGACAATATGGACATAGAGCGTGAACGTGGTATTACAATAAAAGCACAAGCTGTAAGGCTTGTTTATAAAGCAAAAGATGAAAACGAATATATATTAAATTTGATAGATACCCCAGGTCATGTAGATTTCAACTACGAAGTAAGTCGTAGCCTTGCAGCTTGTGAGGGAGCAATACTTGTAGTAGATGCTGCACAAGGAGTAGAAGCACAGACTCTTGCAAATGTATATCTTGCATTGGATAACAACCTTGAAGTTGTACCTGTTATAAATAAAATAGACTTGCCAAGTGCAAATTCGCAAGCAGTTATACAAGAAATAGAAGACATAATAGGAATCCCTGCAGAAAATGCTCCTCTTATCTCTGCAAAGTCGGATATAAATATAGAACAAGTTTTTGAAGCTATAATAGCAAATGTACCACATCCAAAAGGAAGCACTAATTTACCACTTCGTGCCCTTATATTCGATTGTTTCTACGACACATACAAAGGTGTAATTGTTTTTATACGTGTAATAGATGGTTCTATAAAAAAAGGAACTAAAATACATTTTATGGCAACAAATAAATCTTTTGAAGTTTTAGAGCTTGGATTTTTTGGACCAGGACGTTTTATACCATCTGAAGAATTAAATGCTGGAGATGTAGGGTATATTACAGCGAGCATAAAAGATGTTAGATACACACAAATAGGAGATACAATAACATATGCAGACAATCATTGCCCAGAGCCATTGCCGGGCTATAAAAAAGTAAATCCTATGGTTTATTGTGGTCTTTTTCCAACAGATAGAAGTGATTATCAAAATCTTAGAGATGCACTAGAAAAACTCCACTTAAACGACGCAGCATTACAATTTGAAGCAGAAAGCTCTATAGCTCTTGGTTTTGGTTTTAGATGTGGTTTTTTAGGTCTTCTTCACTTAGAAATAGTACAAGAGAGGCTAGAAAGAGAATACAACTTAGATTTAATAACAACTGCACCATCAGTTATATACAAAGTATACAAGACAGACGGAACTGTTACAGAAATATCGAATCCGGCTGATATGCCAGAAACAACTCTAATAACAAAGATGGAAGAGCCGATTGTAAAAGCAAGTATAATGTTACCACCAGAATATATAGGTCCTATAATGGAGCTTTGTCAAGAGCGTAGGGGAGAATATTTGGGCATGGATTATACAAGTTCAAATCGTACAACTCTAACATACAATATACCACTAAATGAAATTATATACGATTTCTTTGATGTTTTGAAAAGTAGAAGTAAGGGTTATGCCTCTTTCGATTATGAGATAATTGGATATTTTCCATCTGACCTTGTAAAATTAGATATTTTTGTAAATAAGGAAATAGTAGATGCCCTTAGTTTTATAGTACACAAAAGTAGTGCGTATGAGCGTGGCAGAAAAATATGTGAAAAACTAAAAAAAGAAATATCAAGACACCAATTTGAAATACCGATACAAGCGGGTATAGGCGGAAAAATAATAGCAAGAACAACAGTAAGTGCAATCCGAAAAGATGTTTTGTCTAAATGTTACGGTGGAGATATAACACGTAAAAAGAAACTACTAGAAAAGCAAAAAGAAGGCAAAAAACGTATGAGACAAATAGGAAATGTAGAAGTACCACAAAAAGCATTTATGAGTGTTCTTAAACTTGACGAAGAATAGAATTTATGAGTAAAAAAAATATATCTGTATATATTCATATACCTTTCTGTTCTAAAAAATGCGGCTACTGCGATTTTATAACATTTGCTTGTAGTAGTAAGTATTACGAACCTTACAAAAATTCTCTTATAAAAGAGATTACAAGTTTTAAAAAATTGCAAGATTACAATATTATATCTATATTTGTAGGTGGTGGTACACCTACAGTTTTCCCAGAAGATTTTTTAGCTGAAATTTTTACAGCTCTATCTATTTACAATATAGACAAAAATGTAGAAATAACAGTGGAAGCAAATCCGGGCACTTTATCTTTAAACAAACTTAGAACACTAAAAAATTCTGGTGTAAACAGGCTCAGCATAGGTTTACAAGCATGGCAAAACAAAGTATTAAAAAAGATAGATAGAAACCACACCATAGAAGAATTTTTGAAAAATTATGATAATGCAAGGCGTATAGGTTTTGAAAATATAAATGTAGACCTTATATTTTCACTACCGTATATGAAAAATGAAGAAATAGCTTTTAAACTATGGTATGAAAGTATAAGAGAAATTACAAAATTAAACCCAGAACATTTATCTATATACAGCCTTATACTAGAAGAAAAAACACTTTTTTTTTATGAATACGAAAAAGGAAATTTAAAAATTCAAAGCCAAGAATCAGATAGAAGAATGTACCATTTTGCTATAAAATATTTGCAAAAAAAAGGCTACAAACATTATGAAATTGCTAATTTTTCAAAAGGAAATAGAGAATGTATACACAACAAAGTTTATTGGAAAAGAGGCGAGTATATAGGCTTTGGTCTTGGTGCAGCTAGTTTTATTAATAACGAAAGACAAACAAATATAAAAAGTTTGATAGAATACAACAAAAAACTAGCAAGCCAAAATTATAAAAGAGAAGATATATTACTTGAAAAAGATATAATAGATAAAAAAGAAGCTATGGAAGAATTTATATATCTTGGACTTAGATGTACCCAAGGTGTAAATGCTAAAGATTTTAAGCAAATTTTTGGTGAAAATATGTGGGATATTTTCAGAAATCCCATACAAAAAAATATACACAATAATTTATTAGAAAAACGAGATGATGTATTAAAGCTAACCCAAAAAGGACTTGATATATCTAATATTGTTTTTTCTGATTTTATTTAGTGAAATATATAAATTAGATAATATAAAAGAGGAGGATATAGACAAAAGTCTATATATCAACATGAAAAATATATATATTTTAACAATTTTTGTAACTTTATTAATAACAACATCAGTGTATGCATCTAGACCAAACGTAGTTATAAATGGAAATCGTGTTAATTTTCAAGACCAAGGACCAATTATACAAAGCGGTAGAACTCTTGTTCCAGTAAGGGGAGTTTTTGAAGAACTAGGTTTTGATGTTAGTTGGAATGCTAGTACAAGTACAGCAACTATATCAAACGAGAAAGGAACTGCAATTTTTATAACATCTGGTCAAAATACATTTAGAATGATGGACGGTAGAATTATAACACCAGATGTACCACAACAAATAATAAATGGTAGATTTATGTTACCACTTCGTGCTATATCAGAAAGTATAGGTATACATATAGATTGGGAGCCAGATTCAGCAACTGTCACCATGGCTTGGCTAGATTTTGTACCAAATGAGCCAATTAACCAAAATGACGTTGTGCAAGTACCAGTACAACCACCAGTGAATAATGTACCAAATCAACAACAACCATCTGTTAATAATCCAAGGCAAATAAATAGTGTAAGTGATTTAACTCAAGAAGATAGAAATTACTTATTTACTCACATGGGTGATATTGGTATAGGAACTAGCCCTAGTAATATTAGAGATAGAATAGAATTAAATTTTACACAAAATCTTTTTACAGATGCTTTATTTCCATCCGGCTTACACTTAGCTGTAAACCCTGAAAATTTGGAATATTATCACGGTATGTATATCCCTATTGGACTTAGTGAATTTGAACGTACTAGACGTTTAGGCAATTTAGGTTTGAGAAGACAAGAAAATAATGTGCCACCTACAAACCAAAATGTAGTAGCAACTCCATCTGTAGATAATACAGTTGTACAAAACAATACAACTACAAACGATAGAACTTTTGAACAAAGAGTTTTTGAATTAACAAACGAATATCGTGTACAAAATGGATTACAACCATTTATATGGAGAGATGACTTAGCAACTGTTGCTAGAAATTTTAGCCGTGATTTGGTTTTAAACAATATGTTAAGCCATACAAGTCCAGATGGTTCCAATGTATCACAAAGATTGCAACGTGCAGGCATAAGCTTTACAGGCTGGGCAGAAAATATTGCAACACATCCTACACCAGAAGCAACAGTACAAGCATGGATAAACTCTGAAGGACATAGAAGAAACTTATTATCTAACCACAGATATTTAGGAGTTGGGTTCTATACTAATGGTATAATAACTAGAACAACTCAAAAATTTATAAATTAACCCCACTAACGCCAGGAGTAGCATTACTTGAAACAGCTTCTAACCTAAGAGAATAACGACGACCAGGTAATAAATGTCTTGAGTTTATTGTAAAACCATTTAAAGTTTCTAATTACGTTCTTGCGATTACTGTCTCTACAGAAAAGACATCTCCAGTCATATCAAATAATGTAATGAAGTAATTCACCCCAATAATTGCGTGCCATGAAACAGAAATGTTCTCTACCTCAAATACTTGATTATCCGCAGGACGTATTATAACAGGATTATTTGTTCTCCAATTAGGTACTGCTGTAATATTCCCAGTAATAATAGTACTAGCAAGCATCTGAGTAATCAAACTAGGCTGTATAAACCACCCACCAAATGTATGCCCACTTCTAATAGGATTAGCAGGAAATAAATTTCCTAAAGATTGACCATTCTGTACTGTTCTTTGTTGCGTAGCAGGTGTACCACCGTTTGCATCAAATGTTACTGTTATATTTTGATTCCATCTAGCAAATAGTGCAATAC
>WRGD01000097.1 GCA_009787355.1 Defluviitaleaceae bacterium | reverse complement strand
AGGAGGGAACAATAAATGTTTTATTATTTAATTACACCTTTTCATATTGTAGGTAGTGGTAGTAGCACTGATAAACGACCACCGTATTAAAATTTTAGATTTTAAATTTTAAGTTCTATTGCAATGACGTACAAAAAAAGAGCTACACGGTAGCTCTTTTTTTTTCCCACATATTACATAAAAAATTAAATATACGCATATATAAGGAGAATACTATTTATGTTTTTTGTTTTAAGGATTATTTTAGTCTAATGGACAAAATAATTATAACACAAATATTTAAAAAGTCAAATAAAAATTTTATAAATTTTTATTTGACTAGTGTTTCTAATAATTAGGTACAATATAATAATAAAATACTACTATGAAATCTGCATATTTATTATAATGTTACCATCACCACCTATTATATAACCAAATGTTTTATTTAAATTTGTTACATTTCCTGTAGTGTTAGTTATACTTACCTGACCATTCCAAATAGCTCCTACATCTGTTAAAAGCCAAGAGCCTTCATTAAAAGTAATATTTTCGATACCAAGTGCAAAACCATTGCCAGAAATAGGTGAAATGTTTCCAACAGGTGTACCTATCAAATAAGCTAATGCTTCCTGAGTATTATTTATAGTTCTTCCTGCAATACTAATAAGTGTTCCATATTCAAAACCGTACAAGCTGTTTATTTTTTCGTTTGCCAAAGTTACAAAATCTTCATTAAATCTAAATGCATTACTTATATCTACAATAGCATTTGCCCAACTTTCTTGTGCTATTAATAAGTTTTCTATTGTAAGAGTAGATACGTTCCCAAAGCTTTCAGCAGCAAGTAGTGTAGCATCTCCATTTTTTAAAGAAGCAAGAGCATCTTGTACAGCTACACTTGTATTTGTAGCACCTGTAAATGTATCTACCTCGAGTTCCTGACTTTGTACTATATTTTGAACAAAACTAAGTACAGCAGCATCTACTATACCACGTGTATCACGGTGAGATATTGCTACAGCATCTATATTTCCGTTTGTTACACCTACTGCAAGAGTTAAATCGTCGTTACGTGCAGGAACTGTAATAATGTGTATACCTGTTTCAAGTTCTGTTCTACCTTCTTGTGCAGATAGTCCATCCCAAGCTACGAACATAAAATCATTTTCTGCTATTGCCATTGTCCATTCTACAGCAAGTGCAAAATTATAACTAGTTTGAGGAAATTCAGAAATATGTTCAAAATTTGGCCCCTGTGCTGCTACTGCACGCCTTACCAATTCTGTGTTTACTTCATCTGTTGGATTTTCTGTTGTATCCATATGAGAATTTATAGCCATATCGAGTATTTCATTTTCACCGAAATATATAGCAACAGCAGTTTGTCCAGTACCAAGTCCTACACCGCCCTTGTAAGGTCTCATAAAACCTACATGGCGACCAGCATCAAATCTTGTTTCTCTTGGATTTTCGCTATGTATAGGTGTAAAACGTGTACCTGTATAGTTATTTATTGCTACTCTTAGATGGTTCGTTGTAAATCTTTCTGGGGTATTTGCAAATATATTTGTAGAACTTAAAAATGTAATACCTGCGACTAATAGACTAGTAATAATTTTTTTATTCATTAAAAATCCTCCGTAAATTTTTTATTTTTGTGAATACATAAAATTCATTCACATATAATATCACAAAAAACAAGATATCGCAAATTAAAAAAAATGAAATGTTAATTATAATTTATTTTTTATCGATATAAAGTTTAAGCTATATTTTGTGATTTTTTACAGGTAAAAAATGTAGATAAAAAATAAAAAATATAAAAAATTGAAAATTTTCTATATGATTGAGAGGGGAAGGATTTTTATTATTACAAATTTTATAAGAAATTTAAGTATTAGAAATAAAATATTAATATCTTCATTAACGATAATGGCACTTGGTTTTATATTCAATATAATAACAACAAATTTGATTACGAGTGTTATCAAAAACTACGATTACATAGTAAGTTATCACAATGAAAGAGCAGAAAGTTTGCGAGATTTCGATTACGAAATATTAGAAATGCAAAGGCAACTTTTTTCTTTAATAGCTTCATCTACTGCCTCTGGTTATGGTTCTTGGAGCAGAGGAGTTGGCCCAAATTCACTTGGCGTTGCCAACGGACTCGAAAATAATATAGATTTAGCACTTAATCATTTATATAGACACGAACATTTAATATTGAATAGTAATCGAATCCCTGAAAATGAGAAAATACAGCGTATAAATCTTTTAAACGAGATACGACAATCTTTAGAATATTTTAGGCATAACTTTTTTTTGCCTGCTATAGCTTATTTACATCAAGTTGGTACTGTACAAAATATAGCTGCAGGTGAAGATATAAACACTACAGCCCTATATGCTTCCGAGGCTCTTATATACGAAGGTATAAACTATATAAGAGGAGAAATTGTAGGTACAAGGCAGAAGTTGACCACTATTTCTGCGAATTTTGCTAATAGACTTTATCTAGAAATGGATCAAACAAGAAATACTGTAGATATTTTGTCTATAGTTTCTAAAGTATCAAATATTGTTATATCTGTATTATTGTCTTTTTATTTGTCTAGTCTTATTACAAATCCTATTAAAAACTTAGTTAAGCTAGTAAATAATATAACAAATGGAAAACTAGATGTTAAAAAACTAGATGTTAAACTAAAGGAAAAAAATCGTAGTTTTAAATTATTAAAATCGAATGAGATAGGTGTTTTAACAGAAGATGTATATAAATTGATAGATACTATAAATTTTATTGTTGAAGATTTATCTTATTTATCTAAAGAATTTAGTCAGAAAGGTGATTTTGATGTAAGAATAGACCCAGAAAAATATAATAATACTTTTAAAGATTTAATAATTGCTATAAACGGAATAATTCAGACACAATGTGATGATATAGACCCTGTTCTTATATCATTAGAAAATATATTAAAAGGCGATTTTAAAGTAGATGTTCCAAATTTACCTGGGAAAAAATCTATTCTTCCAAATTTACTTAGAAGTGTTTTATTAAATTTATCTGAACTAACAGATACAATAAATTATTGGGCAAATGAAATATCCAAAGGGAATTTAGATATAGATATAGATTCTACAAAATTTGATGGAAATTGGACAAATTTAATAAACTCTTTACAAAATATTGTTATAAATATTTCGGAACCTATAAAAACAGTTGAATTAAGTTTAAAGCATATAGAACATGGCGATTTTGAAAATGCTTATATAAATAAAAAATTTTATGGAATTTTTGAAAATTTAAAAAATGCATTAAACTATACTTCTGATATGAATCTTATGTATGTAAATGAAATAAGTCGTATTATGGAGGATATATCTAAAGGAGATTTAAGAGCAAATACAGATGTGGATTTCATAGGAAGTTATTCTCCTATAAAAAAATCTATAGATACTACACTTGAAACATTACGAGCTACAATGATGGAAATCCAAAAAACATCCGAGTATATACTTTCTGGAGCTGAATCTATTTCGAACAGTTCAGATATTTTATTTAGAGGAGCAGAAGAACAAAATAAATCTATTTCAAATTTGATAGAAAATACAAAGCAAATAGCAGAATATACTGAACAAAATAAAATAAGTACAGAAGAGGCAAATACAAAAACAAAAGATTCTTTGGAAAAAGTAAATATTGGTACACAAAGTGTTGCATCCATGTCGGAAATAATGGGCAAAACAAAAGAAAGTTGTGTAAGTATATCTAAAATAATAAAAGTTATAGAGGATATTTCTTTTCAAACCAATTTATTATCTCTAAATGCTGCAGTAGAGGCTGCACGTGCAGGTGAGCATGGTCGTGGATTTTCTGTAGTAGCAGAAGAGGTAAGGAATTTGGCAGGAAAAAGTAGTGAAAGTGCAAAAAATACAGTATTAATAATGGATGAGAACAATATAATAGTAGACCAAGGTATAAATTCTAGTAAAAAAGTTGAAAGTTCTTTCTTAGAAATAAAACAAGATATTAATCAAATAAATGATATAATATCCGAAATAGCAAAAAAGGCAAATATACAAGTTGAAAGCATAAATATAATAAATGAAAGTGTATCCCAAATAGGACAAGTAGTAAAAAACAACAATGAATCTGCAGAAGAATCTGCAGGAACTGCAAGAGAGCTTAGAGATAGAGCACAAGTATTACAAGATATGCTTTTAAAGTTTAAAGTTTAAAGTTTAAAGTTTAAAGTTTAAAGTTTAAAGTTTAGTTTTTCAAATAAGAACATATAATGTATATTTTTGATTTTATACATTATATGTTCTTACATATTGAACTACAAGTCAAAATATAATATACTGTCTTTCATAGTATTTATAAACAGGTTCCAATTTAGATAGAGAAAGACAGGTATTATATGAAAATAGTCCGTATTTCACTTAGCATTTTTTTTACTATATGTATAATTTTTTTTGTGTTTATTATGTATGGTCAAAGGTCGCTTTACATGGTAGAATTAGAGAGAACAAGAACTCTTAAAGAACAAATAGAAATAGCTACAGAAGAAAATAAAAGACTACGATTTGAAATAGAAAACCAGATGACAGATGAATACATAGAAATGATAGCAAGAGAACTAGGTTTTGTTAGAAATACAGAAACTATTTTTATTCCAAATAATTAAAAAACAAAAAATCACGTAATGAAAAAAAGTTTATAAAAATATTTTCTGTAAAGTAAGTCTAACAGAATTTTATAAAATTAAAGTAAATTCATCCGTGATTTTTTGTTGTTATTAAATCTTTTAATATAGATGCATAAAGTTTTGTTATATTATTTTCCCAATTTTCACATATTAATTTTGCTTGGTTTATAGAAACAACAGAAATATTTATTTCCATAAGCATTATATCATCTTCGTACAATGCACATTTTACTATATAATCGTCGGAATCTAATTGTTTAAAATAACTTGCTATTGTTTCATAATCTCTTTTTACATGGTTTCTATTTTCTAAAATATATTTGTTTATAATATCTCGTATTTCTGATGGTATAGACTTTTCAAAATATTTCAAACTTTGAAAGCCATCTTCGGTTATTATATATCTTAGTAAATTTCTTTCTTTATTAGATTCTATATATTTTATATCCAAAAGGTCTTGTATAGCCTCTTGCAAAGTAAAATAATTCATGTAATTAAGTAACACTTGTTCTATTTGAGATATCGTAAGAGGTAAATCCATTTTGTGTAACAAATAAAGAATTAATATATTATTTTTCATTTTTGATGGAGAATCTAACATAGCTATATATCCTTATAATGTAGTAACTATATAATAAAGTAATTTTGTTGTTATGTATAGCGACGTTGCTCGTCGCTATATCAAAGAGAAATTGAAATACTAAGCTATTTTATTTACAAGAGTTGTAAGTCTAGATTTTTTTCTAGCTGCATTGTTTTTGTGGTATATACCTTTAGATGTAGCTTTATCTATTTGCCTTAGAGCGACTGCAAGAGCTACTTTTGCCTCTTCTTTGTTGCCATTTTCTATAGCTTTGTGTATTTTTTTAATTTCTGTTTTTGTACGAGATTTAATCATTTTATTTCTTAAAGTCTTTTTTTCAATAACTAAAATTCTCTTTTTTGCAGACTTTATATTTGCCATTTTTACCCTTTCTTTATGTGTATTATAAAAATTTCTCTATATCAGAGCCTAATAGCTTAATTATATTTTATATTTTGTATTTAGTCAAATTATTTTTTTGATAAAAATTTTATCTACAAAAAACCTACCAAATCTTTTTAAAAGATTGGTAGGTTTTATTGGTTTTTGGGTTTTAATCAGCTAAATCTTCAAGATTTGTAGTTGTTCTACCTCCTAAATGTCTTGCAAGAAAAGCCTCTACAAGAGAGTAAAACTGTATAGTATTTTCTTGTATAATAAAGTCATTGCTTTCATTAAAACGTATCATAAAATGATTTTCTATTCCTCTATTTTCAAGAGATTGAATAATAGAAATACTATCTAATAAATTTACACCCGCATCTTCTGCACCGTGTGCCATAAGAAGAGGCGTACTTATACGCTCTGCATGAAACACTGGGCTTGCTGCACGTAATCTATCGTAATCAATAACAGGATGACCTATTTGTCTTTGCATATTTTCTATTTCGCTAACCATAAAGTCTGGAATAGTATTAAAAATTTCAAATAGGTTGGTTATTGGTGTCATTGCAATAATTGCAGCATAAAGGTCAGGTTCTTCTATAGCGGACATTAAAGCAGTAAGCCCACCAATTCTTTGACCAAAAATAGCTATACGCTCTGAATCTGCTATACCTTGCTCTATTAAATATAAAACTCCATCTGTTATATCGTTTTGGATACCAAGACCTAATTGACCGTACCCTAATTCTAAAAACTCACGACCAAAACCAAAAGTACCACGTGTACTAGGTAAAAAAACTGCATAACCCCTATTTGCTAAAAATTGAACATAATCTGTATATCCAAATAAATTACTTATACCAATAAGAAGTGGCGGTATAACAACTGTTGGTAAGTTGTTAGGTTCTAAACCAACTGGTATAACTAAAAATCCTTGTATTTCAAGACCGTCTCTTGATGTGTATGTTATAGATTTCATTGGAGCAAAATTTTCGCTATTTGTAAAAGCTCTATCTGTTAACTTAGTAAGTGTATCATTAGCTCTATTGAACATAAACATCTGCCCAGGATTTCTATCAGAAGTAACAAAAATAAAAAACGCATTATTATCAAAACTACGAGAATAAAATGATATTATAGAATTATCTGAAAAATTAGATGCTATATCATTATATATCTCTTCAAAATAGGGATTAAAAAATATAAATTCAGAAAATTTATTTTCAAAAAAATTATTATATCTAACAAAGTCTAAAATGCCAGGACTTAAAAACCCTACTCCGACTCCTGTTATATCTTCATTTTCAGGTTCAAAAATATATTCAATAATATCCATAGAAACTGGGTCTACTTTTACAAGAGAAACAAAATTCCTATCTATATTAGTTGTAGCGTATATGTATTCATTTGAATAATTAAAAGCTATCAAACCGAAGCTATCGCTACTACTTATTGTTGCTGCATATTCAAAATTATCGTTCTCAGAAAAACGATGAAAAAAAATTGTATTTCCTGTTGCCATGTCCTGTTCAGACATAATACGATTAACACCCGCATTGTCAAACCAGAGATTTTGAGCATTTCTATGAACTAATACAAGGTCTCCCGTTATAACATCTAACCTATATATATTAAACTCTTCTACATTTTCATGATTAGAACGTAATAAAACTTCGTTTTTTTCATCAATATTTGGTAAAGTTATATGAAATAATGGGGTTACCATAGCATTTTCAAATGGTGTCATATTTGTTGTACTACCATCTGCATTTGCTCTAAAAAGATTTCTATTCATACTGTAGTTATCTGTCATAAATAATATAGTATCTCCAATAGCAAAGTGAAACAAAATATTATCTTTTTCAAATGTTATTTGTGTATCTATATCTGTATTTATATCTCTTGTAAACAAGTTTATAACACCATCTACAGGAGCAGAAAATAAAAGTCTGTTACCATCTGGCATCATATCGAGCCGTAATTCATCTGGAAAACTAAAAAAATCTTCTACTGTGTATAAAGGAGGAACTATTTCATTTGCTAATATCTGTGTATACATATTTAAAAACATGAAAGATACTAAAGCTACTTTTACTATTAATTTTTTCATAGTTAAATCCTTTCTTTTTTTAGATACAAACAAGTGTTATATCTTGCATAAAAATATGCAAGATATAACTGTAAACTAAATACTACCGTCCAAGTCTACAGGACGTTCCACAAAAAGGACCTTGACCCGGTGTATTCCAAAAACAACGACAAGACCCAAGCCAAGCACTGCATCCACAAGCAGCATTACGTTCACGTATATCATCGTGAGTTTCTTGTGGAACACTGCAACAAGATACAGATGGCTGTGTAGCATTAAGCTCAAGAATATCATTATTCACTTGTTGCAATACATTGGACTGTATTGCAATAAGCCTATGCATAATATTCTGTGTTTGTTGTGATGCCATTGCTTCTTGTGGAAAGAGCAAGAAGAAAGCACCTAGAACTATTAAAGTTACAACTTTTTTCAACATAGTATATCCCCCCTTTCATTTTTAAATTTGTGATAAGTCTGTACATTTTTATAAAAATATAGTATAGTAAAGTTAGGTTTTTATTTTTACTAACATTTTAGAAAGAGTATTTCCTTATCTATATACTAAACATCTGTGTTATAGCAAAGTTTAATTTTAGAATAAAACTATTGCACAGATGTGAAGTAGCTTAGTAATGTAAATTTTCATATAGTATAAAAATTATTACCAAATTTCTTTGGTGAATATTTTATACTTCTTAGCTAAAAATCAATATGTTATATTTTTAACATTTTTGATTTAGTGCTAGGAACATTTTTGATTTAGTGCTAGGAACATTTTTGATTTAGTGCTAGGAACATTTTTGATTTTCCACTGTGATTATTTTATACTACTTTTTTCATTTTGTCAACAGTTCAGTTATTGCAGGTTATGTAAAAAATAGCATATAGACGAATTCAAGAGGGTTTATAAGTAAAGAAACAACGATAGAATGCATCTCAAAAGATTTAGAATAACAAATGGTTTTAAGTGCAAGTCTTTTAAGTCTAGTGCGAAAAATTAGATGTTTACGTTCAATCTTTTGAGTGTTTTTCTTACCAGTAGTTAGTATATTTGCAGGAATAATATTGTGATATACAAAATTATTGTCTGAGTAAACTGTATTTATATTTAAATTCAAAGTATACAATAAATCGAGTAATTTCCAAAGCATTTCATGACTTATATCTCCTAGAACAAAAGTAATTATATTTCCATTATTATGATTTATAGAATGCATGACCAAACTATATTTTATGTTGACAAATTTATAGTTATACGGTAAAATAATAGTGTTATGGAAAATAAAGGAAAATTAATTGGAAACGTTATTACAAGAAGCCCCGAATTTAAATAAAGCAATAGTTCGTCTTAGAAAACTTTCAGAAGATGAACTAGCTAAACAGATTGAAGAAGAGCGTTTAAGTAGTCTATCACTTAGGAAAACATTTGAAAAGGAGGGGAGGATTAAAGGTAAAGCTGAAGGTAAGATTGAAAATAAGGCAGAAGTAATCTTAAATATGTATAAAAAGGTTTTATATAACTACCATATCTGAAATAACAGAAATGCCTGTAGAGTGGGTTCAAAATATAATAGATGATAAACAAAATTAAATATCATAAAATACTTTACCAAAGGAGAGTTCCCAATGAGCAGTAAATGTAGGAAATACTTAAAAAAATTGTTAGTAGCAATTATAGCAACTAACCTAGTCGTTCCACAAATACCTATTTTAGCTAATATAAATAACGATTTAACACAATTTTCATTACCATCCGGAATAAACACTATGGAAGATGTTATAAGACTCATTTTGATGTTAAACGGTGGAGTTTTTAATCAAAATGCAGCTAGTATGCTTTTAAGCATTTTGGGTATACCTGTTACAACTGAAAATATCGATACAATACTAAACATAGTTTTATCAGGAACAAATGGAAATAATACAGAAGAAGCCATTATTCCTTTCTTTAATAACTTTGCTTATGCAGGACCAGAAACACTTATACAAGCACCTTCAAACAATAATTTTTCAAACATTATAAGGGACAATGTTTCATTAAGCACAAGAGTTGTTGATATTGCAATACTAGGTTCTCACAATAGCTTTAGTAACGGAATAAACTCAAATTCTGATATTGACCCAATGTATGGCAACGACTTAGTTTATTTAGCACCCGGTTTTGCTTCACGTTTCGGCAGAACCCAGTATGGAAATGCAATGGACCTTCTTAACAATGGTATTAGATACTTAGATGTTCGTGTTAGTAATGTAAACGGGAACTGGTACATAGAAAATACTATGTTGTCCAATAGTTTAAGTTATTACGTCTCTGATGTTATACTTTTCTTACAGCAAAACAAAGGTGAAATTATAATTTTCGATTTGCAACATATTGTACTTGGAAATGCTTCAAGTGAAGAGTTTTGGAATTATCTTTCCACAATAAGGGTAAATGGTCAAAATTTATTTGACTTCATTAACATAAATCCTAACACAGACCCATTAGGTTATGTTACTTTAGCAAATGCAACTAACAATGGTACTTCTGCCGGTGTTGTTATGCTCGCTAATCAGCCGACTTCACAAAACTCTTTACATTACTTTAGAGATGAAAACATTCGTTCAAAATGGTTACAGCAAGACAATGTAACAAATCTTATAACAGAAATAGAAAAAGAACAAACTCTAGTTGGAGATGGAAGGTATTCAAACAGACTAAGAGTTAATCAAGCTAGTTTAGCACTATCAACTTCTGGAGAAGGTCTTCTAACTGCTATTAGTAGTTGGTCGTATATGTATACAGCAGAAAGAACTAATACTGTACTTTTAACTCAAGACATAAACCGATGGCTTTCCGTAACACCCATTATGATGGTAGGATTTGCAGAAGCTTCCTATAGTAACTTTAACGAACAAGTTATAAATATAATAAACTCTTTCAATAGAAATTTGAATTAATACTCAATTATATTGTTAAACATATTTTGATAAATATTCATAATTAAAAATATACGACAATATTTCAACATCTCTAAATTAATATAAAAAATGCCCTATTTTCTGTAAAATACAGATATATGGCATTTTTTGCTTTTCGATATTTTTAACATAATTATAAAATTGACTTTTGTAACATAAATGTTATAATTTAATCTGCTAATCGTGGCAGTAAAAAAATTTGCTAATTATCTGTTTTTTTACTTAAAATAAATATATAATATTCAAAATTAATATTCGAAAAAAATTGTTGATAAAAGTAAATATAAATTATTATCATTTTGGAGGTTAAATGGAACAACTGATAATAAAGGGAGGCAACCCTCTACGAGGTGAAGTAAATATAAGTGGTGCAAAAAATGCAGCTCTCGCTATATTACCAGCAGTTATTCTATCCGAGGGAATAAGCACTATAGAAAATCTTCCTTATATAGAAGACATAAAACATTTAGTTGAAATTTTAGAAAACTTAGGTGCAAAATGCAATTTTAAAGATAAACATACACTTGTAATAGACTCTACGAATATAGAAAAATATAGAGCTGTTTACGGTTCTGTGAAAAAGATAAGAGCATCATACTATTTATTAGGTGCACTTTTAGGTCGTTTTAAAAATGCTGAAGTTGCAATGCCAGGTGGTTGTAATTTTGGACAACGTCCTGTAGACCAGCATATAAAAGGATTTAAAGCCTTGGGTGCCGTAGCTGATTTAAAAAATGGAATGAATAAGCTAAAAGCTGATAAACTAATAGGAACAAACATATACCTAGATGTAATAAGTGTTGGTGCAACAATAAATATAATGTTAGCCGCCACAAAAGCACAAGGTGTTACAATAATAGAAAATGCAGCAAAAGAGCCTCATGTAGTAGATACAGCCAATTTTTTAAATATGATGGGTGCTAATATAAAAGGTGCGGGTACAGATGTTATAAGAATTATAGGTGTAGAAAAACTCCATGGTGTTAGATATACGATTATACCAGACCAAATAGAAGCAGGTACATATATGATAGCCGCTGCTATTACAAAAGGTAGTGTAACAGTAAAAAATATAATACCAAAACATATGGACCCTCTTACAGCAAAATTGATAGAAATGAATTGTATAGTAGAAGAGGGAGACGACTATATAAAAGTAACAGCACCCGAAAAACTTTATGCTACAAATATAAAAACTATGGTATATCCCGGATTTCCTACGGATTTACAACCACAAATTACTACTATCGTAGCATGTTCACATGGAACGGGTATAATAACAGAAAATGTGTGGGAAAATCGTTTTCAATATGTAAATGAGCTAAAAAGACTAGGTTTTAACATAACAGTAGAAGGTAGGGTAGCAGTAACGAAAGGTCCAGTAAATTTAATGGGCGCTGAAGTATTTGCCCACGATTTAAGGGCTGGAGCAGCTCTCGTACTTGCTGGACTTGCGAGTGTAGGTACTACTACAATATCAAATGCAAAACAAATATACAGAGGATACGAAAATATAGAAGGCAAACTAAGAGTTTTGGGTGCAGATATAGAAAAAGTATAGTAATATGAAACACCATTTGATTAAAAAATATTTACATTTTTTCATATAAATTAATACTACTTCTTTATCATTAAAAATAACTTGATATATCTTGAAAAAATGGTTATTATATTTTTATATTAACTACTCGAACTAAATTAAAACTTTTGGTTAAAGTCTTCAAAAGAGAGGAAATCACATGAAATTAAGTACAACATTTTTTGGTGAAATAGAAATACCAGATGACAAAGTAATAACATTTGATATAGGTTTGCCAGCGTTTCCAGATGAAAAAAGTTTTGTAATAATACACGACGAAGAAAACGAAGATAGTATTTTTTGTTGGCTACAATCTACAACTACTCCGGTTCTTGTTTTTCCTATTATGGATACAATAAGTGTTTTGTCAGACTATTCTCCACATATACCCGAAAAAGAACTTATGGATATATGTGAGAAAGAAGATGATGATTTATTCATCTACAATATAGCTACAATAAAATCTACAGTAACAGATATAACTGTAAATTTAAAAGCTCCTGTAATAATAAATTTAAAAACAAAAAAGGGTAGACAGTTTATACTAGAAGATGATAAATACTCTATTCATCATAAAGTTTTTGAAGAAATCCAAAAAAGAAAGAAGGTGTAGAATGCTAGCACTTACAAGAAAAAAAGGCGAATCTATAATTATTTCAGATAATATAGAGATAGTTGTTATTTCTATAAAAGGTGAGCAAGTAAAACTAGGAATAAATGCACCGAGGTCTATACCCGTGAATAGGAAAGAAATATATGAACTAATAGTGGCAAGTAACAAAGAAAGTGCAAGTAATTTCAATTTATCTGCATTTAAAGATTTAAATTCAGATTTGAAAAAAAAAGATAAAAGCGATTAATTTTTTTAAAAGTAAAACAAGTAAAACATATTTCTATTTCGTTTTACTTGTTTCTGTTTATTATTAGTCAGAATAAGATTGATGAAGAACAATTTCTCCAGTTATAATATCTACATAGACTTCATGAACAAGTCCACCAGAACGGATTGCAACGTACCAAACTTGACGACCTCTTTCAAAGTCTCTATCTACTTCTATTAAAGTACCAGAAACTACACCTTGAGCAATTTCTGCTGCTCTTTCACGTGTTATATTTCCTTGGTTTGTTTGTTGGTTAGAAGTAGATTCATGGTTTGAATTTACTACAGAGCTACCCACATTTTGAGTTTGGTTAGAACTAAGTGTAGGTGCAAGTACAAGAGCTCCTGTATTTACATCAATATAAAATTCATAAGAACGTCCAGCACCGTCAAATTCAATACTCCAAACCCAACGACCGTTATCCCAGTCCATATAAATATAGTCAAATCTTGCAGAGGCAACACCAAGTGAGTTTAAATGATTTACCGCAAGTTCAACTGCTCTTGTAGCAGAAATTGCTGGGTTTTGTGGGGAACCTGCTCTACTAGGCGAACGTGGTACTATATTTGAAGGCATAGAAACCGAACCAGCAGTAGAACCTGTTCCAACCGAAGGCGAAGAAGTAGTTATTGCAATTGTTGAAGTAGCAACATTCCAGTCTACATTAACATTTGCAGCTTCTGAAACTGCACGCAATGGCAACATCATACTACCATTTATTATACGTTGTGGAACATCTGGTGTAATAGTTTGACCATTAGCTGTAAAGTTTGAACCATTGGCGTTTATAACTACATTTATTGTTCCATTGTTTAGTATTGCTGTATTTGTTTGTTCGTCCCAATTTACTTGGAACCCTAGTTGTTCAAAAACACCTCTAACTGGAACTAAAGTTCTTCCGTCAATAATTACTGGTTGTTGGTTGGCAAAATTCACCTCCGAACCATTAATAGTAACTCTTGGTGAGTTTGCTAGCACTGTTGTACTAAATGCTGAACTTAAAGATAACAAAGTAGTTGTTATCAAAAATTTTTTCATAAATTTTTGGACCCCCTCTTATTTTCTGTATTTAAATTATTTATTATACATTATAACACAAAATAACTTATAAAGTAAAATTTTTTTTTTTTTTTTTTTTTTTTTTTT
>WRGD01000096.1 GCA_009787355.1 Defluviitaleaceae bacterium | reverse complement strand
TAGGTATCGTAATAAAAATTGTACTAGATATTCCTTGAGGGTTTCTTTTTTGTCCTCTATTTCTAATCTTCTCAAAGGTTAGTGGACACGTCTATTAATATCGAAATAAAGTAAAATTAAAATATTTATTTTAAAAAATCACTGTAGTAAAAATTATTTGAAAAATCAAAAACAAAACAATCCCAAAAACTAAAAAGATAAAAATTAGTTTGAAAATTTTATTTAACAAAACCGATTATCTCCAAGATGAACTTATAATTCCAACTCGATTGGCATTTGCAGTCATCATATTAGTATATGCAAAACTTTGTAAAGTTACAGAAACTGGTTCAAAACCAATTGTATTCGCACCTGAAAAGCTATTTAGAACCCAAGCTTCATTTCCTGCTCCAGAGCTTCTTTCTAAATGACCGGAAGAAACAGTCCAACTAAATACACTGCTATGTGAGGTAAATCCATTTTCTGCTAAATTAACAAGTTCATATGTCTCATACAAATTTGTATTTGCGTAAACGTTTAAATTTATTAGAAATAAAAACGTGAAAATTGATAATATGTGTTTTTTCATAGTTCCTCCCTAGAGTTTTAGCGTTTAAGAAAATAAATAACACAAATAGATACAAGCTAAGTTGTTTTTATTCAATTATGTGAATTATTGTATCTACACGAATTTTAGCAAATAATTTAACCCTTTTCAACGATAAATTATTTACAACAAATACATAAATTACAAATATTTTTGGTTACGAGTGATACCATAGTAACTTCTAATATGAACCTTGTTGCTGGTTGGCTTAAATTGAAAAAAAGATATACCACAACTATTTGTAGTATATCTTTTTTGTTGAAACAAATATTAAATTTACTATTTTTTTATAATCAAAATTTAGGTTAGTTTGGATATGCAATAAATTACATCATACCCATGCCACCACCCATGCCGCCCATACCACCAGCTGGCATAGCAGGTTCTTTTTCTGGTAAATCTGTTACAATAGACTCGGTTGTAAGAAGTGTACTAGCTACAGATGTTGCATGTTGAAGTGCACTACGACTTACTTTTGTTGGGTCTATTATGCCATGATTTATCATGTC
Organism: Defluviitaleaceae bacterium; assembly: GCA_009787355.1. GTDB lineage: Bacteria > Bacillota > Clostridia > Lachnospirales > UBA5962 > WRGD01. Next base: position 12,843 of record WRGD01000096.1, on the reverse strand, counting down.
TACTATTTGTTCACTAAGTACATCAAAACCTTGTCCTGTACTACTTGCTTTTACTTGGTTTACTATTACACTACCTTCAAGACCTGCGTTAAAAGATATTTGACGAAGAGGAGCTTCTAGTGAACGAAGTACAACTAATGCACCAGTTTTTTCGTCGCCTGTTAGAGTATCCATAAGGTTAGCCACATTTTTAATTGCATGTATATAAGCAGAACCACCACCTGCTATAATACCTTCTTCTACAGCTGCACGTGTTGCTGCTAGAGCATCTTCCATGCGTAGTTTTTTCTCTTTTAGTTCTGCTTCAGAAGCTGCACCAACACGTATAACAGCAACTCCACCTACCATTTTTGCAAGTCTTTCTTGCAATTTTTCACGGTCAAATTCGCTTGTTGTTTCTTCTATTTGGTTTTTGATTTGGTTTACTCTAGACGCTATTGCAGATTTATCACCTGCACCATCTACTATTATAGTATTTTCTTTTTCTACTTTTACAGTTCTTGCACTACCCAAATCTTCTATTGTAACTTCTTTTAGGTCTAGACCTAGTTCGTCTGCTATAAATTTTGCACCCGTTAAAGTTGCAATATCTTCTAGCATTGCTTTTCTTCTATCACCAAATCCCGGAGCTTTTACAGCAACAGATGTAAATGCACCACGAAGTTTATTTACTATAAGAGATGCTAATGCTTCTCCCTCTACATCTTCAGCAATTATTAAAAGCTTTGAACCATTTTGTACTATTGCTTCTAATAGTGGTAATATATCTTGTATGTTTGATATTTTTTTGTCTGTAACAAGTATATATGGATTTTCTAGTTCTGCAACCATTTTATCCATATCTGTAGCCATATAAGGGGATAAGTATCCACGGTCGAACTGCATACCCTCTACCAATTCCAAATCTGTTTCCATAGATTTAGATTCTTCAACACTTATTACACCGTCTTTAGATACTTTTTCCATAGCATCAGCTATCATTTCGCCTATTTCTTCATAACCACTAGAAATAGCTGCAACTTTTGCAATATGATTTTTACCATCTACATTTTGAGACATAGATTTAATGGCTTCAACGGCAGCTTCTGTTGCTTTATGCATACCTTTACGCAAAATAATAGGGTTTGCACCAGCAGCTATATTTTTAAGACCCTCTGCAACCATAGCTTGTGCTAAAACTGTAGCTGTTGTTGTACCATCACCAGCTACATCGTTTGTTTTTGTTGCCACTTCTTTTACAAGTTGTGCACCCATGTTTTCAAAAGGACATTCTAATTCTATTTCTTTTGCTATTGTTACACCATCATTTGTTATTAGTGGAGTTCCATATTTTTTATCAAGTACAACATTTCTTCCTTTTGGACCAAGTGTTACTTTTACAGTATCTGCTAGTTGGTTTACACCTTGTTCTAACGCATTTCTAGCTTCCGCACCAAATTTTATCTGTTTTGCCATTCTTTAAATTGCCTCCTATTCTACAACGGCTAGTATGTCGCTTTGTTTTATTATTATATATTCATCTTTTCCAAGTTTTACATCTGTACCTGAGTATTTAGAATAAATTACTTTATCGCCTATGTTTACTTCGATTTTAACTTCTTTCCCATCTACAATGCCACCGGGACCTACAGCTACAACCTCTGCTTCCTGTGGTTTTTCTTTAGATGAGCCTGTAAGTATTATACCAGATTTTGTTGTTTCTTCTGCTTCTAATTGTTTTACTACAACTCTATCACCAAGTGGTTTAAGTTTCATTAAAAAATATTCCTTTCATATGTGTGTTTTTTTTTACTAGCAAACAAGTTTGTTGATTGCTAACTAATAATATAATAACTGTTAATTGAATATATTTCAAGAGAAATCTTATCCAATTTTATTGATTATAATATTATAACAAAAGTTTTTTTAAATGGCAAACTAAAAATAAATAGGAATAACTGTGATGAGGTTTGGTTTCATTTTTCATATAATTACCTCGATACAATTATAATACAAATTTAATATAAAATCAAAAAGCAGTGTCTACCATATATAGACACTGCTTTTTGATTCAATTTCCAACGTAAGTTATATATTTTTAATTCTATAAAAAATTAAGAAGTGTTAAATTCATAAGCTGATGCATACCTGCCTGCATTGATGCACGTAATGCTACTTCTGCAGTATTTATACGCATCATTACCTCTCCAATATCTACACCGATATTGTTCGCAGAAAGACTTTCAAATGTTACACCATCTTCTTCTAGTCTATCTCCAATTAACTCTAATCTCATCATTCTTGTACCAATATCTGTATGAGTATGTGAAATATGATTAGAGTAATTTTCATTTCTTCCTATCAAATTATTAAATCTATCACCTATTACAGTATCCATAACTTGTATTTCTCTGTCTAAAAAATGGCTTGCAAGAGTAACAGCTTCTGATGGAACACCAAGTAATGCAGCCTCTCTTGCTGCTTGCCTTCTTGCTACTTCTTCTGCATGTTCTGGGGTACCAGGAACAAATTGAGGTGGTAGAGTAGTTGTATCAAAATCTGGATTATTATTAATATTATTTGTCAAATAATCTCTAAATCTAGCTTCTACAGTTCCTCTATCCGTTAAATTGCTGTTTAAAATATCATTTGCAAAACTTTTTATATCAGCAAACATATTTGCTGTTACAACATTTTTCGCAAGTAAATTTATTGGCATTCTCGCATTAATACCAAACTCAAAATTCATATCTTGGTTTTCCATGCTAAAAGCCATCCAATCTGCAGGAGTAGTCGTTGCTGGAACTTGACCATTAACTAGATTTCCAAGAAACAAATTACCGGAAAAATACACAAGAGGATTTAAATCACCTTGTCTAAATCCAGTTTGATTATATGTTACTGTAACCCTATCATTTGTTAATACATCATCGAAATTTTGCATATCAAAAGTAAATAGAGTTCCATTTTCTGGGTCGTGAAAAATGGTGTCTGGTGGAAAAGCCGGTGTAGCTGGTATAGGTGGTGTAGCATTTGGATTTCCTGGATGTCCATTTCGAAGCAAATCAAAATTTATTTGCCCTTCATGCGGAGCAGGCAATCTATGTGTAGTGTTGTTTATTGTAACAACATTCGTTGAAGTAGGTGTTGTATTAAAACTTACACTATTTAAATCTGCATTATGTGGTAGTCTTATTCTAAAAATTTGTGTTGCATGGAAACCACTTTCGTTCCAGTCTCCTGCATTTGTAAGAGTTGGTGGATTACCAAAAAGATTATTAAAATTTTGGCTTCTATCCATTACAAATGTTGTTTCTATATCTGCTCTTGTAAAATCCATCTGTATATCATGTACTGCTTTGTTCGGTTCATCTGTAACAAGAAAAGGAGGTCTATTTGTTCGAAGACCTGAAAAAATATACCTACCACCAAATGTCTTGTTCATTATTTCTTTTTTTTCATCCACAAGGCTCAAAATTTCATTTGCTATTATTTTTTGTTCGCTAAGTGTTTCCATTGCATCTACACGTGTTAAAAGTTCCGATATTCTCGATTTTACATTTACTAAATCTCGCATTGCTTGCTCTGTTACTTCTGTCCAAGAATTTGCATGGTCAACATTTCTTCTATGTTGATTTATCTGGTTTAGAGAATTTTCTAAACGGATATGCCTTGTTGCCATAAGAGGATTTTCTGATGGAGAGCTTATTCTTCTACCAGTTGCAACTTGAGTCAGTAAATTATTTGCAATATTGCTGTTTCGATTTATATTTCCAAGCATTGTATTGCGTATCATTACATTTGTTATTCGCATATTTGCTCCATTTCTTTATTTAATGTGTTTCGATACGTGCCGAAAAGAAATTCGGTAGCTTTTAGCTACTTTTGCGAAGCAAAAGCACTGAATTTTATTTTTCATTTTTACTAGCGATATATCTTTGTTATCGGTTAAATATTGGCTCAACGTTAGTATAACAAAGTTAACAAAAAAAGATTTTAACAATCAAATTTTTTTGTTGACTTTTTTTCAGATTGTTTATATAATTTTATTGTAAAGTTAAATTATTACAAAGTAAAGATCATATTAAGGAGGATTTTATTCATGTTTGAAAAATTAAGAGAATACAATGCAGAAGAAATACATTTTAGAAATTGTAGTGAAACAGGATTAAAGGCGATTGTAGCTATAAATAGTACTGTATTAGGTCCTTCTACTGGAGGCACTAGAGTTTGGAATTACTCTTCTGAAGATGAAGCTCTTTACGATGTTCTAAGACTCTCTAGAGGTATGACTTTTAAAAATGCTGTTTCTAATGTACCTATGGGTGGTGCAAAAGGTGTAATAATATGGGACACAAACAAACCTAAAACTAGAGAAATGCTTTTGGCATATGGAAAATTTGTAGAAGATTTAAACGGGAAATTTACAACTGGTGAAGATGTAAATATGAGTGAAGAAGATGTCGAAATAATGGGAGAGGTTACAAAATATATAGCTGGTACAAAAGGCGATGGAAAAGGTGGAGACCCTTCTCCTTTTACTGCACGTGGTGTTTTTAGAGGATTACAAGCTGGCGCAAAAGAAGTATTTGGAACAGATAGCTTTAATGGTAAAACAGTAGCTGTACAAGGTCTTGGAAAAGTAGGATACGAACTTTGCAGATGGTTATATAATGATGGTGCAAAACTAATTGTTACAGATATAAACGAAAAAAATGTAAATAGGGCAATAGAAGAATTTAATGCAAAAGCTGTTAACCCAGAAGAAATACTAAAAATAGAATGCGATGTTTTTGCTCCTTGTGCAATGGGTGCCGTTATTTCTGAAGATATTGCAAATTCTATTAATTGTAGCCTTATTGGTGGTGGTGCAAACAATGTGCTTGTAGACCAATATGCAGGAGAAAAACTACACAATAGAGGAATATTATATATTCCAGACTATGTTATAAATGCTGGTGGAGTTATATCTGTATATTTAGAAATACAAAGGATACATACAGTTGCCCTTGCAAATGAAAAAATGGATGGTATATACGATAATGTAGCCAATATTTTAAAATTTGCAAAACAAGAAAATCTACCAACTTACCTAGCTTCCGATAAATATGCAATGAAAATAATAGAAGACAAAAAGAAATCTGATAAAAAACAGAGTATTACTTTTTAATTTTTGGTGATTTGTTAATGTTTAAAAATTTTGAAGATTTAAAAAATAAGTTGTTAAATGGAAAATCTAAAAAAATAGTTGTATCAAACGCAGATTTAGAAAGTATAAAAGCAATCAAAGAAGCTCATGAAAATTTGGGTATTTCTTATATTTTTGTTGGTAATAAAGAAGAAATAAAAAATATATGCAACGAAATAAATTTAAATGTAATAGACGAAAATATTGTACACACAAACTCTAAAGAAGAATCGGCAAAAAAATCTGTAGAAATAGTTAAAAACGGTTTAGCAGATATTTTAATGAAAGGAAAGATAGATACATCTACCTTATTAAAAGCAGTTGTAGACAAAGAAAATGGAATAAACAATGGTACAATTATGTCTCATTTAACTGTGCTTGAAAATCCTGTTTATCATAAATTATTATTTATAACAGATGCCGGTATGAATATTTATCCGAATTTAGAGCAGAAAAAATATATAATAAAAAATGCTATAGATTATTTGAAAATTCTTGGTTACAAAAATATAAAAATAGGTGTAATGGCAGCAATAGAAACTGTAAATCCAAAAATGCCAGAAACAGAAGATGCACAAAATTTAGTAGACCTTTTCAAAAAGGAAAATGTAGAAGGCTGTATTATAGAAGGTCCAATTTCTTTAGATATTGCAATTAGTGAAAAATCAGCAAAAACAAAAGGTTCTAAATCTGAAATAGCTGGAGATATAGACATTATGGTTATGCCAAATATAGCTTGTGGTAATATAATGTCAAAATCTTTAGTATATCTAGGTAATACGATAATGGCAGGTATTATACTTGGTGCAAAAGCTCCTATAGTTTTAACGTCTCGTGGAGCCAGCTCTCAAGAAAAATTGATGTCTATACTTCTTACCATGGTTTATAGCAATTAATTAAAAGTAATTAATTTAAAAATCTTAGTATTAAATAATTGAGGTCCGAAAAACTGTGTTTTTCGTTTTTACATAGTTTTTTTGGACTTTTTACATATTTCGTTTAAAAAAGCAGGAGGGAAAAATGAATAAAATAGAAAACAAAATACTAATGACAGGTGATGAAGCTCTTGCACGTGGTGCATACGAGGCTGGTGTTTTGTTTGCTTCTGCTTATCCTGGTACTCCTAGTACAGAAATATTAGAAAATATATCTAAATATAAAGAAGTAATATCAGAATGGGCTCCAAATGAAAAAATAGCATTTGAAGCTTGTGCTGGTGCATCTATTGGTGGTGTGAGAGCTGTTTGTGCAGTGAAACACGTTGGTGTAAACGTAGCATCCGACCCACTTTTTACATTTGCATATACCGGTGTAACAGGTGGTATGGTTCTTATATCGTGTGATGAACCTGGTATGCATTCATCTCAAAATGAGCAGGACAATCGAAACTATGCACATTTTTCTAAAGTACCATTATTTGAACCATCTAATAGTCAAGAATGTTTAGATATGATAAAAATAGCTTTCGACATAAGTGAAAAATATGATACACCTGTAATTATAAGAGTTACAACAAGAGTTTGTCATTCTAAAAGTTTAGTAAAAATAGGCGAACGAATAGACATAGAAATAAAACCTTACAAAAAAAATATTAATAAATATTTACCTGTTCCTTCTGTTTCCAGAAATTTACGAAAAAAAATAGAAGAAAGAATGAAAAAACTAAAAAATTTTAGTGAAAATACTGAATTAAATTATATAGAAAAATCTAAAAATGATTCCAAAATAGGAGTTATAGTATCTGGTATGAGTTTCAATTTTGCAAAAGAAGTTTTTTTAGATAATGCAACATATTTAAAACTGGGTTTTACAAATCCTTTACCAGACTCACTTTTAGATGAATTTTATAGACAAGTAGAAACTGTATATGTAATAGAAGAAAATGACCCAATAATGCAATCTTGGGTAGAGAGAGCTGGATACGAGTGTATAGGAAAACCTACTTTTTTACCATATGGAGAAATGACTCCAGATGTTATACGCTCAGCTGTCTATGGAGAAAAATTAAAACAAGTAGAAATAAATACAGATTTATTAGTATCAAGACCACCTGCTATGTGTTCTGGTTGCCCACATCGTGGCTTCTTTTTTGAACTTTCAAAAATGTCAAGAAAAAAAGATACGATTATAGCAGGGGACATAGGTTGTTATACTTTGGGTTTTGCAGAACCTTATGGGACTATGGATTATATAGTTTGTATGGGTTCTTCTTTTAGTGCTGCACACGGAACACAAAAAGCAATGGAAGCAGCAGGAAAGGATACAAAAGTAATTGGCATAATGGGGGATTCTACATTTTTTCATACAGGTATGAATAGTCTTGTAGAGGTTCTTTACAACAATGGTAAAGTAATTTGTGTAATACTCGACAATAGAATAACAGGTATGACTGGTCAGCAAGGTAATCCGGGTTCAGGTATAAATATAAATTTAGATGCAAGCCCAGAAATAGATATAGAAAATGTTGTTCGTGCATTAGGTGCCAAAAATGTTGAAAGAGTAAATCCAAACGATTTAAAAAAAGTTCGCAATGTTTTGGAAGATGCATATTCAAAAGATGAACCATATGTAATTATTACAGATTGGCCATGTGCTTTAAAACCTATGGGAGAACGTGATTATGAAAAATATGGACAAGACCTATTTAAAACAAAATATTTTGTAGAAGAAGAAAAATGTATAGGTTGCAAATCTTGTATAAGAGTTGGTTGCCCATCTATAGCAATGATAAAAGATGGAAAAATAGCAACAATAGATAATTCCTGTGTTGGTTGTAGTATTTGTGAGCAAGTATGTCCTACAAAGGCAATACAAATTTCTGATTTTAAAGGATTAAATAATATAACGCAGAAAAAACCTGATTTTTTTTCTTAGGAGTATAAATTAATGATAAAAAATATATTATTAGTGGGTGTAGGTGGGCAAGGAACATTACTTGCAAGTAAAGTTTTAACTCATGGTTTAATGCAGGCTGGATATGATGTGAAAATGAGTGAAATAAAAGGAATGAGCCAAAGAGGAGGAGATGTATCTGCCCATATACGTTTTGGAGATATAGTACATTCTTCTGTTATAGAAAAAGGAAGCGGTGATTTACTTATTTCATTTGAGCAAATGGAGGCATTTAGACATATCCCATATATGAAAAAAAATGGGGTAGTGATTTTAAACAACCAAGTTATACATCCCGTTGCTGTACTTGCAGGTAAAGAAAAATATAGTGAAAATTTAATAACAGAAATATCTAATACACTAGAAACGAAAATAATAGATGCAACAGAAGAGGCAAAAAAATTAAATAATCCTAAAGGTGCAAATATACTACTTATAGGTGCAACTATAAAAATACTTGGTCTAACAGATATAAACTGGGAAAACTCTATAAAAGCAAATGTAAAACCAAAATTTGTAGAGCCTAATATTAGAGTTTTCAATAGAGGTATGAATTTGGTGTGATATATTATTGTATAGTATGGAGATTTTGAACAGGCTCTTAAATAATATATCAGAAAAAATTTGGTTTTATACAACTTATTTGAGAAAAGCGGCTACCTGTAGTACAGAAATAGGGGGTGTGCAAAAGGTAGCCGTTTTATATTTAATTTAGAACAAGTGCTAACTGCCATATTGTTATCAATTCTAAAAAAATTATTTCCTACTTTAAGCTTTGTTATGACTTTGCAGATTTTAAGATTATTATAAAAGTTCATTTTTATATTATCTTTTTTTTATATTGTTTTAAATTCAGATTCTTTCGATATGTTTTTTTGTAAAAAATCTAAATGGGATAAGAAAAAACAGATAAAAAAGTTAAAATAATCAAATAGAAAAACACTGTATCTACATTCTGAATTGCCAGACTGTCAATAATTCTTCCCATAAAGTAAGGATTTAATAGCTCTAAAACAATAGAAAAAGTATATGTTACAAATAGAATAAACAGTTTTATTTTTACATATCTAAAATATTTTATAATTTTTTTGAAATTTTCAATAGTTTTCATTTTGAGTATTTACCTATTGTTTAGAAATTCTATAGTTAGTATAAGTAAAATTTGTTTTAAATCCTGCTTTTTTATACAAATTAAAAGCTACTTCGTTATCTTTTTTTAAATCTAAATGTATAATATTTAGGTGTTCTTTTTCAATATTACTATTATCTAACTTTGAGTATACTTCATTCAAACAAAATTGTATAAGATTTTCTCCAAATGGTAATCCTCTATAATTTTTATCTACACATAAATACTCTATTCTTCCAAAAAATAAATCTGAATACCAACACCAAATAATAGCACCTGCTAATACATCTCCATCAAATATAACAGATACGTTATATCCTTCTTCCGTATAGGAAAGTACACTTTCATTCTTATTTATATCATAATCAGGCATATTATTTAGAAATAAATTAGAAACTTGTTCTAATTTCAAACTATCTTCTATAGCAATATTAGTTACATTAAGACTTTTGTTATTTTTCTTATGATTTTTAAGACTATATTTCATAGATATTCTTTTCGACACAACAACAGCACCAAGTTTAATTACAGAAGCAGATAGATTATTATTAGTGTCTATAATATAAAAATTAATTGTAAAATGTTTATCATATTTATTTAAAAATAACTGCAAAATGTCGTCTATATTTTTTATATTATGATGTTCTTTTTTAAAAATAGGACCTACTATAATAACTTTATCATTATCTAAAAGTTCTCCGATAACACCAATAGGTGTATTATTATCACATATAATATAAAAACTATTGTTTATTGTTGTATTATAGTCTTTTAAGTCCGTTTCTATGTCTTCCAAATCTCCTCTTGGATATGCTATTCCTATTTCATAATCATCGTCCGATAATTTCAAAAGTTCATCTATAAAAGAATGGTCTAAATTTGTAGCTTTTTTATAAGTCATTGTATACCTCATTTAAGTAAATAAAAATTTGTATTTTTCAAGAAGAATTTTTATATTTTTATAAGAAAAAATCTGTGCTAATAAATCACTTATCTCGTAACCCATGGATATTTTTAAAAAAGAGGTATTTTCTATAAAAAAAGGAACTGTATTGCCTACTAAAGTTGTCAATTCAATAATATCAAATGAATATAAATTCTTATCATAAAAAACAGGTTCGATAAACAAGATATTAATAACTTCTGTTTCAAAGAAATCTTCAAGTTCAAAACATTTTTGATTTGTATACTAAATCGACTATATTTTCTATGTTTAAATAGTAATATCTAACTGGTTAAGGTTATACACGATAACAGGAGTTTCAAGATTAGAAATAGATTTTATAAATTCTTCAATATCTACACGATATAAATTATTAGGTATATTCATAATTAAAACCTTACAAATTTATTTAATAATAAACAGTGATGAAATTGATACATCACTGTTTATATAAAAATTTAATTGTTACTACATTGCAATATCTCTAAGTCTACTGTATAATATTGAAATACAAGTAAAATACATACCAAACACTTAAAAATATTTGGTGGGAATTATTATTTTATATATCTCATTTGCCGTTTTTAAATATCTGTATTTAAAATATTACCTCTTACAACTCTAAAAATACTACTTGCAAAAGCATCACGTTCTGTAGAAAAACGGCTGTTTATTTCCAAAGTACCATTTATTACAATTCTATTTGGGATATAGAAAGTAATATTTTCACCCGGTAAAAGAGTAGGAAGCTCTAAGTCTAACAAAACATTGCCTGCTGTATCTCTTAATATTATTTGTGGGTTTTGTAAAGAATTATATCTTTCTTCGAGAGTTCTCAAAACTTCATTAGTATGTGTAAGAGTTGCATTATTTGTTATTATAACTCTATTGCCCATTGAAGTAGATACTTGCTCAAAACTCAAATTGTCTGTATCAAAATTAAAGTTATTATTGTTTGTAGGTATACCATCTACAAATAAATTTTCGTATATAACCGATGTTAACAAGTCTCTTCTTCCAGTTTCACTATATGCATCGTGTGATGCCATCCAAACAAGCATTCCGCCCAAATTTTCGGACAAAATAAAATTAGATTTGTATTCTAAAGACCTTGGTGTGTCTATAGTGAAAAATGCCCCTGTTTGTGGATTGTAGAAATAAGAAGCTTTTGCATAATTATCCCAAAATTCTCTTACTCCTAATTCTTCTTGTAACCTTTCTATATTTCTGGCAGCCCATATACCACCATGCCAACCTTGATCACCTTCTACTACTGGTATGTCGTTTATGGCACCAACCTCAAGCCCTCCATGCCACATTGTACGTGTTCCTTCTATTGGCATTGCATTTCCAAATAAACCTGGTCTTTCTGGGTCTGGATAAGAACCTTGTTCTATAGCACCCCAACCTCTAGAATAAAACGCAGCACCAACAAGTAATTGTTCTGGAGAAACTCCCAAATCTAAAAACATTTGTACTGAAGCATCTATAGACAAAGCACCTCTTTCATGCTCTGGGTCTGAAAATAGGTTTGTAGCATGAGAACTGAAATTATTCCATGCTCCAGCCATATCGTATGTCATAATATTTATAAAATCTACTATTTCAGATACGGTAGGTATATCTATAAATTCTATATGGTTTGGTTGAGAACCAACGGCTATTGTAAGCTCATAAGTTTTTCCTAATCTTTCTCCTTGAGAATCTAAAGCAGCTCTAAATTCTCTAAGCAATGTAGTAAAGTTCTCTTCATCTTCAGGAGTTCCTAAAAGATGCCCTTGGTCATTTACATTGTCTACTAAATCTGGCCAACGTACATGACCCGGATATTCCCAATCTACATCTACAAAATCCATATTTGTAAATTCCATTAGAGCTAATACCTGAGAAATTAAATTTTCACGTCTTTCATCATCTGCAGCTACAACTGGAAAATAGCCAGAATGTGTCCACCCACCAAGACTAATACCTATTCTTAAGTTTGGATTGTCTTGTCTTAGTATTTGAAAAGCTGTAAGAATACCAGCAAATTGTCCATTTTCACTTTCATCAAAAACTAAATCAAGACCTGCTTCATTATCTGTTAAAGTAATATTTCCATATTCATCGAAAGCTACAAATGAATATAATAAATGTGTGTACATATGTACAGGCATATCAAAAGGGGTAAAATAACCTTGGGCAGAAAAAGGAGACCAATCTCCATAGTACATTACAAGCCTTGGGCTAGTTTCTCTAGCATATATATTTGCTGTTATGCTAAAAAACAAAATAGAAAATAAAATATAAGACAAAATTTTCTTCATAATAAAAACCTTTCGTGTATTTTTTAATATTTTTGTAAAAAATTTTGATATAAAAAAATAAATATATGTACAATTTATATATATCAAAATTATTATTTCACGCATTATACAATATTATTTTAAAAATTACAAGTGTTTTTTGTCATTTTTGTGTCTTTTTAATAAATAAGCTAAAATAATTGTAAATAGTATTCTCATATATCAGAAAATATGAAAAAAGAAAGAAAAATGATATAATTACCAAAGAGATGAATATAAATAGTAAATATAAAATTTAAGGTTTAAAATTATACACAGCACACCTTAGAGATTAATGAAGATGCTAATTTGGTGAATGATGAGGTTGATACAGATATTTCTTTTTCGGAAATAATTATAGGTGATGAAGAAATTGATAATATAAACA
>WRGD01000095.1 GCA_009787355.1 Defluviitaleaceae bacterium | reverse complement strand
TAGATTTTTAGGTTGGGCTACTTCTCAGTCAAATACTAATGTTTTACCTGATGGACTTCTTATTGAGGGGAATGCTACTCTTTGGGCTCGGTGGGAGTATGTGCCGATGAATTATGATACTATAAGTAGGCAGGCATTGGCTAGAGAAATCCTTAATAGATACCACGGAACTTCTACAACAGGATTACGAATTGATATGGCAGTATTAGAAGGTGTTTCTCACGCAAATAGAACAAGCCCTTTTGCCAATTTTGAAGATACAGCAAATGGTTTAATGGCTACAACAAGAAGATATTTTGAACAAAACCCTAATAATTGGAGAACATTCAGTGGAGGTACACCTGCACCAAATGTATTTCTTTCAGCAGACCTACTAAGGGCAATACTAAGAATTAATGATAGATTTGGAACTGTACAGATAAATGCACTTGCTGGTACATTTCATAATGGTGGTAGTCTTGATGAACACGTTAGAGGTATGGCTGTAGATTTTCAGTCTATTGGTGGTGTCGTACTCAATACTGGTCAAAGACCTGCGGCTATTCTTAATTATTTAGAAAACACATGGGGATTCAGAACACAAAGAAATCGACACGAAAATGAAGTTTTTTATGCAGGCAGAGGTTATGTTGGAAATGATAGACATTTACATGTATCGATATTTGGGCGAAATACCTAATATTAAAATTAAAAGGAGTAAGATGTATTCTTACTCCTTTTAATTTTTTCACACCCACCACGTATCCCATTGAAATTCTCTACCGTATGATACCACCACTATATCATTAATTCTGTTGTCTACAAAAGTAAAATGATAAAATGTTTCTACCATTACTATCTCTAATGAATAATCTTGAGGGAAAAAAGTATCCCCACGGAGAATTTGCTCCCTAGCTTCTCTAAAGAGTTCTTCTCTATCACCACGATACACAAGATTAGGTAACATATCCCATACGGTTCTTAATACTGACATTTCAACAATACTGTAATCATTATTATGTTCGACTAAAGTATAAATAGCTGTTTCAAGTTTGGAACTAGCAAACCATATTCTTGCAGTATGAAGGTACAAGGTATTATCATATTCAATAAAAGGTGCTAGTTCTAAAGAAAAAACAGACTCTAAAAAACTCTCAGTATAAAACTGTAAAAGATAGTCTTTAATATCTTGTAAACTTTCAAAACCAGAGGTTGGGAGAACTCTCTGATACGCTCTTAATATGGGCTTGTGTTGTGGAAAATCCCACACTTCTGAATAATGCCCCAAATGTTCTTGTGAAAATCTTCCTCTTAAATACAAAACCTCATGCCAAAATGACATGGATTGTATTATAATTTCTCCAAGTTCTACTATATCTAAATATATATCGTTATCCATAATTACTTCCGACAAAGAAATGCCTGTTTCCACTTGACCATCCACCAAAGTATGTCTTTCATCAATTTCTAATGTATGTAAAGTATCTGTAAATGAATAAGAAACATCATTACTATCATAAGAAAGTAAATCATTTGCTCCACAGCCTACCAATACAACACTCAATAACATACCTACAATATTTTTCTTCATAAATCCTCCGAATATTGTTTTTTATACATAACCATAAATCTATATTTTGTATTATATAAAATTTTGTATAAAAAGTATATAAAGGAGATTTTACTTTTTGTGGCTAGTGGACGACCTATAGGAACTTTAGCAACTCTTAATAGAGCAAGTTATACTTTGGCTGGGTAGTAGGGACGGGACAAATTGTGGTACACCTGCTACTCAGTAAAGAACAGTACAAAATGGTCAGTCATTAGGAAGTCAATTTTCTGCTAATCCTACTAGAAATGGTCGTATATTTAATGGGTGGTTTATACAGCCTAGTGGTCGTGTCCTCAAAAAGAGATTTTTTTATATTTTCTATATATCTTTTCATTAAATTTCTTGTATTTTCATCTCTATAAATTAACCAAACATACCAAAAGTTCCACTTTTCCTATTTATCTTAGAAAAATCCATTTTTGTAAACACAATTGTAGAAAAGATAGTAAATAATACTCCAAAAACAATTAAAATAAGAAAAGACCCAAGAAAGCCTATTTGTATTCCTAAAAATTCTACTCCCAAACCAAATCCAATTAAATTTTCCGTTGGTGTCCCGACTTGCTCAAGTGTAATTATTCTAAAAAAATTAACAGCATACGTAACAGGGTTGAAGTATGATACCCACTGTAGTATTCTAGGTAGCCCTGATATAGGTATATATGCACCAGATATAAATGTCATTGGCATTGTAAGTGCCATTGTAATAGCTTGAAATGTTTGCATATTGTTAGATTTTGCTGCAACAGCAAGTCCAAAACCAGAGAAAACCAAACCTATAAAAATCATACCAAAAAATGAAAAAATTAATGTAAGAGGTGTAGAAACTCTAAATCCTATTAAAAAACCAGCTATTAATATCATTGTCCCTTGTATAGCTGCAATAGTTGCACTAGATATAAATTGACCTATTGCAATTTTGTATCGAGGTATTGGGGATACTAATACCTCTTTCATAAAACCTCCTAACATATCGTCTATAGTAGAAGATGATACCCTAAAAGATGAATCAAACATTGTAGCCGCAATAATACCTGCGAGCATAGCAGATATTGCATTGTATAAATTAGCTGTTCCAAAAACATTACCAAAAACAAATATAAAGAAAAAAGGCATAATCAATTGAAATATAAGACTTGGCTTATTTCTCAAAAATATTTTAATATTTCTTACCCAAAGTGCTTTTATAATTTCCATTATTTTGTTACCTCTCTTATTTCTCTACCAGTTATATTTAAAAATACATCGTTTAGTGTTCCTTTTTTTATTTCAATATCTGTAATATCTTCTTTACAGTTTGCAAGAACTGTAAGTAAGTCTTCATTGTTTGTAATATCTATTCTATGATATTTTTCTTTTTCTTCGTATTTCATATTATATTTTTGTAGTTCTTCTTTCAACTTATGTGAATTATTTGTGCTTATATATGCCCTGTCTTTTGTGTATTGTTTTTTTAACATATAAGGAGTATCATGAGCTACTATTTTTCCGTGATCCATAATTGCTATTTTTTCACACACTTCAGCTTCTTCCATATAATGTGTTGTTAAAAATATTGTTATATTCTTTTCCTTTTGGAGCTTTATGACATATTTCCAAATTTGAGACCTTGTTTGAGGGTCTAGTCCAGTTGTAGGCTCGTCCAAAAATAAAACTTTTGGATAATGTACCAAACCACGAGCTATTTCTACCCTGCGTTTCATACC
Source organism: Defluviitaleaceae bacterium (assembly GCA_009787355.1). Lineage (GTDB taxonomy): Bacteria > Bacillota > Clostridia > Lachnospirales > UBA5962 > WRGD01. Next base: position 10,399 of record WRGD01000095.1, on the reverse strand, counting down.
TCCTGATAATTGTCCAACTAATTTTTTTCTCCAATCAGACAAATCTACTAAATTTAGTACAAAAGTAATCTGTTCGTCTCTTTTATTTTTGGAAACATTGTAAAATACACAATGCATCTCTAAATTTTCTTCTACTGTCATTTTGGGGTCAAGTGTGCTTTCTTGAAAAACAACACCTATTTGACTACGCACTTTGTCTCGTTCTTTATCTACATCGTATCCCGATATTTTTAAATTTCCACTTGTTTTTTCAAATATTGTACAAAGTGTATTTATTGTTGTAGATTTACCTGCTCCATTTGGTCCTAAAAATGCAAAAATACTTCCAGCTTTAACATTAAAGCTGATATTATCAACTGCAGTAAATTTATCATAAGACTTAGTGAAATTTTTAACTTCTATTATATTTTGTATGTTTTGCTCTACATTTTCTGTATTAGTTTGCATATTATATAACCTTTCTTCATAATTAAATGAAACAAATTAATGAAATTTTAAATTTTATCAATTTTCAAAATTCTATTTTACTTTTATTTTGTAGTATTCATTATGCAAAATATCTACTTGCAATACTTCACCACGTAACAAATTTCCCTTGCCAGTAAGTATTTTTACAGCTTCTGCACACTGAAGACTAGCAATTGTAGATGCTGTAAAAGGTAGGTTTCCAAGTTCTAATTCCACACCTTTTTCTGTATCTATATTTTTGTACAACTTTTCTAATGTATCATCGTTTGGGAAAACAATACAAACTTGACCATGCCAGCCAGCAATAGCACCATGAATCATAGGTATATTTAATTTGCTACAAGTTTTGGACAGCATAAATCTTGTTTTTATATTGTCTAATGCATCTACTACTAAATCGTGGTTTTTTACTATTTCCTCGGCATTTTCTTCTGTTAGCATTTTGTCGTGTATTTGTAAATTTACATTGCTATTAACTTCAAATATTCTTTGTTTTGCAGCTTCTACTTTCGATTTTCCAATCAAGCTTTCTTTAGAAAAAAGTTGCCTATTTAAATTGTTGTAGTCGAAAACATCGTTATCTACAACTGTTATATTGTGAATCCCTATTCTAGACAATATTTCTACTACGTACCCACCTATACCACCAGAACCTATTACACAAACTTTTTTACTATGTAAATCATTTAATTGTTTTTTACTAATAGCTTGTATATTTCTGGAATATCTTGGGTGAATATCATAAACTTCATCGTTTTTATTTAAATCAATTTTTGGTTTTATTTCTTTATACAATTTGACACCCTTTAATTTTCTGTAATATTTAAAATTTTTTTAAAAATTTTTTTGTCAATAAATAGTACCATATTACAAAAATATTGTAAATAATTATAATAGCAAAAAAGATTGTTACTTTGATAGCAACAATCTTTTTTTGCAGAAAAAACTGCGGTTTTAATTATGTATTAATTTAAACCTATGCTTATTAAAAGCGATTTGTTAATCTTTCTCATTAGTTCATCGTCTATTTTGCATATTTTTTCACGCAATCTCTTTTTGTCTATTGTTCTTAATTGTTCCAATAATACAACAGAATCTTTTATAAGAGTACATGCATCCGAATCTATTTCTATATGGGTTGGTAATTTGGCTTTGTTTATTTGGCTTGTTATAGCTGCACATATTACCGTTGGGCTGTATCTATTCCCCATGTCATTTTGAACTATCAAAACCGGTCTTATTCCCCCTTGTTCGGAACCTACAACAGGGCTTAAATCGGCATAAAATATATCTCCTCTTTTTACTACCATAAACACTCTCCGATATGTATAGGTTTTTTCCTATTTTGTATGTTTTATTAAAGTATTACCTCATACATATCTAAATATACATATACCGTATTAATTAATTTCAAAAATATTCATATCAATATTTGGATTATAATTAAATTCTAGGTAATGTACTAATATCCTTTCGTTATTATTGATATCATATGTAATTAAACTGATTGGGTTTAAATCACTATCAATTAAAAGCCTAAGTGTCTGTATGTACGGATTTTGACTACCTGTATTTACAGTTAGAATTGCAAATTCTTCGTCTACATCGATTGTAGAGTTTTCGTTTTCAAGGAAAAATGAAACAAAATTTGTAAAAAGAAGTGAAGTTCTTTCTTTTGTATCATTATTATCCAAATTCACAATATGATTTAGATTTTTATTCATTTGTTTTATAGCTATAGTATTAGAAATAGTAACATTGGAAGAATGCTCTTCTGGTGCTATTACTTCTATAAAATAATAACCATTTATTGTTGCTATATGATTTATTTTGTATTGGTTTATATTTTTATTTGATATGTATGTAACTTCTGCAATCGCCTCAAAACTCGTAAGGTTTTTTAGCATATCGTTAATCTTATCTTCAAAACTTATATTTTGTATATTATCTATCACATCTGGGATATTACTACCACTACAACCCACTGCAAAAAAAACAAAAAGCAACAAAACCAAAAAATCGGTATTTTTCATAAAGCCTCCCAAAGTTTTTTATATTTTTTATATTAAATATATTATAAAAAAACTTTGGGTATTACTAATTAGTGAAAAAACCCCATTACAAATGATAAAATAAAGTTTCTTTGGTTAAACCAAAGAGCTACCACAGAGTCTTCTAACATATTTTCACTATTATGAAAAAAAACAATATTGTATATTATAAGAAAAATCCATACACCAAATACACCACTGATAGCACCCACAAACACTCCAAGAATTTTATTTACACTTTTTAACACAGGAAGTTTAGCTATTAAACCAATACTTTTTGCTAAAAAACCAAAACCAACTGTAAACAGAATCACAAGTAACACACCACTTATCACATTGATAATAAATATTGTAACAGCACTTGCAATTTGAAACTCAACCATTTGTATATCTACAAAATTGCTTAGATTAAACATATTTTCAAAATCTATAAAAGATGTAAATATATAAGGAAAAGGCAAATTGTTTACAATCTGTGTATGTAAGTTGTCTGAAACATTGGTTGACATTTCTCCGAGGCTAATGTGGGAGTATGTCCAACTTAATATATTGTCATAAATAGGAGTTGTAGTTAAAAACACCGATAAATGATAATGTAAATATCGTGATAAAGATATAGCCACTACAAGAAAAACTAAGCGAAGTGCTATTTCTACAAACCCTTTTATGTAGCCTCTTATAATATTTAGGGCAATAATAAAAATTACTATAACATCTAATATCATTCGTTCTCCCGTATTATTTTAAGTTGAATTTTTCTTATCCTTAAATTGTTAAAAAAGTATCAATCTTGAACATTTAATATTACATATATTCGAATTATAATACTTAATTTTAGAATTGTAAATATTTTATGCATAAAAGTCTGAAATTGTAATGTTATTGTAACAAAACATTATTATTTATTAAATCATTTGCTTCTTTTGTTCTTTCCACAACTTTTTGTAATGGTACTTTTTTAAACGCAATAAATAATATGATAAAAAAAGTATGTTATAGTGAATTTCGGCTAAGTATTATAGCTTTATATCTTAAAACCCAGTTATAAACGGTATTTTTAGAAACACCGAGCATTTTAGATTAGAACACAACCAAAAAATTATAAATTCCGAAAAAATTTTATTAAAAACTTAACCCAAACTTAACCTAAACAACATAGTTTTTTTAAAAAACCAAACTATAATACATAATGTATCAATTGGGAGAACTTTTTTACAATAAATCATTTCAAATTTTTTGAGGTGCATAAGTTTACCAATTGCGAAAAATAATAATACATACAGTGCAAAAAGCACATATTATTTATGAGGAGTATTTTAAATGAAAAAATTATTATCTATGTTTGGTATTATGTTTTTAGTTGCTTGTGGAAACGCAGCAGAACCTACAACTGCAGAACAGCCAAATACACAACCAAACCCCGCTCCTACTGTAGTAGAGCCATCTCCAGAATATACTGGTCTTGTAGGAGAAATTATTGTTGCTGGTTCTACAACTGTTACTCCTCTTATGAGAGAGCTTGTATCCGCTTTTACAAATATTAATGGTCATGTTTCTATAGAGGTACAGGAACTTGGTACTTCTTCTGGTATTAACGCTACAATAAACGGTGTTTCAGACATTGCTATGGCAAGTCGTACTTTATCCGACTCAGAACAAGAACAAGGTCTTACGCCTGTTTCTATAGCTATGGATGGTGTTGCTATTGTTGTTCACCCATCTAACAATGTAGATAATCTTACACTCGAGCAAATAGAAGGTATTTTCCGTGGTGATATTACAAACTGGTCTGAAGTTGGCGGAAATAATGCAGGTATTGCTGTAGTTTCTCGTGAAGAAGGTAGTGGTATTCGTTCTACTTTTGAAAGCTTTGCAAACGTTCGTGATGAAGTAGCATCTGGAGATTCTACAGTTTGGGTATCTGCCGTTGCCCCTACTGCTGTTTTTTCTTCTGGGACTGGTGGTATTATAGCCTCTGTAAGTGGAAATGAAAATTCTATAGGTTATATTAGTGCTGGTCTTGTAGAGGATGCTGGTCTTAAATCTGTTTCTATAGATGGAGTTGCATTTTCCGAAGCTGCTGTACGTGATGGTAGCTATGCATTTGCAAATGTATTTTACTTAGGTATTGTTGAAGATACTATTAGTGATGTTGCACGTGCATTTGTAGATTGGATAATCTCCGAAGAAGGTCAAACAGTAATAAGTCAAGCAGAGTTTGTAAGAGCTCACTAAATAAAATATTTTTATTTAAGAAATATTTTTATTTAAGAGTTTAAAAAACCAAATTATGCCCATAACCTTAAAAGGTTATTGGGCTATTTTGGTATAATGATAATTTTTGTATTTTTCAAAATTTTCTAAAAAAGGTTGTTTTTAATGAATTTAAAAAAAGTTGAATCTTTATCTAAGGCACTATTTTTAGCATGTAGCCTTACATCTGTTCTAACACTTTTTATTATTATATTTTTTATGTTTAGTAGAGGTGTTCCAGCTATTTTTGAAGTTGGTGTTACAAATTTTTTGTTTGGGACAACTTGGAGACCACTTAGTCAAGATTTTGGTATTTTTAGTTTTATTATTGCCTCGGTAATAACAACAACAATCGCGGTTATCGTTGGTTCTAGAATAGGTCTTTGGTGTGCTATATATCTTGCTTTATTTTGTCCAAATCGTTTTTATAAACCATTAAAAACTATGGTAGAACTTTTAGGAGGTATACCGTCTGTTTTATATGGTTTTTTTGGAGTTGTAGTAGTTGTTCCATTTATACGAAATTATTTGGGAGCATTGCACGGAAATAGTCTTTTAGCAGCTACAATTATACTTTCTATAATGATATTACCAACTATTATAAATTTGAGCGAGGCTGCTATACGTGCTGTTCCAAATGTTTATTTTGAAGGAGCACTAGCACTTGGTTGTACAAAAACAGAAGCTGTTTTTGAAGTTGTTGTTCCAACAGCAAAAAGTGGAATAAATGGAGCACTCGTACTTGGCATAGGTCGTGCTGTTGGGGAAACTATGGCCGTTATAATGGTTGCAGGTAATGCCCCTATTATTCCAAGTGGTTTTATGAATATTTTTAGGTCTATTACACAAGGTATCCCTATGGATACAACATATTTAGAAGCTACCGTAGATGGTTTTCTTACACCAGTACGTACTTTAACAGCTGGTATTGCTATGGAAATGGGATATGCCACCGGTCTTCACCAAAATGTTTTATTTGGTGTTGGTGTTGTACTTTTCGTAATTATTATTTTGCTAAATATAATACTTACTATAGCAAATCGTAACAAAGGAGTTTAATAATGAGAAAAATAAAAAATATTATTAATTACTTTAAATTATATTTGGGAATCGGTTTTTCTGTTTTAACACTTTGTGTTATACTTTTTCAAGTACTTATAAATGGATTTAGACATTTAAGTTTTAGTTTTCTGTTTGGTATGAATGAACCTACGGGACATTCTATTATACCAATGGTCGTAAACACATTTATTATAGTTGGATTAACGCTTGTTATTGCTGTGCCTATTGGTATTGGTAGTGCCATATACCTAAATGAATATGCAAATAAAGATTCATTCATTGTAAAAGCTATACGTGTTGCAATAGAAACTCTTTCAGGCATACCATCTGTTATATATGGTCTTTTTGGTTTCTTGTTTTACGTTGTAATACTTGGTTTTACTTGGTCGCTTATGGCTGGTATCTTAACAGTTTCTATAATGATATTACCAATTATTATACGCTCTACAGAAGAATCGTTAAAATCTGTACCACTGACATATAGAGAGGGTAGTTTTGCATTGGGTGCTGGTAAATTTCAAACAATAATAAAAGTTGTTTTACCAAGCTCTATCACGGGTATTTTAGCAAGTATTATACTTTCTGTAGGTAGGCTTGTAGGAGAAACGGCTGCATTGTTACTTACAGCTGGAACTTTAGCTACAATGCCTACAAATCTTTTTAGTTCTGGTGCAACGCTAGCTGTTTTTATGTATACTATTACAGTAGAGGGTACAGACATGGATAGAGCATATGCGACTGCTGTGGTTCTTATGAGCCTTGTTTTGATATTAAATATGCTCGCCAATTTTGTAGCAAATAAATTTAGGAAGGTATAAAATGCCGAAATTTACAATAAAAAATGCAAATTTGTATTATAGCGATTTTCATGCCTTAAAAAATATAAACTTAGACATAAAAGATAAAAGAATAACAGCTTTTATAGGTCCTAGTGGTTGTGGTAAAAGTACACTTCTAAAATGTTTAAACCGTATGAATGACCTTGTAATAGGTTGTAGAATAGATGGTGAATTTCTTTTTGGAGAAGAAGAGGAAGATATAAACCAAATAGAAGATGTATTTTTACTACGAAAAAGAATAGGTATGGTTTTTCAAAAACCTAATCCTTTTCCTATGAGCATATTTGACAATGTAGCATATGGTCCAAAAACTCATGGTATGGGAGGCAGAAAAAATAAAGCTAAATTAGAAGAAATAGTAGAAAAAAGCCTAAGAAACGTAGCAATATGGGATGAAGTAAAGGACAGGCTAGATAAAAGTGCCTTGGGTCTAAGTGGTGGACAGCAACAACGTCTTTGTATTGCAAGAGCAATAGCAATAGAACCGGAAATATTACTTATGGATGAGCCAACAAGTGCATTAGACCCTATTTCAACGCTAAAAATAGAAGATTTGGTTGTAACTCTAAAAAAAGATTATACTATAGTTATGGTTACACACAATATGCAACAAGCACAGAGAGTTGCAGATTATACTGCTTTTTTCTTAAACGGAGAAATAATAGAATACAATAGAACAGCAACTTTATTTTCAAATCCAAAAGATAAAAGAACAGATGATTATGTAAGAGGAAGATTTGGATAATAGTTAAACAAAAGGAGGTTTTGTATGAGAAAAAGGCTTGAATTTGCATTGGAAGAAATAAATAACGATATTATAGAGATGGGAACTCTTGTAGAAATATCTATAGAGAGAGCAATGACAGCTTTAAAAAATCAAGATATTACTCTTGCAAAATCTGTAAGAAAATACCAAAAAAAAGTAGATGAAATGGAAAAACAAATAGAAAGCTCTGCATTACATATACTTGTAACACAGCAGCCTGTAGCAAGCGATTTACGTCTTATTTCTGTTGCTTTAAAAATAATAACAGATATGCAACGTATATCTAATCAGGCGTTTAACATTGCAGAAATTTCTACTCAACTAGTTCAGAATACTTTTTTAAAAAAACCTGATTTAATCTTAGAAATGGCAGAAAAAACAGTATCTATGGTTAGCAGAGCATTAGATGCTTTTGTAAATAGAGATAGAAGTATGGCAGATTCCGTGGAACAAGATGACGATGAAATAGACAAACTATTCGTAAAAGTAAGAGATGAAGTAGTAGAAATGATACATGAAAATAAACAAAATGGAGAACAAGCAATAGACCTAATAATGATTGCAAAATATTTGGAACGTATAGCCGACCATGCTGTTAATATATCTGACTGGGTTGTGTTTTTCATCACTTCTAAACATAGAGAAGGGTAGGTTTTTATGAATAAAGTTATTTATATCCTAGAAGATGATGAATCTATAAGGGAAATAATAACATATACTTTAACTTCCTCTGGTTTTACTGTTTTTTCTTTTTCTACATCTAAAGAAATGTATGAAAAAATAAATCAGAAAATACCAAATATAATATTGTTAGACATTATGCTTTCTTCAAGTGAAACTGGTATAGATATAATAAAAAGATTAAAAACAAATTTGTCTACAAAATTTATACCAGTTATTTTTTTAACAGCGAAATCTACAGAAATAGATAAAGCATATGGTTTAGATATTGGTGCAGACGATTATATAACAAAACCTTTTGGAGTTTTGGAGCTGGTTGCTCGTGTAAAAGCTGTATTACGTAGATACGAAAAAAATGAAACTGGTATACATTATAAAGATATATTTATAAATTTGGAATCTAAGCAACTTTTTAAAAGTAACGAAGAAATTAGCCTAACTTTTAAAGAGTTTGAACTTTTTATGTACTTGTATGAAAATATAGGAGTTGTTATTTCTAGAGATAGTCTTTTGGACAAAATTTGGGGGATGGATTTTTTTGGAGAAAGACGAACAGTAGATGTACATATAAGGGCACTTAGGCAAAAGCTTTCCGATTCTGCAGAAAATCCAATATATATCAAAACAATAAGAGGTTATGGTTATATGCTTGTAAAAGAATAACAAGTAAAATTACAATAAAATGAGGATAGCATGGGTACAATTTTAAAATTTTTTATAATATTCTCTTCTTTTTTATCCACAACAATTGCTTTTTTTATGTTGTGGTTTTTTTTTAACTCCTACAGTATCGAAAATATAATATATGTCCATAAAAATAATCTAGTTTTTTATTTCTTTATTTCCACGGTAATAAGTTTGTTTTTTATTTTTTTTATATCAAAAATATTAATATCCCACTGTTTAAAAAAATATAACCAAAGTTTAAATATATTAAAAGACATAATACAAAATGAAGAAAATATGGAAAAAATACCATTAGAAGACTTCGAATTTGTAATAAGGGAGCTAAAACAATTTGTAAAAGAAAATATAGAAACTACAGAACAAGCAAAGCATAGGCATAAAAATATATCTGAAATTATGGACTCTATGGAAGATGGAATAATTTTTTTAAACAATACGTACCACATAATACTTGCGAATAAATCAGCACTAAAAATTTTTAGCATACACAAGTATAGAAAAAATTACACTTTTATTCAATTGTATCGAAATCAAGTTGTAACAAAAGCATTACGTACACTAAATAGCTCAGAACCTAAAATTTTAGATATTATCATAAATAAAAGGACAATAAGACTAACATTAAATATATTTAAAAATGGTTATACCATTTTTACAAAAGATGTAACAGAAAAATTAAATTTAGAAAAATTTCAAAATGAAACAATTACAAATGTATCTCATTTTTTAAAAACTCCTATAACATCTATTGTAGGATTTTCTGAGCTTGTAAGTAAAAAAATGATAACAGATTTAGATAAAATAGTAGAATATAATCAAAAAATATATGACTCTGGGCAAGTTTTAATAAAATTAATAGAAGACACTATAATACTTGAAAGTATAGAAAAAGAAGATAAAAACGATGTAGAAGAAATAGAAATAACATCTATAGTAGGAGAAGTAATATCCATTTATCACAACCAAATAGAAGAAAAAAATATAGTCATAAATGTAAAAGGAAATGCAACTATAAAAATTAATCATATGCATATATTATATCTAATATCGAACCTTATAGAAAATGCTATAAAATATAATATTGTCGATGGAAAAATAAATATTGAAATAAATAAAATAGACAATATTATTTTAACAATAGAAGATACAGGTATAGGTATAGAAAAAGAAAATTTAGATATTATTTTTAATAGATATTACAGAGTTAAAAATGAAATAAAAGGCAATGGGCTAGGTCTTAGTATAGTAGATAGTATAGCGAAAATCTATAATATAGATATAAATATAGAAAGTGAACTATATATAGGTAGTAAATTTATAGTTACTTTTTTGAATTGAAATAAAAAGTTATAAAGTAATAAAAAACAAGCTAGATTTTTGAATTTAACTTGTTTTAGACTGTCGGAAACTATTTCGGTCAGTCTTTTTTTATATTTTTTATAAAATGGAAAAAATTTAAATTTTATTTTGGAACAAAAACTTTTAAATATAATACATAATAATTAAAATTGCAATAAAAACTTAATACAAAATACCCCTCATTTTTCTAAAATATTTATTAAATTTATTTTAATTTAGTATTTGACAAATTT